>JBMSGH010000021.1:0-47547 GCA_049415445.1 Bacteriovoracaceae bacterium | reverse complement strand
AAGTAAAATCTATCTCCGCCAGTTGCATTAGGAACTGTTTGGACGGATATAGAGGAAGGAGTATTACCTGTATTTGTAATTGAATAGTCATCCCATGTTTCTGTACATCTATTATTACTTTGATCCTTATCATCTATATCTGAAAATATTTTATTTTTTTCTGTTGTATTATCAGTAAAGCTAAACTTGTAAACTATCTTAACTCTCTCTGCTGATAATTGAACCGTAGCTGAAGCACCATCCGTAGCACTGATAACAATATTTTCACTTATTGGGCCAAAAAAAGCATCCTCCTCTTGATACCCTCCCCAAAAGGTAACTGTAAAACTACAGCTTCCGCCAGGGCCTACTAAAACATCATCTGCATTGGAATCTCCACAGCCATTATTTGAAATGGTAAAACCATTATTTTTGGTTGTGGAGTTCACTGATGTTACTGGGTCTATAATACTAACTCTGGCCGCAACGTTTCCATTATTGGTAAGTGTAAATGTTTTAGTTAAGTCTTGTGTTGACTCTCCAAAATCATAGCTCTGCTCTGATAAGTCAAGTTGGGATATTTGAGCATCGAATTGTTCTGGTGATGTTGAACTCTGCAAAACTGGATAGGGAGAATCAATAATCACATCATAAAGGCCAGTAGAAAGACTATTGGGAGTCGTACACTTTAGAACTGTTGCAGATCTATCGAATATAGGACAATCAACCCCATCAATCGATATAGTCGATTCTCCATTTAAATTAAGATTTGTTCCCGTTACAGTTAAAGGTTCTCCACCTGCTATTGAAAATATATTCCCACCTACTCCTTGACCTCCATTAATACCTGTTATCATTGGTGGTTCTTGATAAAGAATAGCATTATTTTGAATTATATTTTGTTCCAAAGTGGGGTCCTGATATTTAGTATAAAGTTGTAAAGATTTATAACCAGCTTCGAGTGTCGGTATAAGACAGTTTGTTATTTCTGTCTGCGAAGTTAATAAACAACCAACGGCCTCTTCATCACCGACAAAAACATTGATAGGACCGACAAAGTTACTACCTGTAATTGTCACACGTGTATTTTCTATTGTTTCATCAGTCGTTCCTTGATTTGGTACGATACCAGATATTGCTGGAGGCCCATAAAAAGCAATACCGTTTTCCAAAACAGAACAATATTCACCATTATTTTGATTACATGAAGAACTATTAGCATTATCCGAAATAACAATATCGTATACACCAGTATCCAAAGAGCCTACACCATTAGTATAACCGGCACCATTATAGGACAATATGGGAAAACACTCGACATTTCTATTTGAAGAAACGGTGCAACCGTTTGTTCCAATTGGTGAACGATAAGTCGTTGGCCCCACAAACCATAAGTAATAACCTTCTTCTATAAAGCGCCCTTCAAGATTAAATATTTGTGATAAAGGATTGTTCGCCAAGTTTTCCTGAGGTGACACCAAATCGATCAAAGGTCTATCGATAAAGTAGAAGGCGTTCGTACTATATTCACTTTCGGCACCATTAAACAGTATAACCTTCCCCTTAACTTCACCTCCATTAAAACCACTTACTGGAGACAATGAGCACCTTATTTTTGTATCTGATAAATAAACTGGTGATGTACAAGTACCATTTTCTAATATAACTTCGGGAGTTTCTATACCGAGAAAATTTTCACCAACAATTTCAAGCTCATAATTACCCCTTAAAGAACCTCTTGCTTTATCTCCATCTCCTTGTGCATCGACAACTTCTAAGATAGAGGTAACAACAGGAGTCTTTACATAGCTTAAAGCATTTTCAAAAGTTCCTACTTGTCGATCACGGTTTTCAATAGAAATATTTTTAACGCCTGCTTCGGCACCTAGGGATAGACATGAAAGCTCTGTAGAACTAATATAGGTGATATTAGCACAAAGAATATTATCTATATAAATACTAGGTGCTGGAGAATCTAAAAAGAACTGACCATTTATTGTTATTTGTCTGGCCTCATTTTCTGGGATTAAAACATTAGGGTTACTAATCACGTTACCCGCTCGTGAAAGAAAAGATACTGAAGTAATTTGAGGGGCCTCATTATAATTATAGACAACCAAATTTGCAGATTCTTGATTATCAAGAACATTGACTATTCTAATCTGGCGAGGGCCGGCCACAGGTGAAGATGGCATCCTACAATTCAGAGTTGTATTTGATGTCACCACTGCGTTTGAACACTCACCCAGATTGTCTACGACAACGCTTACCACGCCTAATTGATTAAAGTTCTCACCAAAAATAAGTATATTTTCACCAGAAAGTGCCCCTTCATTTGGAGTAATGGAGTTAATTTCTGGTGGGCCCTGATATGTTATAGCATTAAATAAAAATGAAGACTGCCCATCAGCATTAATAATTTCTATACCTGTTTTGTAGGTGCCCGAAACACCGGGATCTGGGATAGTACATTGATAGGAATTACTATCATTAAAAATAGGTGTACTTTTACATTCTAGTCCACCAACTTTAATAATGGCATCGGCCCTAAAAAATTCTCCTGATAACGTTATTACAGAGTCAATAAAGTTACCTCCAACAAACCTCTGGCCATTTAAAGTTGCATAATTAAAATCTATACTTTCTAGAACAGGTGGGAAGTTATATTTATAAGTTAACTCGTTACTAGTAATACCATCAGGATTAATGATATATACACTCTCCTCAGACTCTCCTTCTAAAGAAGGAGGTACAGTACATTTAATTTGGGTTATTCCTACATACTCAACTTTAGAACATTTTTGTGCACCAACAAACACCTCTGCATCAGGTAAAAAATTACTTCCAAAGATAGTAATAACATTACCGCCAGAGACAGGGCCTTCGGAGATAGTTTGAGCTAAACCTAAGTCCGCAAGCTCAAGTCTTTTAATCTGAGTTAGTATAGGAGGACTTGCAAAAGAAAAAATTTCATCATTAAAATTGGAATTAAACTGTTGATCTGGATTAGTGACCCTTACTCCAACATTTCGAGGCTCTCCTGGACCTGTAATGGTACAAGAAAGCTCATTAGGGCCTATATAGTTAACAGGCGTACAAGCTAAGTTTCCACCAAATGTTACCACGGGAGGATTCACAAAATGCTCTCCTCTTATTTTAACTTCTCTTGTAAGACTATGGCTCATTGAACTTGGTGTAACTTTAATAACCTTAGGGCGTGGAATAATTGTTAATGAATTCCCTAAAATTGAACTTTGATGATCTGGATTAAGTATTTGGACACTATATTTTCCGCCATCTAATGGACTCGTTAAATCACAAGTAAGCGACTGCCCTGATATAAAATTTGTATTGCAGGCTTTCCCATTAATAATTATTAAAGCTCCATCTCTAAAGTTACTACCAGATACGTTAATTAAAGGTAGAGCGTCACTCTCATTAAAGCTTGATGGAGAAATAGCAGTCGCAATCGGGGCCAGTTGATAGGTAAACACATTACCTGGTGATTGATCAGTTTGACCATCAACACCGATAAGATCGATTGTGTATGAACCTTGTGCTTTAGGTGGAGTAACACAAGATAGTAAAGTAGGACTTATTACTTTTACGTCTGTACATTCTGTACCGACACCCATGACCACCTTAATTCCAGGAAAAAGATTTTGTCCACTGATTTGAATTGTACGACCTCCAGATAAAGGCCCTTCATCAAAAAGAAGTTTTGAGGAATCAACAACAACACTCCCAAATTGTGGTCCATTTCCGTAAATAATCGCCTTTTCTAATCTATAAATTTGACCGTCACCATTAATAACTTCGATATCTGCCTTAAACTGTGTATTAGTGGCTAATACTCCTGGATAAGAAGGAACTAAACAATTAAACTGCCCAGCAGACAAGTTCGAAAGACTAAGACAATCTACATCATTAACCTTTACATTAAAATTATTATTAATAATAAAGTTTTTACCCTGTACTGCCACTAGTGTATTTTGATTCGCAGGAACAGCGATCGGATTAATACTTGTTATAATAGGCCCTTCTAAATATTCGAAACCTAAAACGACTTCCTGAAACTGGTCATCCGGATTAATAACTTTTACATCAACCCTACCTCCACGACTTGCCGCTGGGATATCACATGAAATACTCCCTGTTGTAATGGATACGTTTTTATCACAAATATTTTCCCCAATGAAAATCTTTGCCTCGCTTGAGAAGTTAGTACCAAATATTGTTATTTGTTGCCCACCCTCTAATGGAGAAGACTTAGGGTTAAAGTCTGATAAAACAGGGGCCAATCGATAAGAGAAGGCCCCGCTTATACGGCCTTCTTGGTTATCTACATTTGTCACAATGACATCTACATTACTCTGTGCAGACTTACCTTCTTCTAATACAACATAATTAAATCCACTTGTTGCCATATCTGGAACAGCAACATCTCCAAAGAAACTATTTTTGATAAATAACTTATTATTCTGTGGAGAAACACTCATTTCAAAATCAGAATTTAGAGAAAGGGCATTAAATATCGCTAACGCAACTTTAGAAGAGCTATCATTAAGCTGCACTGTTTGTACTTTTATTGAATTGGTCACTCCATGGGCCGGTTCAGGAGTCCCTGTATTGCCTATATCAAACCAAATAGCATACGCTCTTTCTGGAGTATTAATAACAAAGTACTTGCCATCTAAGCTACCTCCTATATCTGATAACGTCTCTATTTGAACAAGCTCCTTTCTTTTATCAATAGGGCCCACCACACATTGAATTGAATTAAAGGTACTTGATATAACAGCACAAGCTGCTCCACCTAAACTGACTTTTACTCCAGGCCGAAAATTACTACCAGATATACTAAGAGTGGCGCCCCCCACTTCTAGGTCTTCAGACGGTGTCACATTTATTGGATCTGGTGCAGGGAAATAACTATAACCAGAAAATATTGTAAAGTTTTGATTATCTGTCGTAACGATCTTTACATCATAACTTCCTTGACTCTTTTGGGGTGTTTGACAGGTTAATGAATTATCATTGGGGTTAGTCAATACTGTACATGGCGTATTATCAATAAAGACTTTTGATCCAAGTCTAAGCCCTACACCACTTAAAGTAATAATATTCCCACCAATAAGAGGGCCTGCATTAGGAGTTATATTTGTAATGACTGGCCCTGTTCGGTAATTATAGGCCCCAATTGAAACGCCTTTTTGATTATCATCTGTATTAATGACCTCAACATCCTTTGGGCCTACAATTGCATTATAAGGTACAGTACAAGTTAAAGATTGATTTATAAGATTAAAGGCCGGGTTAACACATTCTTTCTCTCCAATCCAAATACGAGAACTGGAAGAAAAGTTAACACCAAGTAGAGATAAAACATTACCACCTTGAATTGGCCCCTCACTCGGTGACACACTATTAATTATTGGCTTATCTCTATATAAAAAATTTAAGTCCGTTAACCTAACCTCTTGTCTATCACTATTTTGAATTACAACCACAGCAAAACCAGCAGAGTTAGCGCCTGTAATACATACTAATTTTTGGGTGGTAGGAGGAGGATAAGTTTCAACGGCACAATCAACGCCCCCTATTTTTACTGATACACCTGGATCAAAATTATCACCGGTTATGGTTACTTTAGTCCCTCCGGCCAATGCCCCAACACGTGGAAAAATATCAAACACTCGTGGTGTCTCTATATATAAAAAACCTGGCGTAAATTCCGCCTCTTGAAGGTCACTATTAATTACTTTGGCGCTTGTACTGCCAGCTTCTCCTGCAGGAGTGATACAGCTTAATAATGTCGTAGAAAAACTCGTTACACGACATTCATTATCACCCAATAATATTTTTACACCTGGTAAAAACCCGGCCCCTTCTATATTTAGAGTATTACCACCTGCGGTAGAACCATTGGCC
Source organism: Bacteriovoracaceae bacterium (assembly GCA_049415445.1). GTDB lineage: Bacteria > Bdellovibrionota > Bacteriovoracia > Bacteriovoracales > Bacteriovoracaceae > JAURDE01. The sequence continues at coordinate 41,637 of JBMSGH010000021.1, read as the reverse complement.
TGTTGTGAAAAGATATTTTTAAATGATGTTATAACGGGAGGGTATCTATAGGTATAAGCATTATTTAATGTAAAGACCTGTTCATCTGGGTTAAAAACCTTTACATTGACGGCCCCAAGGCTATGGGCACCGGCCACACAGGTTAACTTTGTTGAATTAATAACATTTACATTTGTACAGGCCGTATTATTATCAAAGAAAACACTCGCACCATCAACAAATCCACTACCGGTTATTGTTACAAGTGTTCCACCTAGTGGTGTCCCACCGGCAGGAAATACAGACAATAATCCTGGCGGATTTCTATAGGTATACCCATCTGTAATTGTGGTGGCTGTTCCATTAGTATTGGTAACAGTTACATCAACTGTACCATTCCCCGAAGGAACAAAGCTACAGGTAATAGAAGATGGAGAATTAATATAGGAATAAGACCTACAACTTGCTTGACCAAATTTTATGGTCGCTCCATTTTCTAAAAAGCTTCCTGATATAACAACTGGTATTCCACCACCTGATGGAAGACCTCCGTTGGGAGATATACTCGTTATTTTTGGCGAGGCCAAATAGACCCAAGCACTTGTTAAACTACCATTCGTATTCTCAGGGTTTCGCACAGATGCATTCACAAAACCTATAGGTCCTGGTGGCGTCGTACATTCGAGCTCCCCTGGATTAATATAAAGTAAATCGGTACATACATCACTACCTATTCTAACGACTGAGCTTCTTGAAAAACTAGATCCTGAAACTCTAACCCTTGTCCCTCCAGTATCAGGACCTGAGTTGTTAAGGTCTAATTTATCACGAACAAAATTGATTGCTGGTGGGTTTCTATAACTAAAAAGACCTATCGCCGAATTCCCTTCAAGGTTAGGGTTTATAACGGAAATATCCGCAAACCCCAAACTGCCTCCTGGTGTACGACAAGCAATAGTTGAAGGGTTAATGAAATTGATATCTAGGCAGTCTCGCCCTTTTATTCTTACCTTGGCCTTTGGATCAAAACCTTGCCCCTTAATCGTAATTAAAGTGCCACCTTGGGGAGGTCCACCATCAGGGGCCACACTTTGAACAGAGATTGGTGTCGATTGTATAGCAGAAACTTTCGTTCTTTTTTCAACATTTGGTATAGGTTGACACCCTACCAAAAAAGAAAAAATCAACGCTAGCTTAAAGTAATTCATCACAACCTTTACCATCACTGTAATTATACGGATGCATCCTACATGGTTTTAGATACTTACATATATCGGCTTTAGGGCCATCAAATTTTAGAAAAATCCCCATATTTTTAATAACTTGGGGCCTATTTTTTTACCCTCAAACTTGATCTTTTCGCACACCTTTTTTGACCACTCTATTAATGTCAGAAATATGCCAAGATTTGTTGTGTATCAGAGGGCCCAAAGATACAATATTTTCAATATGTTAATTAGATTATTACCTCTGCTTTTAATACTTCTAGGTGTAGCTCACAGTTATGAAATAGACCAAAGGCTAAAGTCTCTAAGTTTCTTAATTGATCAAAAATATCAATTTTATGGGTACCGTAATGGTCACTTTTATAAAATAGGTGACGGTTGGATTAAAAAAGTCGAAGAGGATGAAGTCTATTCTTATAAGTTTGGCCGTAAGGATGAGCAGAGAGATAAAAAAAAATTAATAACAGCGCTCTATTCAATTGTTAAGTCCAATAGAGATCTATATATCTCTAAAAATGATGAAGTCTTTCTTATCAGAGGTAGTAAGGTCGTTCAGATTTACCCCCTAAAATCACCTGAACAAGAATGGTTAAAGTCACAATATAGTTTGTTAAATAAAGAAAAAGACTATCAAAGAAAAATTGAAATATCTTTATGTACATGGTGCCAGTTTTCACTAAGTGCCAATTATGTAAACCTTCAACAGGACTCTCCTCAGGCCTCAGCAGAACTTAATTGGCTGCCCTACTTCAAATGGGGCGAAAGTATATCATTCACTACCCCCATTGGTCTTAGTAATTATCTCATCGAAGATGAAACCTTAAATGACTCCATCGATTATGCTTTAAAAATAGGGGCCCATTTAAGATATAATTTTGATACTTATTTTTTAGAGGCAGGAATAGGACATTTCATGCTTATCAATAATGGAAGCTCCAACTCTATGACAACCTTTGGCCTTGGACGTTATTTTCAATCTAACGTTTCTCTGTTTACAAAAGGTATAGATTTAAACTATCTCTTTTTTCACTACTCAAAAATCAATTGGCTACAACCCATAAATGAGTATAAATTTGGCGCAGGAATATCATTTTGAAAAAGATTTACGTATCCGCTCCCTTTTATGGCGAAGGTAATCAAATCCTAAAACAAAGCGGTCATACCATCGTCTATGGGCCAGGCGACTTATCAACACATCTAAAAGACTGTCACGCCATTATAAGTTATGTTCACGATAAAATAACGGACTCTTTATTAGAACAGGCCCCCCAACTGAAGGTTGTAAGTAATTATGCCGTCGGAGTGGATAATATTGATCTTTTATCCTGTAAAAAAAGAGGCATTAAAGTAGGAAATACACCTGACGTTCTCACTTATGCCACAGCTGAATTGGCCTTAACTCTGATGCTCAATTGTGGGCGACAAATTAAGCACGCCTACACTGATGTCCAGAGAGGAAATTGGAAATCTTGGCTACCACAAGGATATCTAGGATTAGGTCTAGAAGACAGTACTGTGGGTATAATAGGTATGGGGAGAATAGGTCAATCTCTTGCCAAGATGCTCTCTCATGGTTTTGGCGTCAACGTCATTTACCACTCAAGAGAAAATAAAAATATCTCCTTTGCTCAACATGTAAGTCTTGAAGAGCTGCTTCAAAAAAGTGACTATGTTAGTCTTCATATGTCTTCAAATGAGCAAACTCAATCCTTTATTAATTTAGAAAAGCTCAAAATGATGAAATCATCCGCCTACTTCATCAATACGGCCAGAGGGGATTTAGTCGTTGAAGCAGATCTTTTAACGGCCATCAATGAGGCTCATATAGCAGGGGCCGGACTTGATGTTACAAATCCTGAGCCTCCTACTGATAATTTAATAATAAAACATCCTAAGATTTTTCTTTTACCCCATATAGGCTCGGCCACCCTAAAGGCCAGGGAAAAAATGGGCATTATTGCGGCCAAGAATGCTTTGATGGGGCTAGATAATAAAGCTCTTATTCATGAGGTAAGAGATGTTTAAATATGTCGCTCTCTATAAACCCTTTGGCCATCTTTCTCAATTTACAGGTGATGAAGGACAAAAGACATTGGCAGACTTTGGTTTACCTCCCAATATTTATGCCGTTGGACGACTTGATAAAGACAGTGAGGGCCTGCTTTTGTTAACAAATGATGGGCCTTTTAAAAATAAGCTCAGCTCCCCTGAGTTTGAAAAAAAGAAAGTGTACTACGTCCAAGTTGAAGGCATCCCTGAACAAGTTGATCTAGATAAGCTTCGCAAAGGTGTCGTGATCAAAACAGGAAAAACAAAACCTGCTCAAGTTAGAATTTTAGAGAATACCCCGACCTTGCCCCCAAGAGATCCTCCTATAAGGTTTCGAAAAAATATCCCTACCACTTGGTTAGAGATCATCATCACTGAAGGCAAAAACCGTCAAGTGAGAAGAATGACGGCAAACATAGGTTACCCCACACTTCGTCTTGTAAGGGTTAAAATTGGCAAGCTCGAGCTGAGTGGGCTTACTCCAGGCCAGTGGATTGAAGTTAGAAAAAGTGATGTGATCTAAAGGCCCTCAGACCTGGATCCAAGGTCTGAGGGAGGAGATAGAACATTTAGCCTAAAACAGTTAATTCGCCCATGGTTTCCTTCCCCTCCTGGAAAAGATGTTACTCTAATATATCAAATTTTTCCCCTAAATGATGCTATGTCATAAATTGTTAGAATAGAATATGATGATAATAGGGAGTATATGATGATTCTATTCATTTTAGCGGCGTTAATGAGTCTTGAAGTTCATTCAGCTCAAGTAGAGGTTAAGGTTTATAAAGATAAGACCTGTCGAAAACTTGGTAAAACCATGAGTGTAGAGCTAGATAAGATGTTTTGTGAAAAAGATTATATGATTGGTAAGATTCACATGATCAACTGTCTTTCTAGAGGCATATCGGTTGTCTGGGCCCAGTATGGAGATGCCAACTGTAAAAAGGCCCCAAATAAACCAGAAGGTGGTAGTCAGGAGTTTGATCCGGATAAAAAGTGTCATCTGGATAAAACAACAAACACCTACCGTTCCTATAGTTTTACTTTCAATACAGAGGGTGCTTTTTGTCAGTATCAGAAGTGCTTAAGTGATTGTCAGCGAGAGAAAAACTGTAAAAAGAAGTGTCACACAGATTTTAGAAATAAATTATAAAAAAAAGGCCCACATCCATGTGGGCCTATAAAACCTCTCAACATAAAGTCGAAAAGATTTAAAAGATAGAATTTACAAGGGCCTTAATATTGGTGATTCGTGTAACATCTTCGCCTCGACAAGCATCGTTTTCACATTCTTTAACAACACGACAATTTTTTTCTCTATCAAATACGTAATCTTGCTCACCTCTAACAAGAATACCTTCAACGACACCTTCTTCATTAAATACTGGCGAACCTGAGTTACCACCGAATGAATCAAGGTTGGCCTGAAAGAAAACAGTGTTATCATTTTTTCTTATATGAGCACCACCAGCAATTTTAGTGGGAAGTCCTGTGGGATGTCCAACAATAAAGATGCTCGTATTATCTGCTGCCATTCCTTCTGTTCTAAATCTTAAAGGTTCTCTATTAACAACCTCTCTGTCGAGCTCTACAAGAGCATAGTCATCCATTGTTTCTCTATCAAGAGATCTTTCAATGATTTTTTCACAAGAGTAAATATTGTCTTTATTAGAAAGTGTGTAGTTTTGATCACCGCTTTCATCAAGAGAGAATCCAAATACCCATTTATAATTTTTACAAGAGCTTAGGTTTTGAACACAGTGACCGGCCGTCACCAGCAGCTTTGGACCTACAAGAAAACCAGTACAGTTTGCAGCTGTTATTTGTTGGGCAAACTTTTGATCTTCACAAATTCCCCTTTTTGAAAGAGGGCTACTTTTAATTTCGAACTCACCATTTCTGTCACCTGATTCTTTAATAACGTAATTTGGAACCATTGCCGCTGTACTGAGAGCAGCTTGATACTGAATATCGTTTTCTACTTCAAAAAGATCCAATCTGTCGTCTTCGCCATAGATGACTTTATCAAAAGCAAAAGACTGAACACTCATAAAAAGTAGACACAAAAAGATTCCATTTTTCATATTATCTTCCTTAAAATTTGAATTTATGTTTTATTTTCAGTTACAAGACATGGGGTGACAACTTACAAAAACTTACTTTTAGAGTCTTTTTCCACCCATGTAAACTGCATGCACTGAACCTGGAAACGTTGTGCCCAAAAATGGTGAATGAGCGACTTTTGTTTTTAACACTTCTTTTGTTATGGTGATTGGTTTTTTAAGATCAAGAATAGTGAAGTTGGCCATATAACCTTTTTCAAGGAATCCAAAACCTTTTCCATAGTTTTTAAATCTTGGAGCATGCTCTGAAATATCTTCTAAAAATTGATTTACGAACGTACCAGGATTTTCACAGCAAGCTTGGGCCACTAATTTAGGCGCCATTTTCTTTTCAATCATTAGCCATGTCACAAATGCACCAAAAGTATCTAGGCCAGTTAATCCGCTAGTTCCTTTTTCTTTTTCTTCTTGAGTATGTGGTGCATGATCAGTGGCAAGATAATCGATTTCACCTTTTAAAAAGGATTCTAAAAGAGCGTTATGATCCTCTTGTTTTCTAATAGGCGGATTCATTTGGTAGAATCGATCAAGACCGACTTGATCATCACTAAAGTAAAGATGCTGTGGTGTCGCTTCGCATGTTACAGGAAGACCTTCTTCTTTGGCCTGCTTGATCAGCTTGAGACCTTCACCAGAGCTATAATGACAAAGTTTACCTTTGAGATTAAATTGTTTGATAAGTTTTAGGGCCTCTTTCGTGGCCAAAACTTCGGCCTCCACTGGCCTTCTTTCTAAATGGGTAGGCATATCTTTGGAGTTCTCTAGTATCTCAGGATCTTCGCAATGAAAGCTAACCACTTGGCCTTCGTAATACTTTAGCGTTTCTTCCAACTCTTCATTATTTTTAAAAAACAAATCGCCAACGCTAGGGCCCATATAGGCCTTATAAGGCGCCTTAAATGATAATGGTTTTGTATTAGGTCCTATCCCTGCATATATAAGCAAACTAATTTTTGCCTTATTCGTTAGTTCTAATTTTTTCTTATAGGATTCATCATCTATAGGAGCAACAGGGTTATTAGGCATATCACATGCGTGTACTAACCCACCATTGATGGCCGCTTCAGAAGCAGAGATAAAATCTTCTTTATAGGTATGTTTTCCTGAAACGTCTTCTCTAGCATGAATATGAACATCACCCATCCCAGCAAAGATAATTTTATCTTCTTCATAAAATTCACCTTGCTTATTAAAAGTCACATTTTCTTCAAATTTTTCTATCAAACCAGTTTGCTCATCGAATGTAACTCGGCCTGGCCCTGTGAATTGGGAAGTTGAAAAATGCCCTTCAATAATTTTTTTAGTCATTTTTAATATCCTTGCAAGTGAATAACCATATTCGTCCATCAGGGTCTATCACTTCCATGGAATATCCCGAACTCGTTCGATTAATTTTCGCTTCATCTGCCCAGACCTTTTCTCCACTGGTCTGAGAGTAGCTTATGAATTGAAATTTATTTTTAATTTCTTCTAACTGATCTTTCGTTTCAACTTCAAAGATGAAGCTTGGTCCATTTTCTCGATTAACACAACTTCCGTCTTTAACCCAAAACTGATAGCCACTGGCCTTTAAAAATAGGTCTTCTCCCTTAATTTCCATATCACACTCAAGGAGTTGTCCTAAAAACTGACCTAGACGTTGCTTATTACCGGAATAAAGAACCGCACCACCAAGTTCAATCATTGCATATGAACCTTACTATATATACCTTTGGCCAGGCTCAGGTGAGAAGGAATATGAGTTCTAAAAGTTAAGCAGTACTTCCCTAGCTGATGCATCCAGTTAAAAATTAAGGTATGCTCCATTTTCTCAGCATTTGCAAAGAGCTGGTTTTGCTCATTAAGATGTTCTTCAACTATCGCTTGTAAAAATGATTTTCGACTAATTCCAATTAACCATTTTTTTTCGTAATCAAACTTTTTAATGACCCACCAAAGCTCTTTTAAAAGTGCAAGGTTTTGCTCAAGACTTTTAGAGAACCCAAATCCAGGGTCAAAATAAGTTCTTTCAACCAGTCCATGCTTTGCTAGTCGAATTTCACCATCTTTGAAGAAGTTCATCAGCTCTTTGGCCATTTCTACCGCATGTGTTTTTTCAACATAATCCATATGATTATTAACGAGTTCTCTTTGGGGGGCCAAATTATGAGTATAGACATAATCAGCTTCGCTACATTCTTTTAACGTTGTAAGAGCATCCTCATCCAAGCGACCAGAAACATCATTCCAAATGATTTTTATATCACCATTGGCCTGCATAATGGCCGCATAGACATATTTAAAAACTTCTGGACGGTAGGTATCTACACTTAAGACATTTATTTGATCAATTTTTTGAAGCAGAGCTGGAAGAGCAAGGTCTTTCCATCTTTGAAGCTCTTGATCTAAACTAAGCCCTTCTCTACCAGGAGCAGTACTTTGGGCCCCTATATCGATGATGTGGCTGCCTTGATCAATCATATCTTGAATTCGTATTAATAAATCAGAGGCGGATATATCCTCTTTCCCATCAGAGAAAGAATCAGGAGTGCTGTTAACAACACCCATACTCTTAAAGTTCTCTAAAACAGGTCCTTTATCTTTTTTAAAAAGAGATTCTGCCAATAAATTTGTATTCATATCACCTTAGGCCAATAGAGGATCATCAGCTTCACCATCATCTTTGGTGTTCTCATGCTTTGTTTGACCTTCTTGGTCCTCGTTTGATACTTCCTTATCTTCAGGTTTTGGAGTTTCTATTATAGGGACACCAATTTCTTCACCGGCAACTAATTTTTCTACCTGGGCCCAATCAAGAGTTTCCCATAGAATGAGTCCTTCAGCGATTCTGTCCAAAGCGTCTCTATTTTCTTTAAGAATATCCATAGCAATATTATAGTTTGTATCGACAAGGTCTTTAACTTCAGAGTCGATAGACTGGCTTGTTTTTTCAGAATAGTCCTGTTGAGAAGAACCTGGTTGAGAGCTTGCCATCATTGGGTTTGTAGACTTTTTAAAATTAATAGGCCCAAGCTTCTCACTCATCCCCCAATCACAAACCATGGAGTAGGCCAGTTGAGTGGCCCTTTCTATATCATTACTTGCACCATTTGTTATTTCATTAAAGACAAGTTCTTCGGCACATCTTCCACCCATTAAAAATGAGATAAAGTTTTTGGCCCTTTCTTTTGTTAGATTGAGCATATCTTCATTAGGAAGGGTTTGAGTAACACCAAGAGCACCACCTCGAGGAATAATAGACACTTTATGAATCGGATCAGTATGCGGAAGTTTTAGTCCAACCAGCGTATGTCCCGCCTCATGGTAGGCCGTTACTCTTTTTTCCTTATCAGAGATCACCATGGATTTTCTTTCAGGTCCCATCAAAACCTTATCTTTGGCACTTTCAAAATCAATCATCTCAAGTGATTTCTTGTTTTTTCTAGCGGCCATTAATGCGGCTTCATTAACGAGGTTAGCGAGATCCGCACCTGTGAAACCAGGCGTGCCCTTTCCAATAGTTTCAAGATCAACATTTTCTGCAAGAGGAGTCTTTGAAGTATGGACTTTCAAGATACCTACTCTTCCACGAACATCAGGAGGTCCAACCATTACCTGTCTATCAAATCGACCAGGTCTTAAGAGGGCCGGATCTAGTACATCAAGACGGTTGGTCGCCGCAATAAGAATAACACCTTCGTTAGATTCAAAGCCATCCATCTCAACAAGAAGTTGGTTTAGAGTCTGCTCTCTTTCATCATGACCGCCACCTAGACCGGAACCACGATGTCTACCAACGGCATCAATTTCATCAACGAATATAATACAGGGGGCGTTCTTTTTACCTTGCTCAAATAAATCTCTTACCCGTGAAGCACCAACACCAACAAACATTTCAACGAAGTCAGAGCCTGAGATACTGAAAAAAGGAACGTCGGCTTCACCAGCAACGGCCCGAGCAAGTAGAGTTTTACCGGTACCAGGAGGACCTACAAGAATAACACCTTTAGGTATCTTACCACCTAGTTGTGTATATTTTTTTGGATCTTTTAAGAAATCGACTACTTCAATAAGTTCTTCTTTGGCCTCATCTATTCCGGCAACGTCACCAAAGGTAACTTTCTTTTCATTGGCATTAAGCATCTTAGCTCGAGATTTACCAAAGCTCATGGCCTTTCCACCACCGGCTTGAATTTGCCTGAGGAAGAAATAAAAAATGACTATAAGTAGAATCATTGGGCCCCAATTAATTAAGATTGAGGTAAATAATGGCTGCTTTTCTTCTTCCTCATAATTAGGGATGAGGTTGTTTTCTTGAAGAATTTTAAAGGTAGGATCACCTGTATTACCGGTTAACTTAAATCTGGCTTCATTTTCATAGCTTGGTTTGAATTGACCGATAATTTCATTTTTACCTTTAAAGGTAACATCTTTTACGTGACCTGCTTGAACTGCACGTATAAACTCAGAGTAAGTAATATTCTTATAAGCGGCCTTATTTTCTGATACAACTTTAGCGATGACGGCCATCATTAAAATTACAACAATCCAAAGTGTCAGAGTTTTTTGTTGTGGTTTCATGAACTTCCTTAAAAGCTTAGTCTTTTCGTTATCTTATATTATATTTTTTATTGTAATTAATACAAGTTAAACCCTCTTATAGATGAATAAACACTAACTTAAACGACGCAAAGTGAAAATTAAGCTTTTACCACCTCTCTAGGGCCAATTAAACTGGCAAGTGCTAGAAAAGTGAAATGGTTGATTTAGATATTTTAAAAAAGATATTAGAGACGATGCATAACGCAAAAGAGTTTTCCTAGATTAAGCAGTAGCAGACTCAACTATTGAGACCTGTCTCGAAATGACACTTCTGGCCACAAACTCAAGTAACTTGCAACCCTGGGAGTTTGACTCAAAACTATTTATTAAGAAGATTTAGGACGATACAGGTATCCTGTTATACTGCGGTTTTTACCAAGGACCTTAAATAGTTTAGTCAAACTCTGAACATATAGGCCTTGCGCAATTAAGTTATCTTTAACGTCTTTATAGAGCCCTTCACCGCGACTAATACTGGGTAGCTTCTTTTCAAGGCCATTAGGCTCATCTGTGTAGAAAAGTGCCGGTGTACTTTTAAGACACTCCTCATATTTAATGGATACTTTCTTTTCTGCTTTAACAAATTCTTGCTTGTCGCTGCTACTTGTAAGATAAATCATACCCGTTTCCATATAGGCCTTAACGCCACCGGAGAAGCTAAGGGGGCCTTTTTTATGGGAACGCTTACTGGCGAGTAGTTTCTCTATTTGAGAGTTGATTTTCCCTCGGTGTCCTTTGCTTAAGCGGTGTATTTCAGCTCTTAATTCGTTTTGCTTTTGCCCAAAATCATCTTTAAGTTCAGGATGGATAAAAAGGCCCTCATTTGGCGAGCGGTATACACTTAGCTGATGATCAGGGGCCTTTTTATTAAGACCTAATTCATGTGCCATCATGTTTTGTCGAAAGACGTAATGTTTTAAATATTTAGGATATCGTTTTTTTATATTGGAAATAATATGCTTTCTCATAAAATTTCTTTCATAACGAATGTTATCGTTAGATGGGTCTTCACAATAAGCAATATTTTCTTTTTTAACTAAACGGTAAATATGTTTTTTCGAGACACATAGAAAAGGCCTTCTATAACGACCATTAATAACAGGGATCCCAAGTGAGGATTTTATATGGGATGATTTAAGTTGTTGCATAAGGGACCATTCAAATGAATCATCAAGGTGATGGGCCGTGAAAATGACATCTTCTTTGGCAACATATTGAGAGAAAAATAATTTCCTTTTATCTCTGGCCAGTTTTTCAAAATTAGATTGGGTCGCCTTTAAGTGACCTTTTTCGGTATATATTTCCAGGTTATTTTTTTTACAAAAATTTTCAATGAGATCTTGCTCTTTTTGATTTTCAACTCTTGTGCCGTGATTAAAGTGAAGTACTTTGATTTGATCAGGCATTATTTGATTCAAGCACCACAATAGCGCCATAGAATCCATGCCTCCACTGACTGCTACCCATGCCGTTTTTTGAGGAAAAAGAGAGTATTCCTGCATGAAGTTTTCCACGTGGGAAAGAAATTGTTGGGCATAGAGTGTTCGCATGACTTAGACTTATGCGTTATTTTAATGAGAAAGCAAAGCGCATTGCGCCATCTACTTAGGTGCTAAAATAAAAAGCTGCCCCATCTCTCTCATACTACCAGCAGATAGTTGAGCGCTCTTACCTAGCCCCCAAAATAGATCAACTCGACCACCACCATAGATGGCCCCACCAGTATCATGATCCAAAACAAGTCGTGAAAACTTCTCACCATTTTCATCATTAACTTTTAAGTATCCAATCGCCCCTTTAGTAAAAAACTTTCCATCGGTCGCAATCGTTCTGCCATCAACGACTGAAGTTCCTAGTGTTGTTACTGGCCGTCCTTTTAAGGGCCTAAAAAAAACATAACTCGGGTTTTTGGCCATAAATTCATATTGATCTTGCATATTAAGACCCCGAAGGTAGTGCTCAATTTTTTCCATGCTCATCTGCTCTAAAGGTATTTCATCTAATAAAAATTTTCCTAGCGCCTCATACTTTCTTCCATTTTGGCCTGAATATCCCATGGTGAGCATATCTCCATTTTTAAATTCGATCACACCAGAGCCTTGAATATGAAGAAAGAAGGCATCAACAGGGTCAATATAGACAAGTTCAAGGCCTTTATTATCAAGGGCGCCATCCATATCTATTTGTTCTCTTGAATAATAAGGAATAACTCTTCTGGCCCCTCTGTCATTCACTTCAGGGTCGAGTCGACCTATGACGTATCTCTTTTCCACATCCTCAAATTTAAGATTATAGTCATCACTTTCTTTATAGGACTCAAGGGATACCTCAACCATATCCTTTGGTAATTTAAAGAGCGCCTGGTGATGAGTTTTTGTAGGTTTTTTTGAACCTTTATAGAGTGGTGCAAAATAGCCTGTAATTAAAACCTCACCAACCTTTTCTCGTCCATAGACGTGATAAAAGTCAAAGTTATTTACAATATAATCTAATATCTGATCTTTATTTTTAGAAGATGAGTAGGACAATAGTTTTTCTAAGGCCTTTACATACTCTTCTTTATAAACAACCTTTTCTCCAAAATGAAACTCACCAAACCTATCTTCATTATTTTTTAGTTTTATAATAGAGTCTTTAATCCCTTTCAAAAACGGAGCTATCTCTAAATCATCAGTAATTGACTCTATATTTTCGACCTTAACCAACGCATCTCTTTTCAACTCCAAAGGTGCACGAGCGCATGAGAATAAAAAGAGAAGGATAATTGCAGTTTTCATAAAGGGCCTTTAATATAATGTTAATGAAAATTAAAACCGTTTTACAAGATATCACAACACTGAAGGTAGATGCCATTGTCAACGCAGCAAATGAAGCTCTTCTTGGTGGAGGTGGTGTGGATGGCGCCATACATAGGGCCGCAGGGCCTGAGTTATTAAAAGAATGTCAAAGAATAGGCGGTTGTCCAACTGGAGACGCTGTATGGACAAATGCTTATAAATTACCTTGTAAAGGAGTCATTCATACTGTGGGACCTGTATGGAGGGGCGGCAATAATAATGAACAAAGCCTTTTGGCGTCTTGTTATAAAAAGTCTCTTCAATTGGCCATTGAGCATAAATGCCACTCAATAGCTTTTGCGGCCATCAGCACTGGCATTTATGGCTTTCCAAAGGAAAAAGCTGCAGAGATTGCAATAAATAGCATTTCTTCATTCTTAGAAGATCATACTAAAAATGAAATTGATCTCATCTATCTGGTTGCCTTTGATCAAAGCACTCTTTCGTTATACCAAACTCATTTAAATAAATTAAATTGATTCATCTTTAAACGCCGACAAGCCATTATGTCTGCAGTAGAGCTTATTAAGTCTTGTCCCTTATTTATTGACCTTTACGATGATGAAATCGAATATATCATCGGTAAATGCCATGTAGAGCTTTTTAAAAAAGGAGACATAATTATCCGTGATGGAGATAGTGGCAATGAAGTTTTTATCCTTTTAAAAGGGACCGCTGACGTGAATAAAAGACTTCCCGATGGTGAGCTGAAGTACATCACTAAGCTCCACGAAGGAGATATGTTTGGAGAAACATCTCTCATAGAAGAGCCACGTAGTGCTGATGTCATTGCAGAGACTAGCTGCGATGTTCTTTCAATTGATAAAGAGGAATTATTAAAACTCTATCCTAAAAAGGCCAAAATATTTGCCATCATCGCCATGAATATGGCCCGACTTTTGGCCAAAAGACTTAAAGCAACAAACAAAAAGCTTCGCTGAAGCATTTATGGTAACTCATTATTGAATAGAATTTTCCATTCATCTTCTGTTTTAAGCGCCTTTAGCTTTATTTCTCTCACATCAATTTTTACTTCTTTATTATTAAGCTTCTCTAAGACAATCTCACCTGTTTTATGCTCAAGTTCGTGAGAATCTAATTTATCAACATTTGGGATTTCTTCATATTTGGGAATCGCCTCTTTTAGCATGACCTTTTTATAATCAAATGTAATAAGGACCTCTTTTTTACTAATGACCTCAACTTTTTTTAGGGCGATCCCACCAAGCTCAGTCACCTTATTATTAATCTGCTCTTTAAGTTTTGCATCATTCCAGTTGACTTGTTTTAAATCGAAAGACTCTGCAAAATCTGTTCTTGAAATATCTAAATTTCCAATCAGATCATACATTGAGAACCAATTTTTACTATTGAAATGTACAGCGAAGTTATTGCCAAGTTTGCTTACCTCTAATTTGACCTGATCAAGCTCATTTAAGCTTTGTAAGACGCCCATTCCTTTTTTTTCTGCCTCAAGAAGCTCATCTTTAGGATAAATACCAAATACGTTAGATAGTATTTTATTTTTGGCAATATAGTCTTTAAATTCATCGATATTATTGACACCACTTAGCTTAAGGTGTCCAAAGCTTATTAAGCATAATAAAAATAAAATTTGAATATACGCAGGCCCAAGCTTTCTTTTCTTAAATCTTCTTTTTTTTCTCATATTCTTATTATAGTCCAAAGCACCAGAGGAAAAAACCCATAGGAATATACGAACCACTTTTTTAATATAGACTTCCCTAATTCCTAAAGACTATTATCTTTCAAATTATTTTTTATTAAAGTGAGGATTAAATGCCATATCAACTTAGAAATCTGCCACCTTCAGAACAAGAATATAAAAAACAGTTCATGGATGAATTGATCGCAAAAAACCTAGGTGAAAATGAGTTTCACCAAGCTGTAGAAGAAGTTGTTGATAGCGTTATTCCATTTGTCCTAGAACACCCAAAATATTATCATGGAAAGATTTTAGAAAGACTTATCGAACCTGATCGTATCATTAGCTTTAGAGTGTGCTGGGAAGATGATAAAGGCGAAATTCAAGTCAATAGAGGATTCAGAGTCCAGTTTAATAACGCTATTGGGCCTTACAAAGGTGGACTTAGATTTCATCCAACGGTTTCCCAATCCGTTCTCAAATTTCTAGGCTTTGAACAAATTTTTAAAAATAGCCTCACAACTCTCCCCCTCGGTGGAGGTAAAGGTGGCGCTGACTTTGATCCCAAAGGAAAATCAAATAGAGAAATCATGAGATTTTGTCAATCTTACATGACTGAGCTTTCTAAACATATTGGTGAAAACACAGACATCCCAGCTGGTGATATAGGTGTAGGCTCTAGAGAAGTTAGTTACCTCTATGGACAATACAAAAGATTAAACAATAAATTCGTAGGTGTCCTTACTGGAAAAGGTATTGAATACGGAGGCTCCAAAATAAGAACCGAGGCAACAGGATATGGACTTATATATTTTTGTCAAAATGTTTTGGCCCATATTGGAGAAGACTTTAAAGATAAGGAATGTACAATTTCTGGTAGTGGAAATGTTGCCCAGTACGCAAGTAAAAAACTTATAGAACTCGGCGCTAAAGTCATTACACTAAGTGATAGTACAGGCTATATACATATACCAGAAGGTCTTAGTTTAGAGCACCTTGATTTTATTACGAAGATAAAACTAGAACGTAAAGGACTTGTTGAGTTTTCTAAAAAGTTTGGGCATGAATTTATTCCAGGTAAAAAACCTTGGGAAATTAAATCCGATTTGGCCTTTCCCTGTGCTACTCAAAACGAAATTTCAAAAGAAGATGCCACTATAATGATCAAAAATGGTGTACAAGGTGTCTTTGAAGGGGCCAACATGCCCACCTCGGCCGACGCTGTAAGATTATTTTTAGAAAATAAAACGCTTTTTGGACCTGGTAAAGCTGCCAATGCTGGTGGAGTTGCTATTAGTGGCCTTGAAATGGCACAAAATTCAATGAGAATGAGCTGGAATGAACAAGATGTAGATGAAAAGCTAAAGCAAATCATGTCTGATATCCATAAAAGCTGTGTTGAGTACGGTAAAGAAGATAATTTTGTAAATTATGTTAAAGGGGCCAATATAGCAGGATTCATAAAAGTTGCTGAGGCCATGCTTGCCTATGGTGTATATTAAGGCCGACCTAGACCTAAAACCCTAAGACCACGTCCCTGATAAGTTTCACTTATTATATCCCAAAGACTATCAGGGGCCTTATTAACAACTTCTTCAACAGGCTTTTTAAGAAAAACCTTATTTTCTTCAATCCTCTTCTTACGCACTTTTGGATCAGAGAAGTTAAGATCATCAAAAAGGGCCTCATCTCCAAAATCTCCTTCGTCACCAAAATCCAAATCGAGGTCCATATCTAGATTTATCTCATCTTTTTTCTTCTTAGCTTTGTCATCCTTTTTAGCAACTACTTTCTTAGGGGCCACTTTTGCAACGACCTTTTCCTCTTTAACTTCTTCAGTACCTTCTTTATCTTCACCTTGATTCTTATCTGAATTCCGGCCAAAATTAAAACGTCCGATCTTGGGCTCCGTTAACAAACCTTTACTTTTCATGGCCGCCCTATACGTTCCTTCCCCAGATAAATTTGAGGCCGCATGCAGCTCTGCCGTTTCAACGATAGAATTATCCATAAAGTTTTCCGCAAGTGACTTGGCAACTGGATTTGATTCCAAATCTTTATCTCTCTTGGCCCTATAGGCCGTTGCTTGTCGAGAAACTTCTGCGTAAGCACCTAGTTGGGCCTCTTCGGAGGCACCACTAAACTTTGCGGAAACATAATTATCAAAGGCATGGAGATGGGCCGTTTGTGGTGACTGTTTAATTGTCCCCATTGTAAATGAATTTTTGCATTTGCCAGCACAACTTGAACATGGAACAGGCGATACAACTCCAGTACTAGATTTAGACATACAGTTTTGGCTAACCTTTTTAACGGCCACACCCTCTTCATCATTAACAACCTTTGCATCTATCCTAAAGCGTTTATCAACTTTATCAAGCAACTCCCTATAGGTCTTAAGTCTTGAGCTGGCCAATCCACTTGCTAAATCCATTTGGGACTTTGCATCCCCTATTGCTGTTTTAACACTAGTAAAGTATTGGTGTCTAATTTCAGCGTGAGTTACACCTTTAAAGTTGGCGCTATCAATTTCTTTGGTTACTTCAACCCCTTCAACCTTTTTATCCTCATCTTTTGTTTTTGTGTCACCCTTAATTAGAAAGTAATAGTTATTATCTGCCTTTGGTGATTGTTTTGTTACATCATAGGTCATTGCCTCCATTACAGACCTTTCCATACTCATAAAAAATCTAAAACCACCTATCGAAGGATCAAATTCTAATAAACCTGTTTGATCCCTTGTTTCCTTCTTTTTTACACCCTCAGTGTCGGCCGCATATGAAGCAGGAAAGAACTGGTTAAAAATTTGCTCTAAATACTTTCTTTTTTCAGCAGGAAAGCTCTCTACGACCATTTTTCTTATTTCAGGGTTTTGAAACATACTAAATTTAGACTTGGCCTTATCATAGTTACAAGTAACTTGATACTGTCTAAAAGACTTAAACATACCCTCAATAGAATCTCTTAATTTAGGCATTGCAAAACCATAATATCCTACGGAGGTTATGATAACAGCGGCTATTGCCGGATAAAATAACAACCATCCAGTACCAATTAGAAAAATGGATGCTATCATAAATATGGCTATAGCTAATACAGACATACTTACAATCCAAGCAGTCCACCAACCGGCTTCATCTTCTCTTGATGTAGAATATTCTTCCACTGCGGGTTTAATGGCATCCATCTTAGCCTTGCTTTCTTTTTCTGCTTGCTCTACAACTAAACTGAGAAGATCCTCGTATTGTTTGGCCATATCTTCCTTGCTTCCCGTTACGATAGTCAACTGTTCATATAGATCTGAAGCCTGAACAATACTCTCTTTTTGTTCCTCATAATCCGAGGATGCTAAGTCGGCCGCCGTATAGCTTTGACAATAGCTAGGTAGCTGACTTTGAAATTTTTGGAAACAAGATGATCTACTATCATTGCCTTGGCAAAGTGTTGTCAATTGATCCACACATTGATTTTTTCTTCTTGATTCTGCAAATCTGGACTCAGAACAACCTGTATCTGCATTATATTTTTTTAAATAATCTAAATAGGCCAATAAATAGGCACCACTCGCGGCCTTCCACATAGTGAGGGAAATTGGATATGAGGCCGTGTAAGTAAAGTTATTTGAATAAAGGCCTCCTTTAATATTTCCACCTGTAAAACGACCATTCCAGCCGGATAGCCCTTTAACATTTTTATCAAGATACTTTCCAGAAAAGGTAAATGGCTTACACTCCATATGATTTTTCGCCACATCTGCAAGGGCCATAAGAAACAGATCGTACATAGCGTTCTTAGACTGATATTCTTCCTCGGTATACCCCTCCATGGCCAAACTATACCACTGAAAGTTTTCCTTAAATTCATTTTCAAATTCTCTTTCTTCATCAATTTGACTCTGGTAGGAGATATAATTCTCTTCGTTTCGACGTATTAAAGCTTCCTGATCTGCCACTTGTTTTTCTAAATTCTTAATTTCCGCCTGTAAAGACTGTGCTCTACTTCTTCGTGAACTCATGCCACTCGCCTGCCCTCCAATATTAGTATTTCGGCCACCACTAACCCCACTCCCTGAGGTGCTAAGGCCAGCAAGTTGCTCTCGTTTTTGTGTTAATCTATTTCTTAAATCATCAAGCTTTTTAGATTGGGTTTTACGGCTTGTTCCCATATACTCTTCCATTTTTTTTCGATTTTTATTTTCAAAAGTATCAATGGATTCCTCACATGTTTTTCCATCATCAGTAGAACCCACAGCGTAAAGCGCTGGGTAAAATAAAAAGAAAAAAAGGATCGTTGCTAGCTTTGTCATTTTCATCACTTAGATAATTATATAATAAAAAGGATAATTTCTCTTCGGATGTTAATGAGAATTTTGAAATATTTAAGGAGATTCAGGTACCTTATTGCTCCTCTAAACAAAATTAGTTGGATATTTGGTAGCATATTTTGAAGGCATTTCCGAAAATCGCATTTCTAGATTAAAATATATTGAGAGGAGACATTTAAAATGCTTAAATTCTTACCATTAACGATCTTTGTACTGGCCCTGTCTTTATCTTCTTTTGCTCAAGATAATGATAGTGAAAAAAAAGAAGAGTGTGACAAATTATACAAAAAACATTGCACCGATGAGGGACTTTCTCAAATTGACTGCTTAACTAAAAAATCTGATAAATTCTCTAAAACATGTCTTAAGAAGCTTTCTTTAAAGGCCGGATCAAGCCCACAAGAAGATCCATGCACCCAAGAATTTATTTCAGCATGTGAGGGAAAAGGCCCTGAGTGTTTAAGTGATTTAGGAACCCAAGTTTCTGATAGGTGCCTCGCCCTATCAAAAAAAGGCTCTCCAGATAAACTAATGAAAAGTCCTTTAACAAAAACCCTCATGGATGGATGTGCAAAAAGCTTTGAAGATAAGTGCTTTGTTAAGCACTACGGTAAGTACGATACGGCGGCCGAGGCCAACAGAGAGATCTCCAAGTGCCTTAGTGAAATGATGAATAAAAAGACTTATGATAAAAGCTGTGAGCAGGCCATGAAGACTGCCGCTGAGCAATTCAAAAAAGATAAAGATAGTCTTTATAAGGCCATAGAGGACTAGTTAACGCATCACATAACCTTTATTCCATTGCTTATTCAAGTACTTGATGGTAAAAGATCGTTCTAAATTCATGGTGCTATAGCTCAGTTGGTTAGAGCGGGAGATTCATATCCTCCAGGTCGGTAGTTCGAATCTACCTAGCACCACCACTTTTTATACCTCAAAATCAGATATATATTTACCACCCATGAAAATCTTATTTATAGAACCTTACAATGGAGGTTCACATAAAATATTTTTGGAACAATTCATATCTCAGCTCCATAAAAAAGGAGTTGAATGTGACTCGGTATCATTGGCCCCTAAAAAATGGCGGTGGCGCTTTCTAAGCGCTCATTTTCACCTTGCTGAAATCGTCAATGATAGCTTTTCACATAGGCCTCCTGAAGTCATTATCTGTAGCTCTCTTATGGATACAGCATCCTTTAAAGCACTGCTTGGCCCTGCCTTTCATAACTCATCAATAATTACATTTTTTCATGAAAACCAATTGGCCTACCCCATTTATAGGAATGCCGATAATATAAAAGATCAGCAAAAGCTCAAAAAATATACATACCCACTTGTTCATTTAAATCAAATCTTAAGTAGTGATGCGCTATTATTTAATTCACGATTTAATTACGATAGCCTCTTTCATGGACTAGATAAGTTCATTCGTACAATGCCAGATGCAAGGCCATATAAGTCTTTTGAGAATGCGAAAAAAAAGTGTTTCATTATAGGCCTAGGAATTGAAATAGCTCAAAATAGTAGTGAGCTTCTGGATTGGGAAAAAAGGCCTTCTCGTATTCTTTGGAATCACCGATGGGAGTATGATAAAAACCCCCAGGAGTTTGTAGAGTTATTCACTAAGCTCATAAGGACGCATCCCAATCTCGAGCTTGATTTACTGGGTGATGACCGTAAGGGTGAATGTTCTGATACATTTTTAGAGCTGAATAAGCGATTTCCTACCCATATAAAAACCTTTGGTGGCCTCAATGATCGAAAACGATACATTAAACAATTAGGGTATTGTCGTTTATTACCAGTGACTTCAAATCACGATTTTTTTGGCCTTAGTATTATTGATGCCATCGTTAATGGGGTTATTCCTTTACTTCCCAACCGCTTATCTTATCCTGAACTCATAGCACCATCTTTGCATGAAAAGCTGCTCTACTCGAGCTTTAAAGAATTATATCAGAAGTCTTCGCTGCTATTAAATATTGGACTAGATAATAAAGAAAAAGAAAAGCTCTTGTCCTGGCTTAGACCTTATTCTTGGAGTGAATATTCTAGTAGATTATTAAAAATATTACACCTGATAAGAAGAACAAGGGCCCAGTTTAAACCATTAAATCATTCTTGATCAGCCGAAGAAGTTCAGGTGCCATAAAAAAGGGATAACTAAATCCATTTTTATAAAGGCCAATTTGGGCGTAAACATTATTTTCTAATTTTCCATAAAATGGCCTTCTTTTTTGCCCTTTATGACGTAATCCCGTAATAAATTCGCCAGATTTAAACGATGGCCAAGAAAGTGAACCTCCCAATACACTTTGAAAATACTCAAATGATTTTTTAAGTTCTTTCACATACGGAAGATAAATTCCAATGGAACAATGAGTTCCCCCTAATAAAAGGGTGTTATCAAGATGACGATAAATTAAGTTGTTTTTATTAAGGGTAAATATAAGATCTTCATCCCCCCAATTTACATTATTAAATTGAATATAACTGCCACTAACAACCTTACTGTTTTTAACAGGTTTTTCTTTTGGGTAAAGGGCCTCATTAATCTTTGTATGTGCACCAGAGCAAAGGACTAAAGTCTGGGCCATTAACTTTTGTTTTCCATTATCAACAACGACGCCATCATCATTATAATTGATAGATCTGACATGATAGTTCAATTTGACCAACTCAACGGCTGGAGTTGTATTAACTTGTTTATCAAGCCATTCCATAAATACTTTTGAATAAACAACATAAGAGGACTCTTGGGCCATAAATGTTTTTTGAGGTAATTCAATATTTTGAGTTAATGAGCTGACCGCCTTGGCCTGTCCAAATCGTTTTACCAATGATTCAGGGCCTTGAGGGTCTAAGTGAAATTGTTTGGCCGAAGAAACACCTTCAGGCCTAGTCTCTTTTACAAAGGCATCAAAGGCCTTGTAAGAGTCCACATTTAGCTCACCCAAATCACTTAGGCCTTTTTGAGTTCCAAACAAAGAAACGATACTAGTCGTCGATAAGGAACATGCTGGCGCCATCTCAGCATCGCTTACAACCGCCACCTTTTTAAGAAATGGATCCTTCTTAGTCAGGTAATAGCATAACGCCTTTGAAGAAATTCCATCGCCAATAATGATAAGATCATAGGTTTTCATAAAGCAAGGTCTAACCTTTCATATGCGATATGTCACTTAATTAACCATAGGCCTTAATTTGTTCAAATAGTGATTCAGAGTTTTTTGTAAAGTGCCCAAGGGTGAGATAGGAGAAAGTAATTGAAATCAAAGTGGGAATGGTAAAGGAAACAAGAATCCCCTGTAATGTGATGAAAATGGGGATCTTACGATCAACGAAAATATCAGGCATAATATTAGGCCCATAGTAGTCAAAAATTGATAGAAAAATTAAAGAAAAGACTATTCCTAGGCCACAGGCCAAAACGCTCATAAGAATAAGGAAAACCTTAGAACATTTTTCAAGATCATCTTGACTAGCACCAAGAATCCAAAATGAAGCAAGGTCTGTTTTAATTTTATTAAAAAAGACCATCAACCCTGAGGTAATACAAAGAGATACTAATAAGGCCATACAAACAAAAAGAAATATCATCACTGTGGACTCTATTCCTAGGGCCCAAACAAGACTCTTATTTTTTTCTTCCCAACTTATTATCTCAACATTAAACTCACTCAACTGTTTTTGAAGAGTCTTTTTATCTATTGGTTCATGGAGTACGATTTTATTATAGGTTCTTTCGCGGATAAGATTTTGGAGGACCTTCATCCTTGTATAACCGTGAAGAAGGTCTATCTCTGGTACTTTTGTTTCTATTAAATCGTCAATGACTAGTGTTTGAGAGCGAGGAAGCTCTCCAAGAAAATAGTCAACATGGCCTGGTGAGATGATTTGAACTTGGTCACCGGCCATTGCTTGAATCTTATAGGCCAGATCATAAGGGAGAACAAGTTCGCTTAAAACGGTTTTTTGTAAAAATGATGCCTCAACTCTGTTGGAATCAACACCGTGGAGAATGACGGGGGTTATATAGGCCCCTTTTTTAACCAATAACTCAACTTCCAGTTCTTTTTGGGGTTTCAACCCCAGCTCTTTCACCCTTTGAAAAACCGATTCTGCATTCTCTATACCATTTAATTTAATGGTAGCATGTCCTATAACTTTTTTACTTCTTTCAATGAGATTACGCTGAAGACCACCCATACTGGACTGTAGAACAAGTAAACAAAAGCTAGAAATAAATAGTCCGACAAAGGCCAAGAAAAGAAGTTTTTGTCTTGTCTTGGCCCTAAATATATAAACGAAAAAATATTTAAAAAATTGTCCTAGCATTAAGCTTCGTAAAACTTTTTCTTCTGCTCTACAAGATTTTTAAGATAATCAGAAAGAGCATATCTTTTAGAGTCTACTTTATCAGCATA
Source organism: Bacteriovoracaceae bacterium (assembly GCA_049415445.1). Lineage (GTDB taxonomy): Bacteria > Bdellovibrionota > Bacteriovoracia > Bacteriovoracales > Bacteriovoracaceae > JAURDE01. Next base: position 18,425 of record JBMSGH010000021.1, on the reverse strand, counting down.
GTCTTGGATTGTCTTAGCTATTCTTTCAAGACCTTCACTATCAGCATATCTTAAAAGACCTCCTCTAAATGGAGGAAAGCCGATCCCAAAAATCAAGGCCAAGTCAACTTCGGCCGCTGAGGATACAAGCCCCTCATCAAGAATCATTGAAGCTTCATTAATCATTGGTAGAAAAACTCTTTTTTGAATCTCGACTTCATCCATATGAATTTTCTTTTTAGGTAATAAATTCATGACTTCTTGGTTTGGACCTGTCTCTTTTCCTTTTTCATCGTACAGGAAAAATCCTTTACCATTTTTCTTTCCAAGAAAACCAAGTTCCGTAATTTTATCACTCAAATCAATTGGGCGAACTCTCTCACCGAGTGAATCATAAAGAATCTTTCCAACCTTGGCCGCAACATCAAGTCCAACCTCATCAAGCAGTCTTCCTGGGCCCATAGGCATACCAAAGTTCAAACAGGCTTCCTCGACATCTTGTGGTGGTACACCCTCCATAAGAAGATAAGAAGCTTCATTTAAATAAGGTATTAAGATACGATTAACGATAAACCCTGGTCCATCTTTACATAAAACAGGTGTTTTCTTTGAAGCAAGAACAAATTTATAAAGGGCCTCAAGAGTTTCCGGTGCGACCTTATCATGGGCCACTATTTCTACTAATGGCATTTTATTAACAGGATTAAAAAAGTGCAGTCCTGCAAACCTTTCTGGTTTTTCAAAGGCCGCGGCCATATCTGTAACCTTTAAGCTTGAAGTGTTACTAGCGATAATACAATCATCTGAAACATAACCTTCAAGTTCCGAAAAGACCTTCTTTTTAATATCTAAATTTTCAACAATGGCCTCAATAACAAGATCAACATTTTTAAAACCAGCATAACTTTTGGTTGGCGTTATTGAGCGTTGCTTTTGCTCAAAGTCTTCAAAGCTAAGCTTTCGTTTTTTGACACCATTTCGATATATGGCAGAAGATTGTTTTAATCCAAGCTCAAGAGCATCATCGTTTATATCCTTTAGGATAGGATACATATTGATATTACTCATAAGCCAAGCAATACCTCCCCCCATAGTTCCAGCACCTAATACGGCCCCTCTAGCAGGAGCATTTACTTTTTTGTCGGACTTTGGCCCATTATATTTTTTGGCCCCTTCCATTAAAAAGAATATATGCTGAAGATTTTTACTTTGCTCAGAAACGCATAGTTCACCAAAGGCTTGGGCCTCGCTTGTTAAGTAAGAAGAGCGCCCCTTAGAAGCACCTGCTTCCATTGTATCCAGAATTTTTAATGGGGCTTGATAAAACCCTTTTGTTAACTTTAAAACACTTTCTCTGGCCTTTTGAAAAATAATCTTACGGGTAATAAAGTTGTCTGTTGCCAGCCCGGCAACTGATTCTTTAAATGTTGCTTTTCTTTTATTTTTATTCAACCACTTCTCACCCATCGAGATGAGTCTTTCTTTAGGATAGACGCCATCAACAAGACCTATCTTCTTTGCTTTTCTCGAATTAATCGTTTTACCGGCAAGTATAAGATCAAGGGCATTAGGTAATCCAACCCTTTTAGGCATACGATAAGTTCCACCAAAACCAGGAATTAGGCCAAGTTTGACTTCTGGTAACCCAAGAATAGTTTTCTTATCATTTGAACAAATAATTTTTTTACATGAAAGAGCAAGCTCCATGCCACCACCTAAACAAGGTCCGTGAACACAAGCAACTGTTGGAACGGAAAGATCTTCTATCTCGTTATAGATGATTTGACCTTGTTCAGCACCAAAAGCTCCATCACTCTCCGTTTTTAATGTTGAAATCAGATTAATATCTGCACCTGCTATAAAACAAGAGTCAATATGACTAAAGAAAATAACTCCTTGTACTTCCTTGGACTTTACCTTGCCCTTTAAGTTATCAACTAACTCTTTGGCCTCTTTTAAAGTTGGTTCATCTAATGTCGTCATAGACTTTTCGTTGTTTAGTCCAAAGCCTACATAAGCGATATTATCTTTTATTTCTAAACTAATATATTTTGTTTCCATTATCTTACCTCTTTAATTAATTCATCAGGTTTTCAATGATTGTGGCGCCACCTTGGCCACCACCTATACAAAGCGAGGCCAGACCATACTTGGCCTTTCTTCTTTTTAGCTCGTGAGCTAGTGTCACAACAATTCGACAACCACTTGAACCAACAGGATGCCCTAATGCAATCCCACCACCGTTAGGATTAAAGTTTTCTTCAGGGATTTCTCCATGAACTGTTTCTACTCCAAAGCGTTGGGCAACGGCCTTTTCAGCAAAACCTTTTCTTACTGACAACACCTGAGCAGCAAAGGCTTCATTAATTTCGACGACATCCATTTGATTTAAATTGAGACCTGTTCTTTTTAAAACCCCATCACTGGCCAATAGTGGGCCCATTCCCATTCTTTCTGGTTCTAGCCCATGGAAGTGATAGTCAATCATTCTGGCCATTGGCTTGAGGTTATATTTTTTCACTGCCTCTTCTGATGCCATCAGAAAAACTGAACCACCATCTGTAATAGGACAACTGTTTCCTACTGTGACAGTACCAGACTCTTTTTCAAAGTAAGGTCTCATTTTACCAAGGCCTTCAACTGTACTGTTTTCTCTAGGGCCTACATCTTGGGATAAAAGTTTTTCCATTTTATCGCCGTAAGCAAGGGGCAGGATCTCTTCATCCCATTTACCTTCTTTTTGTGCTTTCATCGCAAGGTTATGACTTCGGTTTGCAAACGTATCTTGCTCAAGACGAGATATATTAAACTCACGCGCCAGGACTTCTGCAGTTAATCCCATATTCATTCCGCAAAACGGGTCTGTAAGGCCTTGTTCAATTGCTATTATCGGTGAAAGAAATGGAGGACGAAAAGCTGAAACTGCCTTAACCTTTTCTCCCATTGTTTTTGCTTTCATTATATTAACAAAAAGATCTGTCATATCTTTTGAATAAATTAATGGCATTTGAGACATAGACTCAATTCCACCAGCAAAAATTAGATCACTTCGGCCACTAGCTATTTTTAAGTAGCCTTGAGATAAGGCCTCCATACCTGAAGCACAATTTCTATGGACCGTATAACCACTTGTTCTTTTATCCAAGCCGGCCATAAGGGCAATAACTCTTCCAATATTGGGATATTTGGGTGGCGCTCCCGTGTTTCCAAAAATAACTTCATCAACAACATCGTTTTCAATACCCTGTTCATCTAAAATGGCCCTAAGCAGGTAAGAACCAAGGTAAGGAACACCGATATCTTTTAGCGCCGTGCCTGATTTAGCTTGGGGAGTTCTTCTCCCATCAACTAAGTAAACGTCTCTTAAGGACATAATAATCTCCTGAGTAAAAAATGCCTCATCATCATAAGACAAGTGGTTAGGTCTAGTTAAGGGATAATGCGCTAAGAAATTGAATAAAATAAAGGCCTTTGATTAATGATTAAAAAGTAGGATCAGGCCCAAACCAAACTCATCTCTTTTAGTGTGGCCCCTAGTTTTCGATCCAGTTCGGCCTAGATGACATTATTTAACTCTATTAAGACACTCAGTGTCACTCAAAATAACTAAAGAGGATAACATTCCGTCTTCAATTGATTGGAGAGAAAAACAGGGGTAGAGAACGGGCCCATTAAACTTATATTCTTCTGATATCTCTTCTTTGTAGAAACGATTAACTAGTTTTGGTTAATAGGTTATTTCGTTACTTTACTTGCAGAACTAGACTATTACATCTTGCTTTTAATTCTAAATAAAAAAAAGGGCCCATAATTATGGACCCTTCTTATTTAGACTAATGAATTATTTACTTTTAGAAAGCGACAACAAGTCCAACGCCTACAGAAGTAGATGTTGCCTCACTCATTTCATTGGCAATACCTTCAAGCCTTTGTAAGTCAGGATTGTAAAGATAAGATATGGCCTCACTTTCTCTAGAATGTTGTCCATTTAAGCCTTTTGCCAATTTTACATCTAGGATTAGACCTATAGTATCAGAAAAAGACATTTCAGCACCTGCTTGTACAGATCCTGCAAACGAGCTGTAAATATATTTTTCACCACCAAGCTCATTTCTATTAGAGTTGTAATAATAGTACTGGTTACTAATGGCGTCCTTATACTTTAATTCAGAACGTGAGTACTCTACTCCTAAACCAATAAATGGTTTAACTCTAGATGTATGGGAAAGGTAGAATTTTCCTAAGAGCTCCAGAGATGCGTTTCTGTACCCGATTTCTCTTTCTGGGTAATAAGATGCTCCATAATTATTATATCCATATGAATATGGATTCACATAATAACCAGGGGTATAAGTGTTATAAGGGTCGCTTATATTCATTGATGTAAAATTAATACCTACACCAAAAGCAAACCTTTCTTGTATTTGTGATTCAAATTGAATTCCCGCATTAACTTTGGAATCAAAGTCGATGGTCTCACTTTTTAATGATAAAAATCCTACTTTAGGTATAACCTTAAGAGTTTTAGGAGACTTTGGAAGCTCAATTTCTTTTTTAATTGTTGAAGATTGAGTTGTACTAACTTCATCCTTTATAACGGATTGACCAGATAGGGCCTTGCTTAATTGATCTCCAATTTGCTTTTCGGCCTTTAATCTCATGGTTTCTATTTGAGTATCAACCATGTCGTTAGTTTTTTTCTGTAGCCTTTTTCTTAGCTTTTCAGCTCTTTTGGCAGCACTTGGTCTCTCGCTCCACTCTCCTTCAACATCGAGGGCAGTGTTAGTGATTTCCATTTGGGCCGCAACTGGTAAGGCCATGACCAGCATTAATAATGCAGATAAGGTCTTTTTTGCTTTCATTTTGTCTCTCCTTCATTAGTCATCTACTTAGAGGGAATATACCATGACACCACTCAGCATAATCAAACGATCTTGACATGGTGTATTATTTACAGACATATGGCATAAGGTACTGAATTTACTTATAAACTCAGTATGCTTTGATGATGTAATCCCCAATAATTACTTTTTTCACCAATTTACAATCACTTATATATCTTTAGTAAAATCAATAACTTGGCCAGATATATCTTTAACAATAAAAATAGAGGATAAATAGGAGGGTATTTAAAAAAGGCCTATTTTTTCGAAATTCAAAAACTTATTAACAGATAGATTATTTTCGTAACGTGAAATAGATAAAATCTGTCCCACCTACAATCTTTTCGAACATACAAATAATACTGCTGGAGTTAATCTCACAGGGGGCCAATATCCAGTTCTTGAAACGAGTCAAAATGCTCGTGGCCAATACTGTCATAACGGCCAATAACATAATATATTCTACTGCCGTTTGACCTTTTTCACTCTTAAGTGCTCTACGTAATCTTTTCATAGCTCCTATTATAAACCCTCTCTAATACCAGGGTTAATAAGCAACATTTACCTAGACACTAGCTTATGACAATCCTTCAGCTCCATCAAAAGACTAAGAAGCCCTAAAGGTCCATTTCTAAGCGGACCGAAATAGTTTGAGTTGTTTATTTTCACAAACCTGTGTTTACGCTTATCGAGTATCTTAAATTTTTTGGAAACAGGAACATACGCCAATTGAGTTCTGCTAAAGTTTTGCCAATCACTTTCTTGATAGTAAAAATCATTTCCACGTTTTTGATCAATAAAATCTGGATCCAAATTTTTATGGGGATAAAAGAAATTAAAATCATTTTTAATTTTTTCTTTTATAAATGGTATATCAAAATCTATTTTAGAAGCATCTTCTTTTTTCAAGTTTGCGCTCACCCACAGCTCATCATTATTTTTATACAATAGCCAAAAAGGCATACGCGTCCCAAAGTCACAAGATCTCGCATAAACATATACTTTATCTTGAAGGAACTGATATTTCGCAAAGTTTTTTATTCTTAATAAAGTTGAACAGTAACCTGGATGCAATCTTTCAATTTCAACCATATTTTCAGGAGGCCCTGAACAAATTATAAAAAGCTGATTTAAATCAATAGCTTCTTTTTCGGAAGAGTGATGAATATTTCGAACATTACCAAAACTTTGATGAATATCTAAAACTTCACCTTCATATGTTCTGATACCCTTATTTTTTTTGCAACTTTTTTTGAACGCATCTTGGTCAATACGATAGGTTTGTCCTAGCATAGTCAAAAATAGATGAAATACCTCAAACTCACTTGTTTTAATGCTTATCTTATTTTGAAAAACTGATCTCCATAAATACATCAAAGCTTTTTTAGTTTCATCTTTTTGATGCATAGAACTTATATTTTCAAACCAGTTCTCAATAAATACTTCATAGATCTTTTTAATAGAATCCGGGCAGTGGACCAAGAAATCTTCTATAACTAGATTCTGAAAAGTCTTATAACGAAAAATATTTGCACCAACCAAATGACAAAAATTGTAATAACTTTCATCAAACTGATGTGAATTAATAATGATATCTTTTATTAATTTATCTTTATCTTTTAGTCCTTTAAAAAAACTTGGTATCTTTCTTAACATTTCTATAAAATTCAATGAAGGCGTTCGACCAAAACAAACCTGAATATCATCTATACGAAATTCGACAGGCATAGGAGTAAGATATTCATTCAAGTTCTGCAATGAAACTAGGTTTTTATCTTTACCCCAAGTATGGAAAAAAGATTTATCTAGTTCCGAAATTAAATTTCCATAATTCTCACCCATCCCAAAAGAAGGGTCATTTAAAATAGTAACGTCCAGCTCATCTCCAATAAGATGGCTAGCAACAATATAACTTAAATAACTATTACCAAGTATATTAAGCTGATATTTATTATTTTTCATTGGAGCGCTCTCCTTTGCATCCCATACGTTAACTGCTCAATCTGATTCATCAATAGGGCCCCTTTTTTTTCCTCAAACTCTAAATCATTCTTCCATGACTTCTTTTTTAATGGCCTTGTGCTTTCAAAAAGAACTGAAGTTTCTAGATGATAATGAAGACGAGTAACCCTCTCAGGACAAACTGATAAAATATCCTGAAACTCTGTTGAACGATGAGTCTTAGGGCCACAAAACACATGGGCCCCGGCCAAAAAAGGCTCTAGTACAGAGTGAATCGATCTCTCAAAACCACCCCCGACATAACAAAGGCCAAAATATGAATAAAGCTCGACAAGAATTCCAGACATAGAGCAAATATTAATTTCACCAAAGGTTAAATGATTATTATTAACAATCTCTACTTGATAATTATTCTGCGAAAACCAGTCTTTAATATTTGTAATAAAAGACTCATCTAATTTATGAGGAGCAATAAGAACTCCTATTTCTCCATTTTTGATGGCCTTCTTTAACTCCGGTGCTTTAAAAATATCGAGATCTGAAACCCATGCACTTCCTATTATAAGCCTTTTTGAATAATCAAATTGATCAAACCAACTCACCATCTTCAGGCCCATAGGTAACTCAGATAAAGTTTTACTAGCTTTATCCAAACGCCTTAGAATTTGCATTTTTCGAAATTCAAAAGACTCTAATACACGAGGATTAACACCTAACTCTTTAAATGCTTTTTGCTCTTCTTCTGTTGTTGCCACGATTAAATCAAATAATGAAAAAAGAGAGTTCCAGTAAAGACCCTTAAGACTATGGGGTCTTATTCTTTTATGTTTTATCGCCGCGGAAAGAAGAATAAATTTAACATCACCACGGGCACCATAAAGGAGCATATCAGGAAAAAAGTCATACCTACAAAGAACTAACGTTTTCGCTGTAATCCACTTTTGAATGTTGACTTGTCCCAGAAAAGGATATCTAAGTATCTCAAGTTGATTAGGGTACTGCTTTACCAGCTCTTCAATTTTGGATTCAACAGAAGACGAAGAAAAGATGATCTCTAACCTTTTATTATTATCCAAAAAGTATTGAAGGATAGGCTTGATTTGCTGAAGCTCTCCCTCAGAGGAAATTTCAAAGCATATAAGGCATGATTTATGACCATACTCTACGTTATTTTTATTTTCAAAGGCCAATCTACCTTTAAGTTGAGGTATTACCCTCGTAAAAGGCGCTAAAAGCCTCCAAAGCGTAGCTATAAATAGCTGAATTTTTATAAATAGTATCATTTAGGACACGTTTTTCTTACATTTAAACAAGTTTTCTTACATTAACAGGATAATTCATACAATTCGCCTATTAACTCTTGTAATTCTAGTCGTAAATCCTTAATTTACCAACGTCAAATGATTATATATTGCATAACTTACTAGAGGGGAAAAAATGAAACATCTATTGATCCTAGCGCTAATGACCACACCGCTATTATCTAACGCACAAACAGAAACTACTAAAAGCACTGCAAAAGAAGAGTCTCTAATGGCAAAATTAGAAGCATCTAAATTTGACCTTATGGTTATTGCTGACACTAAATTGAGCAAAAACTCTGATTACGACGTAAATGGTGTTGCAAATGAAAATGTAGTTTACTTTGGCTACAACATGACAAAAAACGATAACATAAGATTGGATTCTAGTATTTATACTACAAATACTGATGAGACTGAAACATCAAGTGATTGGACTGGTATTGGTTTTAGATACAACAGAAAAAATATTCTAACTGAAGAAAAGCACGGACTAAACTTATCTTCAGAAGTAAGATATCAAATGAATCCAAGTGATGTTGAAAGAGAAAGCCAAGTATCTGGATATATCTCACCAAGAATTAACCTTAATAAGAAAATTTCTGATAAAGTAAGCCTAAACCTTAACTTAAGAGAATATGAATACATCAGAACAAACTCTAACGTTAAAAATAAAAGAAGATACTACCGAGCTCTATTTTCTACTTCTGTAGGAATTACTGACAGCATAACGGCCGGTGTTTTACTTGATTATGTAAACCTAAAATATGACGATTCAGCAGAAAGAAAAACTAAAGAGTATATTGGAATACTTCCTTCAGTATCTTACTCTTTTACTCAAAAGCTATCAATGGATCTGTACTGGGATGCAACTCCTTTTACATCAACTGATGACAAGCTTTTCGCTCAAGACTGGGCCAAGTCTGCTGCCTTTGGTGCAACTTTAGTTTATAGCGTATTTTAATTATTCAGGTCCCCTTTCTAGGGGACCTTTTTTCCGCCCCATCCTTTTTTACAACACTCTACATCATTTTCTAAGACTTTAAACCGATTTCGGTTACAATATTAGGAAAGGTGATAAAAATGGGTGAAAATACTCCCACAGATAATGAGCTGATAGAAGAGTTAACTGTTACCAAAATTGAAGAGACCAGTGGTGATACTCTTGTTGAACTAAATTCTAACTCTCAAACCTTAGGCCCCTATAAGCTCGAAGAGCTTCTCCAAATTATCGACAAAAAAGGTGTTAAAGAATCCAATTTAGAGATCAAATCTACAAATGAAAACTTATGGCACCCTTTATTTAAACACCCGTTTATCATGAATAGAGAGGCGCCAAAGTTGGTTAGCACTCAAGAGTTTACCTCTAATGACACCTTCCTAATTCTTTCTGAAGGAAAACGATTAGGGCCATTACCAAAAGAAGAAATTTTAGAAAAACTCAGGACCAAGGAAATTCTTTATACCGACTATATTAGCTTTGATCATGGTTTCACTTGGAGCCATATCTATAATATTGAAGAGTTTTATTCAGAACAAAAAAGAGATGAAGAAGACTTACCACCACCACCGGATAAAAAATCTTTTTCAAAAACTATAAAACCAAGTGATAAAAGTGAGTTTGATACATTTATTAGTTTATTAAATACGGGTAAAGGCCAAGGCCAAGATGGTCAAGAAAGTGTCACTCAAGCTGATGACCCATTTCTGGCCGACAAAAAATCAAACAAACAGTTCTATACTTTTATATTAATCGTTATTGGTTTTGCTTTGCTTTTCTATTTTACAAAATCACTTCTCACTGAAAAATCAACAAAGGCCAAAAGCAGAACCACTAAGCAAAGGTCAGTAAAAAAACCTTTTATAAAAGTAGACTCAAAGTCGAAAAAATACGGTGAGACCCCTTCTCGTTTTGACTCCAAAGAAATAAACAAAGCTAAGAATAACGCCACACGGTTTGAAAAAGCTCAAGCAATTGAAAGAAATAAAGACATAAACGACCGAGACACTGAAGACTTAGTTGATCCTTATGATGAGATTGTTAAAGAAAGTGAGCGCGAGGCACGAGAACAAGAAAGTCTCGAAGATGATAATGAAGATGAAAAAACCAAAGCAAATAAAGAGGATGCGTCGGAAGTAAAAGAAGTAAAAGAAGAAGAAGAAGAAATAGAATAGACCACAGTCTCAAACACACAGCACAAACTCTAAATACTTTGCTCAACAAATGTCCTATGATACCCTTTGTTCCATGGAACAAATAGAACAAGATTTATTAAACAACTTTAGACCTCCTGCTTTTCCAGGATCATTTTTTATATCATTTGAAGGTATCGAAGGCGCTGGAAAATCTACTCAAATCATAAAAATAAAAGACTATTTAGAGTCTAAAAACTACAGGGTTTTAGTATTGCGTGAACCAGGTGGTACCCCTTTTGGTGAAAAACTTCGGAGTGCTATTTTAAATACAAAGACTACTCTTCACCCAGTTGCTGAAGCACACTTGTTTGCTGCCTCTAGAGCACAGCTTCTTGAAGAGGTTACTCTTAAAGAGTTATCAGTCCCTAACACAGTTGTCATCTGTGATCGTTATATTGATTCCACCATGGCCTATCAGGGAATAGCGAGAAATCTCGGTATAAAAACGATTTTGGATATGCATAATTGCTTTCCTTTGAACCTTGTTCCTCATCTAACTTTTTATTTAAAAATTTCTATTGAAACATCTCAAGAAAGACAAAAAATGAGAAATGCTCCTAAAGACTATTTCGAGTCACAAGGAATAGAATTTTATAGAAACCTTGTCGAAGGCTATGAGCAGGCCTATCAACTTTTTCCAAAAAGGATTAAACTAATCGACGCAGAAAAAAATGGTGACGAAGTTTACAAATCCGTTCTAAAAGAGCTTGTGAATCTTTTGGAAAATTAAAAAATGAAATCTTTGCTAGGCACATTAACCAATAAGTGGAAACAAGAGTCTCTTCCCCACTTTATCATTCTAAAAGGACATGAGGGCGAAGAGAGTCTGCGTGAGTTCACAGATAGCTTACTTTTGTCTTGGCTAGAAGCTGATATTAACGCTGATCTCCAACGAGGCCGTGAGCTCTTACGGTTAGGTCACCCAGATATTCTACGAATAGATACTGATGAAAAACAGTATTACTGGTCCAAGGCGCAAAACAATTTCAAAGAATATAATTCTTTTAAGGAACACTCTCCTTTAGAGCTTAGACTTAAAGTGGTGATTATCTCTAAAGTCCATCTTTTAACAGATGCTATTATGAATAAGCTACTCAAGGACCTAGAAGATAATAAGCAGACACTCTACTTATTTATGCATCACACTAACTCTGTATTACTTCCAACTATTCAAAGTAGGGCCATTACATTAAACGTCCCCAGAAAGTCTTCTCGCCCAACAACGACCCTCTATGAAAATATGGATACAGTAATAGACTCTCAGCAAAATAAGACCCATATAGATAATACCCTTAAAAAATTTCTCAAAAACCAGGAAGGTGAATACGATATCCTCGAAGAATTAAAAAAAGGTAAAATCTCTGAACAGGACCTGTATGAGTATTTATTAAGTATTGAAAGAGATTCTCAGAAAAGTTACCTCCATAAAGATCTTATACTCAAGGAAATCCAACACTTTAGCGATTCCAAGACCTATAATAATCCAGCAAAAGAACGGTTTTACCAGATCCTAAATGCTCTAAGGTCATGACTTGCCATATCCCTAAAAAATCAAGAATATAGGGGAACTAAAATGGAAAATATTATGCAACAAGTCCAAGAGCAAAACGATATAGAAAGTGAACATATAGATGATGCTGTCCCAACATCAAAAGGCCTTTATAACCCTGGTGACCCGATTACCTTTGTACGGGTACGTTTTCCAGGCAACGCCAAATCACACCCTTTTCACTTAGGCAAAAGAAAATTTAATTACGGCCAAAAAGTCATGGCCATGAGTGATCGTGGTATGACTGTTGGGTATATAAACTCATTCCCTTATCAACTTCCCTTTGATGAAAAGATGCTTCCTTTAAAAACAATTTCTAAAGTGGCAACAGAAGAGGATTTGTTAGAGCAAAGAGGATTGGCCGAAAAGGAAAGGTCTGCTGAAAAACTTTGTTTAGACCTTATTGAAAAATACAAACTTGAAATGATACTTACCCATGTTGAATTTATTAACTTTGGTAAAAAGGCCGTTTTTTATTTTACAGCACCAGAAAGAGTAGATTTTAGACAATTAGTAAAAGAGCTTGTCCAAAGCTTAAAAAAGCGAATTGAGTTAAGACAAATTTCTTTAAGAGATCGTTCGGCCGCTGTTGGGGCCGTAGGCCCATGTGGACTCCAAACTTGTTGTTCTAGCTTTTTAAGTAGTTATGGCTCAGTAAGTATTAAGATGGCCAAAAACCAAAACCTAGCGCTTATACCAAATAAGATCAATGGTGTTTGCGGTCAATTAAAGTGCTGTATCCGCTATGAAGATGAGGTGTATTCGCAAAAAAGATCTCAACTGCCTCAAGAAGGTAAGTTTGTTCAATTGGCCAATGGAGACATTGGTAAAGTTACTCGATTACATGTACTTAAAGAGCAGTTTGAAATCCTAACTGATAGAGGTGTTTTTAGAAAATATGCTCAAAACCAATTTGATAAAAAGAAGTCCCAACCTCCAGAGGGGTGGAGCTTTCCTAATAGGCTCGATCATATTGTTAATGAAACGGATAAAGTTATTGGTGGTGTTGAAGTTGTAAAGAAAGAGGATCCAACCGAAAGTCTTTTTGAAACACAAAAAAGAAATGTTGAGGCCCTCGATCATACTAATAATGAAAATGCTTCTCCTTCTGAAAAAGACAATAGAAAAACACCTCATAAGGCCCAAAAGGGTCACCATCGACGTAGAAATAGAAATAAGAAAAAACAAAAAAGGTAAGTTATGGACTTGACCCAAGTTATTATCATAACATCGGTTTTATCCGTTGTACTGTTTGTTATTCATAAGCTTACTCATCAAGGTCAAGTTAAGGCCTTCGCTGAGGAGTTTAAACAAAACCGACAAGAGCTTTCGCAAACTCTTTTTCAAATGAAAGAGGAAATAACCAGATCAAATAAAGATCTGAGTGAGTCTCTTCTTGTTAGGCTAAATGATTTTGGTGTTGCTCAACAAAATGCATTAGATCATCTTAAAACTCTTATGAATGAGCAAGAAAGAGTTAATAGAAAAATTCTTATTGAAAACCTTGAAAAAGTAAGAAATGAAAACGAGACCCATCTAGAAAAAATCAGGGCGACTGTAGATGATAAGCTTCATACACACTTAGAAAAGAAATTAGCTGAATCCTTTAAGCACGTATCGGAACGACTTGAACTTGTCCATAAAGGATTAGGCGAAATGAGAACACTGGCCGATGGTGTAGGAGACCTTAAAAAGGTCCTTACCAACGTAAAAACGAAAGGAATACTTGGAGAATATCAACTTCAAAATATCCTTGAGCAAATCCTGGCCGAGGAGCAATTTCTAAGAAATGCAGAAACAAAGAAAAATAGTAATGCTAGAGTTGAATTTGCTATAAAGATTCCTGATAAAAGTGGAGATGGGTATGTTCTTTTACCAATAGACTCTAAGTTTCCTACCACTAGCTATGAACAACTTCTTAATGCTCGACATGATTCCAATAAAGAAGATATTAGAAAGTATGAGAATCAGCTCTACCGTGCCATTAAAACCTTTGCTAAGGATATCTCAGATAAATATATAGACTCACCAGCGACAACAGAATTTGCCATCATGTTTTTACCTGTTGAGGGACTTTATGCTGAAGTGATCAATAATACCGAGCTATTCAATACGCTCCAAAGTGAGCTTAAGATATGTGTTGCTGGGCCGACAACGCTCTCGGCTTTTCTTAACAGTCTTCAAATGGGCTTTAAGACTCTTGCGCTTGAAAGAAGAAGCAGTGAAGTCTGGAAAATCTTATCGGCCACTAAAGCAGAATTTGGAAAATTTGGTGATATATTAGACAAGGTTGAAAAGAAGCTCTCTGAGGCCCAAAATGTCATTGGACAGTCTAAAACGCGATCAAGGGCCATTATTAGAAAGCTTAAAGATGTAGAAACTCTCCCACAAACCGAACAAGAAGATCTTTTTATAGAATAAAAAAAGAGGACAGGGGGATTGTCCTCTTTTGTTTATAAAGCAGATTGAGCTCCCTCTCTCTCGAAGCTTAATCTACTTATTTTTTATTTTCTTTTATATACGCTAAACTTCTACTACCACTTTCGGCCATTTCAAAGGCCCTCGTTGCATCAAGACGTCCTGATGTTGAGTTAAAAGAAGCAAAGCTCTTTTCTTTTCGAGCAGAATTCAAAATAATCTTTTTCACCTGCATAATACTTAAATGGGGAAAGTTTGCCATCAACATGGCCGCTACTCCAGAAACAAAAGCGGTCGCCTGACTCGTTCCCGTTAAATAACCACTTCTATCATTAGGTAATGGCCCTCTAATACGATAACCGGGTGCGGATATATCAACGGAACCTTTTCCATAGTTAGAAGAACCTAAGATTTGAAGGTCCTGGTTATGGGCCGTCACTGAAATAATATTACTTAAACCGTAACTTGCAGGATAAAATGCATTTTCATGCTGATCAATATTACTTGATTCATTACCAGCAGCACATACCACTAATATTCCCTTTTTCTCTGCTTTTTTAAGAATCCTTAACTCTTCTACACTAGACTCTGGTCCACCGCCTGAGTAGTTTATGATATCAACATTCATATCAATCGCCTTCTCTAGTGCTGCCAAAGTTGCATCAAGAGACTCAACACCTGAATGTCGTGGATTATAGTATTTATAGGCAATAATACTTACGGCAGGATATACACTTTTAACAATTCCTGAAACATGAGTTCCATGGCCGTGACTGTCCTCACCTTTTGCAACATTTTTATCACCAGAGAAGTCATATTGAGCGACTATATTGTTCTTAAGATAAGGATGCTTTGAATCTATACCTGTATCAACAACGCCAACAATTATCTTTTTCTTATTACTAACCCTTTTAACAATAGGGCCCATATTAATAGATGAGGATAAAGACTTATCAACCCCCCAACTTTTAAACCTAATAAAGTCGACAGGTCCTTGATATAGGTTTTGACCCAAAACTGAGTTGGTCCACATCAAAACCGAAAATATAAAGATTCGAATAGTTTTCATTAATCCCCCCGAACTAATTGCCTCTAGAATTGCAAGGGGTTTGCCAACGAAAACGTAGTAATTTTAACCACTTATTTGATGTGTGATTGTCAAAAATTTAGACAATAGGCCGACCAATTAGACGATTATGGCCTTAGAATTGTGCATTTTTGGGTGTACGAGGAAATGGTATAACGTCTCTAATATTACCCATTCCTGTCACATATTGAACTGCTCGCTCAAAGCCTAGTCCAAAGCCACTATGAGGACATGAGCCCCACTTTCTGAGCTCTTTATACCACCAAAGGTCCTCATCATTCATGCCTTTTTCTTGAATCGCTTGATTGAGTCTCTCTAGATCATCTTCTCTTTGGGCGCCACCAATTATCTCACCAATACCTGGAACGAGTAGGTCCATGGCCCTAACGGTTTTACCATCGGGGTTTTGCTTCATATAAAAAGCTTTAATGTCTTTGGGGTAATCTGTAACAATGACTGGCCCTTTAAAGTGAGTTTCTGCCAGATAGCGCTCATGCTCTGTTTGGATATCAATTCCCCACTCGGGGTTAAACTCAAATTTTTGATCTGAGTTTTTAAGAAGCTCAATCGCCTCTGTATAGGTGATTTTTGAGACTGGTTTCTCTAATACACTTTTGAGAGTTTCGAGGTGGTTCTCTTTGCCATTAGGTGACTCACCAAATTTGCCACCTTTTTTTCGTGGTCTATAGTTTAAGAAGTTAAGTTCATCTTCACATTTTTCAAAGACATAGCTAATGAGGTATTTAATATAGTCAGATGCAAGGTTTGCCACATCATCTAAATCATAAAAAGCGACTTCTGGCTCAACCATCCAAAACTCGGCCAAATGTCTCGTTGTATGTGAATTTTCACTTCTAAATGTTGGCCCGAAGGTATAAACCTTACCTAGACCAATGGCCATAGATTCGGCCTGTAATTGACCTGATACGGTCAAAGTCGTATCGGCGCCAAAGTAGTCCTGATTAAAGTCTGTAGTACCTTTGTCATTTTTAGGGATTTTATCAAAATCAAACGTAGAAACTCGAAACATTTCCCCTGCACCCTCACAGTCTAGGGCCGTGATGATAGGTGTATGAATATGATAAAAGCCTTTATCATCAAAAAACCTATGAGTTGCCATGGCCATATGATGCCGAATTCTCCAGACAGCACCAAAAGTCTGAGTTCGAGATCTTAAGTGGGCCACATCACGAAGAAACTCCATTGAAGTAGCTTTTTTTTGTAAAGGGTAATCTTCATCAACCCCACCAACGATATGAACTTTTTGTGCCTGTATCTCTACGGATTGCCCTTTTCCTTCAGAAGCAACAAGTAGCCCCTCTATTTCAACACAAGTTCCCGTTAGCATTGAAGAGGCATTTTCATATCCATCCATAGAGGCATCGGCTATGACTTGCATATTACCTTGAGCTGAACCATCGTTGACGACAATGAAGCAAAATGCCTTTGACTTTCTTACGGAGCGGACCCACCCTCTAAAAGAGACTGTTTTATTAATTAGTTCTTCTGGTCCGGCCAAAAGTTTCTTTATGGATATTGGTGCCATATTTAGTTAAGCTCCTGAGATTTTATTTCCAATAATTCTTCTTTTTTGAGTCTAGCTCCAAACTGCGTCACTAGCTTAGAGGATGCAGCGCAGGCGAGCCTGGCCGCTTCTTCCAAGTTTCTGCCATGGGTAATAGCATAAAGAAATGAGCCTGCAAACAAATCTCCGGCCCCATTGGAGTCTAAAGGTTTAACCTTCTTTGTAGGCACTTCCATAAGCTCTTGATTTGTATATACCATGGCACCTCTTTCTCCTCTGGTCACCACAATAGTATGAGCGTAGTTTGATAGAGTCTTGATTGCCTCACCTACATCTGTTTGAGCTGTAAATTCTTTTGCTTCTTCCTCATTACAAAACACTAAATCGATTTTTTTATCACCCATTATGTCTATTAAACCTTCTTTAAAGAAGTTCACGATACCTGGGTCACTAAAAGTAAAAGCAACTTTTACATCATTGGCCTGAGCTATTTCTCTGGCCTTAATGGCAGCACTTTTACCTGTTGGTGAAGTTACAAGGTAACCTTCTAAATAAACATATTCTGAGTTTTTAATATCATCTTCGCAAAGCTCACTAGTACCCATAGAGGCCGTGATACCAAGGAAAGTATTCATTGTTCTTTCCGCATCAGGAGTTACCATAACAAGGCATTTCCCTGTTACTCCATCCGGTCTACTTGCACCAATATTAGTATGGACTCCTTCGGCCTTAAGGTCGTTAAAGTAAAATTCACCTACGTCATCAGAAGCAACTTTACAGGAATAAAAAGTATCTCCACCTAACTGGGATACTGCAATAATAGTATTCGCAGCAGAGCCTCCACAACATTTATTGGCCTTAAATACATCTAACTTGTTGAGTAATTCTCTCTGTTTTTCGTCATCAACTAGAGTCATTACACCCTTAGTTACGCCCATTTTAGAAAGCCATTCGTCACTGACTTCAAATTCCATGTCCACTAATGCGTTTCCTACTCCATATACATGATATTTTCTCATAATGACCCTTTTGTTTTTTTCTAAGATGCCGAATGATAACAGAGGAAAAGGCCAATGAAAACGTGAATATACGCAATTATGCGAAGCAATGAGGAGTGACTATGTCCTTACCAAATTTTTTCAATAAGAAAAAAGACAATCAAAAGAAAAACTTTAAGCCAAAAAATGATTTTCGACAAAAGTGCTTAAATGTTCTTAGCGAAATCAAGAGTTTTAACGAAGATAGATATGTTGAGCTTTCAAGGCATTTTCATTCAAAGTTTAATCATGTCAATGTACAAAAAAAGAAGCTTTTGGGCTTCTACGGCCAACTTATCGATGAATTAAAGTCATTAAAGCAAAAGGCCACCCCCATCATCAAAAAAACAAAATCTAATATCCAAAAGGTGGCCAAAAAGGCCGAAAAGACGTTAAAAGGTACTAAGAAAAAGAAAGTCGCTAAAAAGGCCACGAAGAAAAAAGTAACTAAGAAAAAGGCCACAAAAAAGAAAACGACAAAGAAAAAA
>JBMSGH010000020.1:0-48966 GCA_049415445.1 Bacteriovoracaceae bacterium | reverse complement strand
CTCCACCTAGAAGACTAACGCCACCAATGGATCCGCCCATGCCACCCATTCCTGGGTAACCCATGCCGCCCATTCCTGGATAACCCATGCCGCCTCCGCCTCCACCTAGAAGACTAACGCCACCAATGGATCCGCCCATGCCACCCATTCCTGGATAACCCATGCCGCCTCCGCCTAGAAGGCTAAGGCCGCCAATAGATCCACCCATGCCAAGACCAAAACCTGGAGTCATTCCTCCAATTCCGCCAAAACCGTAAGGGCTTCCAAAATAAGGTCCGGTCATTCCAGACATAAAGCCAGGTGAGAATCCCGCTGAAAGAAAAGGGTTGGTCCCTCCTCCTAAGATTCCTCCTCCCATTCCGCCAAACCCTGCATACTGATGAAGAGGTTGTTGGTTACAAGCTTCAGCAAAAGATTCAGCTTGCCCTGGAAGAATAGGTGCAGCTCCAATTTGAGAACTATAATTTAGATATTCATTAAATCTTGTTGTACATTGAACATGACCCTGCTCATAAGCATTTGCCCATTTTGCATTAGTACCTGAGTAAGCATCGGCCCAAGTTCTTTGGGTCTTATAACCGTAATAACTTCCAATCGCCGAAGCACCAAAATAAGCAAGTGGTGCGGCCAGGACCCCAATCGCCTCTACCCAAGGGTTAGTTTGTTCTTCTTGAGCAAAAAGACACTCAACACAATCTACATTTGCCCCTCCAGCGATCTGTAGCCTTAGACAGGCCTTATATTCGTTGGCATAAAGGGCCTGATCTATTCCACTACAATCATCCACATCTGAATAAACAGGTTTGAAGATGCTGGTGAAAAGGATAAATAAGACTGTAACTCTTGATAATTTCATCGGATGACTCCAAATAAATTCATTATTAAAATTGTGGTATAAAGATCGGAAATTAAATTGAAAAACTTTAATGATTGAGGCCATATCCAATCCCTTTTTTTCATTATAAATACATTTTGTTTCATAGTGACAAAGGTAAATAAGCAGTGGAAATCTTTATAAAAAATTGGACTGAGTGGCTGATGGTTTTAGTCTGCCTTGTGGGCCTGGCCTATACTGCTTTCGTTATTAAAAATGAAAAAAAGAGCTACCAAGATAGTGCTCAATCTTTTAACTTCCTTCATTTCCTTCTTCCCCTGCCTTCTTGGTGGGCCATAAAAGAAAAAAAAGAAGATCTTATTAGGTTCTACAGGGCGGACACAAGGTATGAGTGGGAGGCCCTATTTCAATGGGTTCCTTCAAAAATTTCAAACCCTGAAGAATTAATTGAAAAAAGAATCTCTTTCAAAGAAATAAAAATAGATAAACTTACGATGGAGTTTCAAACAAAAGAAACTCTTAAATTATCCAAAAATTTACAACAAGATAAAAATATCGATATTGCTCGAGTTGAGGGAACTGCAAGTACATCTGAGTTTGAAAGAATTTATTACGATTGTTTTATTATTTGTGACCCCAAAAGACAGGGTTATCTGTTATGTGAAAGTATAAGTAGTGTTTTAAATGGATTAGTTGAAGGCCCTTACTTTGAGCAAGTGATAGAGGGCCTTACACTAAACGATTAGCCTCTTTTTGTAGAAAATTGTCTAATTTTCTGTACAAGAAAGTTTATCAATTCTTCATCAGTACCAAAAACATCTTCAACCAGATCACAATCTAGAAGAAATGTTGTCATTCTTTGTCCTACTTTATGTAGAGACTCGACAAGGTAAAGACCACCAATATTTTCACCATTAAAAGATTTAATAATTTCTTTTCTAGCGTGGTTGTAAATTTCAGATTCTGTTACATCTTCAGGAACATTATCTGCACCCATTTTATCTTCAACTTCTTCCACGGCCTGTTGTTTAATATCTTCATCAGTAGCAAAACTGGCACCTAATTCTGTTGCCATAGCATCAATTAAATCTTCTCTTTTGGTAATGTTGAAATCAACCATTTCACCTTCTTTAAGGTGATTTAATGTATAAGAAGCCAATGCTCTCAAGGTGTCAAAGTCAGTTTTCATAGAGAGTTCCTTAATTCCAAATTTGCCAAAGTGTATCTTAAAAAGATTACTTAGGATACCAAAACGGACATATATTTTTTATTTTTAATAAAAAAAGGGCGTCATACATGACGCCCCTCCCCCCAAGATCATCACTTGCAACCCTATAGATTAATTAATGAACCCTCTCAATTTCTATTTGAGGGGCCTCCACTATATGATCACAAGCAACGCTTCTCGTTATTTCGTTAGAACTCACCTTGCCGATGATGATCAAAAAAAATGCTGTTGAAACTATTAAAGAATAAAATATTCTCATCTTCACCTCTCTCCGATATAGATAAAGCAAAAATAATGCCATTGATTTAGGGACAGATTGACCCTACTTTTTGGCCTTTTTCATCTGATTGAAGGTGTTTTTGAGACTTTTTGACTCTCCAAAAATTACTAGAACGATACCATAGACGCTATAACCGAGGGCCCCAAGTAAGGCTATAACTGAGGCCTTCACGACAAAGGAATCTGCGTAACTAAAATATTGGGCCTCTAATTTTTGAACTAAATAGTAGGTCAGACCGGTACTGAGAAGCATTTTAAAAATTCTAAAACTAAAGAAAAAGGAAAGGGAAAGCTTGAGCTCACGCTTAATAAATATCGCCTGTAATAGGCAATTAACCATCATAGAAAGACTTGTCCCCAAGGCCAAAATTTTAAATCCATACTTGGGAGTTAAAGTTATACAGAAAATAATATTTAAAAAGATAGAGAAAATAGAAATAATAACTGGAGTTTTAGGTTTGTCGAGAGCAAAAAATATTGGCCCAAATATTTTATAGAGCCCATAAAAAGGAAGGCCCCACAAATAATACCTCAATGCCATCGCAGTCATAGCGCTGTCATTTGGATCAAAGGCCCCACGTTCAAATATTAAATGCACAACCTGCCCAGAAAAAGCATATAACAAAGCAAGCGAGGGCAAAATTATAATGAAAGACAAATCATAGGTTGATTTAAGTGAATCTATGGCCTGTTGCTGTTTATTATTTTTAATGGCCTCACTAAAATGAACAAGATTAGAACCTGCTAATGAGACGCTAAATATTCCTACAGGAAACTGAAATAATCTAAAGGCATAAGAAAGCCATGACACTGCCCCTACTATTGTTCCTGTGGCCAAGATAGTCGTTATAAGAAGGTTTATTTGAGTAGCGGCAAATCCTATTAAACCAATACTTACTCTTTTTAAGACTTTTTTCACTGCTGGTGATTTTAAATTTATGGGACCTTTGGGCCCGAATTTCTTTTTAAGGAGATAGGGGAATTGAACTAACATTTGAATAATTCCGCCTCCAACAACTCCTACAGCTAGGGCGACGATTCCATCCCCCCCATAAGGATAGAAATAGGAGGGGAGAAAATAAATCGAAAGAATCATAATGATATTAAAACAGGCCGGAGCAAAAGAAGGGACGAAAAAAACTTTTAAAGAATTCAAGGCCCCCATAAAAAGAGCAGCAAGTGAGACCATTGTGAGAAAGGGAGACATGATTCTTACTAATAAGACAGTAAGATTAAACTTTTCCATATCCTGTTTAAAGGAAGGAGCAAACATAGATGTTAGCTCTGGTGCAAAGATAATAGTAAGGCCAGTGATAATACCCGTAATTAATAGAAGGACTAAGAATAGAGACCATAAAAGAGATCTGCTGTAATTTTCACCTCTAATTTTTTCTTCAGAAAATACGGGAACAAATGCCGATGAAAATGCTCCTTCTGCAAAAAGATCTCTTAGAAGGTTTGGAATTCTGTAGGCAACTAAAAATGCATCAGTATAACCCGAAGCACCAAAAATGGCTGCCATTGAGAGTTCTCTGACAAGGCCTAAAATCCGGCTTGAAAAAGTGGCCAGGGCCATTTTAAGAGAGGAAAATATCAAACTAAGACGCTGTGCACTCAATACGAAGCCCCATATTAATCATTTTACGCAGTAGGTACCTTATGGTAATTCTCTCCAAGCACAAAAAGCAAATAGATTAATTGATTTCTAATATAAACCTTAAGTCTAACTAAAGAAGGAGATGAATCAGATGGACTCCATTACTAACTTTTACTCTTACAGTCCAATCATAGGCGCAGTTGGGTTCTTTTTTGCCCTAAGCACTTATGGATGGGTAGTGAAACAACCTGCTGGAAATGCGAAGATGACTGCAATAGCCGGCTTAATCGAGGGTGGCTCAATGACCTTTCTTAGAAAGGAATACACCATTCTTATCTTTTTTCTTGCTGTTGTAACTGCTCTTCTCGGTTATAAGCTCGGAATGAACTCGGCCATTTGTTACTTATCTGGTGCTCTTGCATCGATGGCCTGTGGATTTCTTGGGATGAAAGCAGCTACCAAGGCAAACGTTAGAACTGCTGAAGCTGCCGCTCAAAGTGGACAGTCTAAAGCTCTTTCAGTTGCTTTTTTCGGTGGATCAGTTATGGGAATGGCCGTTGCTTCTCTTGGTCTTCTCGGAGTTGTTCTTGCTTATATGTACCTTACTAACGGTACAATTATCGAAGCTCTTAATGGTTTTGCCATGGGTGCATCTTCTATTGCTCTTTTTGCAAGAGTTGGTGGCGGTATCTATACAAAGGCCGCTGATGTTGGTGCTGACCTTGTTGGTAAAGTTGAAGCTGGTATTCCAGAAGATGATCCTCGAAACCCTGCTACTATCGCAGATAACGTTGGTGATAACGTAGGTGATACTGCTGGTATGGGTGCTGATATTTTTGAATCATACTGTGGTTCTGTTATCGCAACTATGTTTATTGGATCTACACTAAGTAACCAAAATGCAATTTTACTTCCTATCATTGTTATCACAATCGGATTAATTGCTTCAGTTCTGGGTATTCTTTCTATGAATCTTCTTAAGAAAGGGAATCCTGCTAATGCACTAAGAGTAGCGCCTATTATTGGTCTTGCTGGTCTATTT
The DNA here is from genome assembly GCA_049415445.1 of Bacteriovoracaceae bacterium. Lineage (GTDB taxonomy): Bacteria > Bdellovibrionota > Bacteriovoracia > Bacteriovoracales > Bacteriovoracaceae > JAURDE01. The sequence continues at coordinate 43,985 of JBMSGH010000020.1, read as the reverse complement.
GCTGGTTCTTACTTTGCAATAGATGCTATGCAATTCACTATTTTCCCATATGCTATGGGACCATTCTACGCCATGGTTGTTGGTTCTATGGCCGGTCTATTAATTGGTTTTGTAACTGAGTATTACACTTCAGCTGATTTTTCCCCAGTTCTTAAAATTGCTAAAGCGGCCAAGACTGGACATGCGACAAACATCATCCAAGGTCTTGCTGTTGGTATGTACTCAACAATTATTCCTATTCTTTTAATCGCCCTGACTATTTTCCTTGCTGATAAATTTGCAGGTCTTTATGGTATCGGGATTGCTGCTGTAGGTATGCTAGCTACAACAGGTGTTACAATGACTGTTGATGCTTACGGACCTATTTCAGACAACGCCGGTGGTATTGCTGAGATGAGTGAGCTTGGACCTGAAGTAAGAAAAATTACGGATAGTCTTGATTCACTAGGAAATACAACTGCTGCCATTGGAAAAGGTTTTGCCATTGGTTCTGCTGCTCTGACAGCTCTAGCTCTCTTTAGTGCTTACGCTTCAGCGGTTAGTCTCGAAACTATTAACCTTATGAATCCTCTTGTTGTTATTGGACTTTTCATTGGTGGTATTCTTCCATTCTTTGTTGGTGCTAATACAATGAATGCTGTTGGTGCAGCTGCTGGATTGATGGTTGAAGAAGTAAGAAGACAATTTAGAGAAATTAAAGGGATTATGGATGGAAGTGGAAAACCAGATACTGATAGATGTATTGAAATTGCCACTGCCGCTTCTCTTAAAGAAATGATTTTACCTGGTATCGTTGCTATCCTTTCTCCAATTGTTGTCGGCTTTTTCTTAGGAAAAGATGCACTTGGTGGGATGCTTGCTGGTGCTACTGTAACCGGTGTTCTTCTTGCCCTATTTATGGCCAATGCTGGTGGTGCTTGGGATAACGCTAAAAAAGCGATTGAACAAGGCCATATTGAAGGTGAGAAAAAAGGTGGAGACGCCCACGCTGCTTGTGTTACTGGTGACACAGTTGGTGACCCGTTCAAAGATACTTCAGGTCCTGCTATGAACATTCTAGTAAAATTAATGTCAATTGTAGCTTTGGTTATTGCTCCTCTTCTTTAATCGAAGATTGAAATAACCTCATAAATTAAGGCCCAGGAATCTGGGCCTTTTTTATTCAGGCGATAAAGATTTTAAATATTCAATTTCTTTTTTAACAGATGCCTTAGTTCTTCTTTTTTTCATCTTCAGTTTTTCTTTGTGCTTTTTCTTATCTATTTCAGGTAAGGACATATCAATGTCTTTAAAGTCGCCACTTACAACTCGTTTTTTTAAATCAATAAGTTCTTCAACCGATGCAGTATGAAGAGCTCTGTCAAAACGGGGATAATATTTTTTAAGATCAATATCCTTTTCAATATCTTTATTATAATCGTGACCAAAGCTATGAATTATATCCCCATTTTCAGGGTTTATAATTAACTCCATGACTCCTCGAGAGCCGTCTGCTTGATTAAACTTCATAAAGGCCCGACCAAGATGGAAATGTTTCTCTCCGGCAGATACGACAATATCCTGAATCCGCTCTATTTGAATATCCCTATCAAAGTCAGAGTTTTCTTCTAGAAAGGCCACTGTTTTTTCAGGCCAATTCTTACTTACTTTATTAATGGCCTTCGATTTTGGAGGAAGAGCTTTAGTCTTTTTTAACTTTTCATCAAGAACAACTTTCTTCTCATGACTTTGGAGAGAGGTCGGTATTTGAGATTGCTTATGTGATTTCGCTTTAAATAAAGATGCTCTCTTTTTCTTGGGTGTTTCTTGTGTTTGTCGTGAGAAAAAAAATAATACTCCTGAAACAAGTACTAAAATAACAAATAGTTTTTTCATGGAGTCTCCAGTTTAAAATAATGATCTTCAACTTCTTCACAAGCAAAGCTCATAAGGGGACTGAGATCCTCTAATTTGGAGTCTTCATCTCCCATCACTTCTAGACAGGTTCTAAATTTTTTGTTGATTATCTGATATCGCCCATCTCCTTGATAGCTCATAAACCATTGCTGGGAATCATCAAGAGTGCACTCCTCTGTATAAATTTGATTGGATTCAACTCCTTCTGTAAGTTCAGTTTCAACAATCTCATCAGAGGATTCAATCACCTGAGATTGAAATTGGGCCGTCGTCACCGGAACTTCTATACCAGAAGCTAATTCTACACCTGTTGCTTTTAAACAGTTTCGAGTTGCTGAATTGGAAATTGTAAAAAACAATGAGTTTTCTAGTTTTTCAAATTTCCAAATTTGGTTGTCTCTGCCTTGGTCATTATCAATATAACTAAACTGCCTAACTGAGTTGTCATTCATTTCCGTTACATATTTTGCAGAGACCACTGGCCGGATAGTATACTCCCATTGTCTCTCCGTATCCGCTTCAAGGCCTAAAGGATAAATTCCTGGACTCGCATAATTAAGCCAAATATTATCTTCTCCTATTTGTTCTACTAATTTTTTATTTTGAAAGGGATCAATTGGTAGGGCAAATGCAAACTTATTTCCGAAGCTATTTTCACAAGCTCTTTGGCCATTCTCCCAAGATTCACTACTTGTTGTTATTCTTAAGTCATAATTATCAAAAATATTAATACACGCGAACCTATACTTGTTATTACAACTTTCGGATTTCCACCGACTGTTACTCTTAAGTACTGTACAGTTGTTACCCTTTCCCCATTTAAGAGGTTCACCAATATCCCATGTCCAGATAGTAGGAAAAAGTTTTGATGGAGTTATTTTATCTAAAGAGACAAGTGTTATATAACAGTCTGTGGCCTTTCTTAACTCATAAGCATTTATTTTTTTATCTCCATCTCCATCTTTTTGGATAAATGCCTGATAAACTTTATTAATAATATTATCCATTGAAATAATTGCAACATCTTCTTCTTGTAACCATATAAGCTTTTTTGTGCCCTTTACAGAGTGATGATCTGGATAACCCCATTTAGAGTATATTTGACATGACTCGGGATTAAAATTGTTTGCCAATGAGCCAGGATACCCCGGATCAGCAATAGAGTTTGTAAAAACTCTTAGGCCCTGATCATTGGAATCGTTAACAAAGGATGAACCCTGCATTTCGGCCTGTAAAATAACTCTTTGTCCCCTCAAAATAAAAGTTTTTGCTTTTTCATTAGGTAACTCATATCTTTTCATATCTTCAGGAATAAAATTTAAATAATCTCCAAGAAAATATTTAATCGTTTTAAACATTTCTGTTGTTTGCTCCCTATCTATTACTACTTGAAAATGAAGATGAATTATCTCCTGTTGATTTTCAGGTTTTTCTAACCAAATTTTAAGTTCTTCTAACCAACTAGCAAAAAACCTCGAGCGTATACCACAACCCCAATGTTTTTCAGTACCATGACAAACTCTATAGGTTCTATTAACATGATGGATGTCGACTGAGAGACTCCTGATTCCCATATTTAATAGGTCTGTAATAGAGTAAATTTGATTAATCACCGTAGTCCCAAACCCACTTTTTAAAAAAGAGGTTGTTTTCGCTGGAGCTTGAGTATTATGAGCGCCAATAAAAATATTTCTTGATAAAGGTCGCAATTTAAGTAATTTTCTTTGAAAGTTCGTTGCTCTTACTAACCAGCTAGGAATATCTGCACTTCTTCTCGTATCGTTATAACAATATGAGCGCCCATCCTTCCAGTTCCAAACTTTTTTAAGCCCATAATCACAGCCTTTCCATCCTGTTTCCCAATACTCAATATCTCCAAGACAGGCAGGCTGTCCTTCCTGACCACAATCTGGGTTCCCTATCGCAGGGATATCGTTACCATCTCTTATAATTGAAATTGTATTTTTAAAACCACTCCAAAAGTCCTGCCAAAAACTTTTAAAACGATTATTGCTTGCCCCTGCATATATAAGACTTGGATATATTAATATCCCAATAATTAAAAACCTCATATTTCCCTTTTTGGTGAAAACTTAAAATAATTTAAAGTTTCCGTATTTTTTTCCTATATGGGTAAAAAGGATTAGGTGATTTTAATGAAAATATGGATTATTTTTGCCCTGGTCATCAGTGCAGGCCTATTTTTTTATAATAAAAGCTCAGTAAAGAGAAAAAGAACGATCACAAGCTTAGAAAGCATACCTGAGTCAATTGATCGGGACCCCATTTATATTCAACAGCGTAACCCACTTGATGAAAGACTTTAAGTTATACTTCTTTATTAAAAGATTCAGAGTCTAAATAAATATCGCCACTTTTTTCTTTTTCAGAAATATACTTAAGGAGCTGCTTTTGGACTTCAATGACCTTACTTAAAGGCTGTTTGTGTTGAATTTCATAAATAAATTCTTCTCTTAAATTTTCACTTATATCTTTAATAAGAGAAATAATCACAAACTTTCGACATAACCTTAAAGCAATTGCTAAAGAGCTTACTTTCATTTCTTGAAAAAGCTTAATTTTCATACTTTTGGTGAGGTATTCAAGCTGCTCTAAAGATTCAATATTCGTCCTTAACTCTTCAACATGCTTATCTTCCTCTTTTGTAAGCTTTTTATAAAGAGCTTCCTGCTCTCCTACTGTCATACCATGATAACCTTGAATATTAAGCTCACTAAGAATCGCCTTAATTTCCTGAGATTGCCTTTTCTCTCTCTCTAATTTTTGGCGGTTTGTTTCGTTAATAGAATGATATTCAAGATGAGGTATGGTCTCATCAAATTTAACACCAATTCTTACTTCTCTATCTCCCTCAGACTCATCATCGTAGAAGACAAAATATACTGTCTTAGCAAAAAAGTTTTCCGGAAGCTTTTGATCTGTAATACTTTTAATCTTTATTTTTTTCCCAGCTATACTTTCTGAATCTGCTTTCGATAAATCTATGTCTCCAAAAAATTTATTAAAGCTCGTTTCTGTCATTACAATTCCAGCCCCTTCTTCAGAGATATTGATAAGTTTTGAAAAGTAGACTTGTTCTTTTTGGTCAATATCTTTAACATCAGGTCCAAAAACAAATTCCTTATGATCATTATAAAGATAAATAAAACGAGGCCGTTTCCTTCGTTCAATAAGCCTCAAAGAAGTAGGTGTTTGGAAATTAACTTGTCCTTTTTTATCCACGACAATATGAGACTTCTTAAAAATCATATTTTGAAAATCAATGCGAAAAAAAACTTCAATCTCTCGTGTGATCTGTACGGGGTTATCATCTTCTAGTTCAATTTGAATTAAAGTCTTTCCTTCTTCAATTTCAACAAGCTTACCGAAATGAACCTTTCTCTTACCATCAATAAAATACCAAATATTAACAGTCGCATCGTTTTGCTTGGCCAATTCAAATAAGTTTGAAATTTCATCAATGTCAGTTGTATTTCTAACATCTGCATTCTTTAAATCAATATTCATATAATAAATGGTACTTGAAGCACTTAATTATTCCAACTATAAGAGACGCCTCTCTTAACATTGTCTTCGAAGTAATCTAGATCAATTGTAAATGCAGTCCCAAGAATTAAGGCCTTCTCTTGTGATGAGGCATTGATCGGAAAATCGACTTTAAAAGAATCGGTATCAGTAAATATCTCTTTTAGAGCACCGCCCCATTTCTTTGTTATAAGTCCCCATTGCTGCCCTTGCGGATCCATTATGGGGAACCTCCAAAGACGCCAAAAAGGACTTTTTATTAACGCAACAAGTCTACCCCTATTATCAACAAGGTCGTATTTTTTATTAATAAGACTAAAACGCCTATGGGCAATTCCGACTACTTCGCCACTAGCATCACTTATGGTTAAGTCAGAGAAGAACCAAAAAAATGGTCTTTTTATACTAAAAACTAACTCTTTTTGATTATTCCATATGTTAAGCTCTAAGGGTCTATGAGATCTTAATACGTTACGTACCATAAATTTCCAAAAGCCTTTACCTACCTCTGCCGCCATTCCTAAGTGTTGCTTTTGATCATCATATATTTCATATTTATTTCTGGTCTCAACCCCGACAATTATTTCGGCCCACTCCTTAACCTGTTTAATAAAACAATTTCCAAGTTTCCCTATAAATGCCTCTGATGTACTATCCAAGTGGCCCCCCTTTTTGCTTTCCAAGGCCCTATTTTACCACTATAATGTGCAATCCGTTAAGAGAGGTATCCTATGGAAAAACCACATATAGTTGTCTGCGATGGTTTTGATAAGACTCTATTTGAAGAACTTAAAAACATCTCCGAATTCAATGTCCATCCAACTGCTAAAAACACACAAGAAGAAATTCAGGGCCTTCTGTCGAATATGAGTGCTGCTGTTATTAGAAGTGCAACAAAAGTTGATGCCGACTTTTTAGAAAAGGCACCAAATCTTAAATATGTTATCCGTGCTGGTGAAGGGACTGACAATATTGATAAAGTCTCGTGTCAGCAAAAAGGTGTTAAAGTTTCTAATACTCCAGGAGCAAATAATAACTCTGCCGCTGAACATGCTATTGCGCTGATGTTCACGGTTTTAAGAAATACTGCTTACGCCCATCAGTCTATGATGGCCAGCAAATGGGAAAAAGCTAAATTTACAGGTATTGAGCTTTCCAACAAAAAAATTGGTATTGTTGGGTTTGGTAGAATTGGAAGAATCGTTGCTAAAAGATTAGCAGGGTTCGAACCAGAAGTTCTCTTTTTTGATCCCTTCATTAAAGAAAGCGATATTCCATACGCAAAGAAAGCAGAAAATTTAGAAGAAATTTTTTCTAGCTGTGACATTGTCACTATTCACGTTCCATTAATGGAGCAAACTAGAAATCTTATTACCAAAGATCTATTAGAGAAGATGCCTTCTCACTCTATTTTAGTTAATGCTTCTCGTGGAGGAATACTCAATGAGCAAGACCTCTATGATACTCTCAAAGAAAATAAAATCAGAGGTGCTGGGCTTGATGTCTTTGCCAACGAACCTCTAGAGGAAAACTCTCCTTTAAGAGAACTCGATAATCTTGTGTTGACTCCTCACTTAGGTGCTTCAACTGCAGAGGCCCAGGTCAGAGTCGGAGAGATGGTCATTCATCAGTTAAAAGAATTTTTTATCAACAATAATTTATTGAACGAAGTAAAGGTGTAACTCAAATGCAATTCATGGCCATAGTAGGCTCCCAATGGGGAGATGAGGGAAAAGGTAAAATCACTGACTTATTGGGACAAAAATGTGACCTCGTTGTTAGGTTTCAGGGCGGTAACAATGCTGGTCACACTATCATCGTTGGGGATAAGAAAATCGTTCTTCATCTTATTCCTTCTGGTATTCTTCACCCAAAGTGTCTTTCGGTAGTCGGACACGGTGTCGTATTTGATCCTGAAAGCTTTAAAAAAGAACTTGAAGAGGTTCAAAGTTCAGGCGTTGAGATATCTCCTAAGAATCTTCTTATCTCTAATAACTGTACTGTCATCACAAGCTATAACAAAATCATAGATGGTTTGCGTGAAAGTAGTACAACAACGAAGATTGGAACAACAGGAAGAGGGATTGGCCCTGCTTATGAAGACAAAATAGGAAGAAGAGCACTCAAGTTGGCAGATCTTCTTGATAAAGATGTTCTTATATCTAAACTTAAGCAAAACTTAAGTGAAAAAGAGATTCTTTTTAAACACCTATATGATGCTCCATACCCTAGTGTTGAAGAAGAGGCCGAAAAACTTTTTGAGTTAGGAAAGCTTGTAGGTCCTTACCTTGGAGACACTTTTAACGTAATAGACAAGGCCACTAGAGAGAATAAGAAAATTCTTTTTGAAGGGGCCCAAGGTGTTTTACTTGATATCGATTATGGAACTTATCCATTCGTAACCTCTTCAAACACCAGTACTGGTGGAATTTATACGGGAGCAGGTTTACCAGGTAAAAACGTTGAAGAAGTTTTAGGTATTACTAAGGCCTATACAACAAGAGTTGGAGAAGGTCCTTTCCCTACTGAGCTTCATGAAGACATTGGTGAGAGAATACAGAAAAAAGGCCATGAGTTTGGCGCCACGACAGGAAGAAAGAGAAGATGCGGATGGATTGATCTTCCACTTCTTAAATACTCGGTTAAATGTTCCAACCTCACATCCATTGCTCTAACTAAACTAGATGTTCTTAGTGGACTTGAAGAGTTAAAAGTTTGTGTGGCCTATGAGTATGAGGGTAAAGAAATTGATTGTGCATACCCAGGGATTGATCTTTATAAGGTAAAACCAGTTTATAAAAGTCTAACTCCTTTTAATGATGACTTTACAACACCAAATAATAGTCCTGAATTGAATGATTTTATCAAGACAATTGAAGACTTCATTGAAATACCTGTAGGAATCACTGCTTACGGGCCTGAAAGAAGTCAGATTCATTTTAGAAAAGAATATTTATAGAATAATCTTACCCAGAAGTTTACCTTGGTTAGCTTGATCAAGGTAAACGCTTCTTATCTGATTGCTTAAATCTATTTCGGACTCGACAGCAACCCTAACGAAGTTGGTTGTATAACCTTCGTAAAGTCCTTCTTTATTTCTTCTTTCAAATAAGACATTATTTTTCTGACCTATCATTTTTTCAGCGAACTGCCTCAGCTTCATTTCACCAAATGAGTTTAAAGTTGCTACTCTTTGTTTCTTAACAGCATAAGGAATATGATCTGGTTCCTTGGCCGCAGTTGTTCCCTTTCTTTTGGAATAAGGGAAAACATGAAAATGAGTAATGGGTAACTCATTTAGTAGATCATATGTTTCAACGAACTGCTGCTCAGTTTCTCCAGGGTGTCCACAAATCACATCAGCACCAATGGCCGCTTGTGGAAACTCTTCTTTTAATCTGTAAATCACATCTTTATAAAAAGAAGTGTCATACTTTCTTCTCATCTTTTTAAGAACTTCATCAGATCCACTTTGAAGGGGTATATGAAAGTGGTCCATAATATTAGGACAATTCTTCAGAGCTCGAACTAAATCTTCACTCATTGTATTGGGCTCAACACTGGAGAGCCTTAATCTTTCAAGGCCTTTTACTTTACCGAGCTCATCAATAAGGCGGTACAAAGGTGTGCCACTGGCCTTCTCATATTCACCTATATTAACTCCGGTAAGGATAATCTCTTTAAAGCCTTTTGAAACAAGATCTCGGGCCTGTGATAAGGCCTCGGCCATGGGGATCGCCCTACTTCTACCTCTGGCCTGGGGTATGATACAAAAAGAGCATATATAATTACAGCCATCCTGAATTTTTAAAAAGGCCCTTGTATGTCCATCGGCCATTGCAGTTTGAGCACCCCAAAATTCATTAGTCATATCGACATTAACGACTTGACCGTCTTGAGAGTCGAGATAGTCAAAGATTTTATATTTTTCTGCAGTTCCGAGAACAATATCGACTCCCTGCATCGCGGCTATTCTTTCTGGCTCCATCTGAGAGTAGCAACCAACAACAGCTATCTGGGCCTCAGGAGAGCTCTTTTGGGCCTTCCTAATAAGATTTCTGCATGTTGAATCAGCTGCATCTGTGACGGTACATGTGTTAATCATAACGACATCTGATTTCTCACCAAAGGGTACGACATTGTATCCACGCTCAGTGAAGCCTTGAACAATACTACCTGTTTCCGAGAAATTAAGGCGGCATCCTAGGGTATGAAAAGATACTGTTTTATCGTTAGTCATAAGTGTGGGCAGATTAATGAAACAAACGCACTCTATCAAGAAATAATCTTTGATGATCCGATATTTTTACACTCTTTTTATTGACATTACTCGGGCATTAAATTATTTTGTTGCTTCTAAAGTTAAGGCATGCGGTCCCCTAGCTCAGTTGGTTAGAGCATCTCCCTTTTAAGGAGAGGGTCCTGCGTTCGAGTCGCAGGGGGATCACCACCTTAATTTTATAGACGAACACAACGCTCCCATCGTCTAGTCTGGTCCAGGACACCGCCTTTTCACGGCGGTAACAGGGGTTCGAATCCCCTTGGGAGTGCCAAATTTAATATTAAGCCTCTGTTTTACGGAGGCTTTTTTTTTCTGTTTAGCTATAATAAATACTTTTTATTTTGTTCATTAGATTACAAAAATTTAGATTTTATCCGATAAATCCACTATGAAACCATCTAAGTTATTTATTTTATCATTAGATAAAGATGATGATTTAACTATTCAAAAGGCCTCGCAAGGTTTTGAGAAGTTAATTGGTATATCTCTGGATAAAGATAAAGTTTCTTACGCAAAGTTAATTTCCCCAGAAGAACTCAGTTCTTATAAATTAAATTTAAAAAAAGCTGTGGAAAGTGGTAAGAATGAGGCCATTAACGAGCTCTACAGTGTTATCACGAATGATAATAAGCTTAAATATTTTTATGATCAGATTCAGGTTATGAGAGATGACAATGGTAAAGTAACTCATTACCAGGTTTCTATTTTTGACCTCACAGAAATATACCTTCAAAAAAATCGACTTCAACTAGTGCTTGAAGGCTCTGGTCTTGGGCTTTGGGATTGGAACCCTCAAACGAATGAAGTTACTTTTGATAAAAACTGGGCAAATATGCTTGGATATGAGCTTGAAGAAATTGAGTTCAATCTAAGTTCTTGGGAGTCTCGAGTTCATCCTGATGATCTTGCTTCTTGTTACGATGATATAAAGGCCCATATGGAAGGTAAGGTAGATCTTTACCAAAATGTTCATCGAATGAAGCATAAAAATGGTGACTGGGTTTATATATGGGATAGAGGAAAAATTGTTGAAAGAGATCCTGCAGGTAATCCCGTTAGATTTACAGGTACGCACTTAGATATTAGTGAACAAAAAACAGCAGAAGAAAAACTTATAAAAGAAATAAAGTCCAAAGAATCTTTTTTCGCTCTTATGAGTCATGAGATTAGAACTCCAATCAATATTATATTAGGGGCCACTGAGGCCATTCTTATCAATAATAAAGTCGATGGTGAAGATAAGAAGTTTATTCAATATATAGAAAACTCTTCTAGCTTATTACTTAATATAATAAACGATATTTTAGAGTATTCTAAAATGCAATCGACAAAAATAACTTTTAATAATGAAAATTTTAATTTACTTGCGAATATCAAGAAATTGATGAAAACCTTTGTTCCACTTCTTGATAAAAAAGATAATAAGTTAAAACTTAATATCATCAATGCGGAAGTTGATTTTAATATTTATTCTGATCCAGGCCGTATTAACCAAGTCCTTACAAATCTCATTTCAAATGCGAACAAATTTAGTTCCCAAAGTGATATTGAAATTAATTTAAAAATTCAAGATGATATTATTTCTATAGAAATTAAAGATTATGGAATAGGAATTGATAAAAATAATATTGAGAAACTCTTTGTCCCATACATTCAAGAAGAGAGCACAACTTCGCAGCACTTTGGTGGTACTGGGCTAGGCTTGGCCATCTCTAAGAATATAGTAGAAGCTCTTAATGGTGAAATAAGTGTTAGTAGTGAAAAAGGCAAAGGCGCTACATTCACTTTTACTATACCTTTTACAAAACCAAGCTCTAGCAAGTTAAAGGATAAAGATCAAAAGACTACTCAGAATGGACTTACAGGTAAATCAATTCTTGTTGTTGAAGATAATATTATGGCACAAGAATTTATGAAAAAGTTCTTAAATTTTGAAAATTGTGAGGTTACAGTTGCAGGTGATGGCGAAGAGGCCGTTAGTTTATGTCAAAAAAGAAAATTCGATATAGTTTTAATGGATATGTACTTACCTAAAATAAATGGTGTAGAAGCAACAAAAATGATTTCAGAAGATCAAAGCATACAACCTAAACCTATCATCATAGCTTTAACAGCAAATCTTTTGGACTTAAATAAGAAAAGATGTTTAGAAGCTGGGATGGTTGATTTTATTAGTAAACCCATCAAACAAGAAGAAATACGTAAAGTACTTCTTAAAAACATAAATAAACAATCTAACTAATTCGAAAAGCATCATTTTCATCCATATAGGCCACTATCTTTTCAAGATCTTTTTTTGAAATATTATTAAATGCAAAAGAAACCCTTTTGCCTCCATAAGGATAATTTTCGTATTGGTAAGGGGCCAAAACAACAGATCGAACATGTTTAAGCTCAAGGTCTATATTTACGTTATTAGAAAGTGTAAGAGAGCAAGATTTTAGTATCTCATTATCATTTAAACTCAAACTATCTGATTTTGATAGTAATAGTGATAACCCTCCAACTCCTAAATCGTAACAGTTTTTAATAATTGCTTTAGAGTCTTTATGGATTTTAACAACACAAGCTTTAACAAGTATGGCCCTTTTATTTTTTCTTCTATCGTGAAAGTTAATATCTTCTGGTAATTTTAAATCGATAATTTGACCACCGTCATAATTTTTCTTATCAAATTGACATATGAAAGATAAACATCTTCTTTTAAAAAAGAGTGTAACCTTATCATTAAGGTTAATAATTTTTTGAAATAATGAAATGCTATCTTCATCTTTTATTTTTATTTGTATCATTTCATTTTGTTCATCAAATTTTTGTACTTGTCCCAGACTATAAGCCTTTTTAGACTCATCGATATAATCTAAAATAATCACGTGATCTTTATTTTTGGCCAGGTCATTTAAAATTTCAAAATCTTGTCTACTTAACATTTAAATTTTAAAGAACTTTAAATATTCTTCCCTTAATTTAGTTTCAGTGTTTGAGTCTTTTTTCAAAACAGCATCAAATTCATCTAGGTCTTCTATGTTTTCCATTGAGGTTAATAAAACCATTTTCATTTCTCTATTTATATCCTCATTAACCTTAATCATTTTGGCTAAAGTGGTTCCTTTAATCTGTTCTGACTTATAACTTGTTATGAGTAAGTCAAACTTTTCATTAAGAAGTCTCCCCAAAGCTTCATAGCCATTCTGACAAAAACTAATATGGGCATTAAGTTCTTTGAAAGCTTTTTGGATTTTCTTATTCAGAAGTGGGAAGTCACCATTTATTAAAACTCTTCGCTGTTTTTTTTCGGCATACAATGTATTTAGAATTGTATTGTAAAGATTTTCTTTGTCTTCTGAGTTTATCGTTTTAAAAGCTTTTGAATATTCTCTCAAATATTGTAATACCTCTTTTACTTTTTTTAAATCTTCAGAGTTATATACTGTTTCCTCCAAAGATAAAAAGTCTTCTAATTCGTTTATTGAATTTGTAATAAAATTCAAATTAAAAATACTGGTCGATCCTTTTAAAGAATAAATCTCTCTACGAAATTCAACTATAAAGCCGGCTGGATTTTGTTCTTTTTCGATTTTGATTAATAATTCTTCGATAACATCAATGCTACGAGATAAACCTTCGGCATATACAAGCTGCATTTTATCAAAGGACGACTCTTTTTTATTCATTCTTACTCCCTATTTCATATTATAAACTCAATAATTTTAAATAAAAGAGAAGAAAAATTTTATGTTAAGAGATTTCCTTACTACAAAGGTCAAGAGTTGAACTACATAGTGCCATCATTAATTAAACTAAGAAATTCCTCTCTTAACTTATTATCTGTTTTAAATTGCCCACTCAAAGCTGATGTTATCATAGAAGCATGTTCTTTTTTGGCCCCTCTACAATTAAGGCAGCCATGCTTTCCTTTTACAACAACCATAACTCCAGCTGGCTTAAGTTCTTTTTCAATAGCATCCATAATATTAAATGAAAGTCTTTCTTGTAGTTGTGGTCTTTGCGCATGCACATCAACTATTCTGGCCAATTTAGATAGCCCAACAACCTTGCCTCCATGGCTTGGATGTATATCTGGTAAATACCCAATACTGACAGATCCTTTAAATGGAATAAAGTGGTGACTACATAATGAGGTATAATCTATGTCTTTTAATATAATAACTTGGTTATAGTTTTCCGCTGGAAATGATGTTGAAAAAACATCTGAATTTGATGAGCCAAGTCCAGCACATAATTCCAGTAGGGCCCGCGCCATTCTATTTGGGGAGTCCTTTATATTAGGGTCCTCCAAATCAAGATGAGGGAAGGCCATTTGAAGTCCCTGGAGAACCTGAGTATATCCTTTACCCATAACTTCTCTTGCCTTATTAAGCTCAATTGAGCGCTGCTCGATGGCCTTTAGCTCTTGTTTGAGGGTCTTATCTGGGTCGGAGCTTTCTGCCAACTTTCGTGCTATTTCAGAGTTAAAAATATTCTCATATGCCATATATATTCCTTAGATTTTAATTTTATTATGCGCTTGTTCATTAATTGGCAAGTCTTTGTTCGGCATCCCAAAGTAGACAAAAATTATCGCACCAGTAATAAAGCTAAAAATCCCTAAAAGTGCCTTAAAAGTAAGATTTTCAGGCCCAAATGAACCTATGCCCAAGGTCTCTAGTATCAGTACTGTCGCTACCGTAATAAGTGGGTTCAAAGTAATAATGACCCCAACTAAATTGGCCTCTACCCTTTTTAAGGCCTCACCGACAAAACTATAGGCCAATAAAGTATTTAACCCCAATAAAATAACCAGTAAAATTGGCCAAAAAGACAACTCTACCATTTTAGGAAAGTCAGTTACTGGCAAGTAGAGACAGGAGCAAAAAGCAAAGATAAAGAGGTTTATATTTTCAGGAGTATTTTTTTGAACAAGCAGTTTTTGAAAAACGCCATATATGGCCCAACTAATGGCCCCAAAAAGAATAAAAAGGCTCCCTTTGTTATAAAGGTCAAAGGTTGACGCCTGTTGTATTTTTTCACTGTAAAAGAGGTAGAAACCAGGGGCGAGAAAAAAAACACCAAGCAATTGTTTTCTCGATATTTTTTCTTTAAATAAAATAACTCCGGCCAATGAAAGAAGTAGCGGTCCTACCTGGATAATGACTTGGGCGGTAACAGGTCCAGAGAGCTCCACACCTTTCAAAAACCCTAAATAATTAAGTCCCAGTCCTAAGGCACACGGAACAATCCATTTTATTGGTCTTACATTTAGGCTTAGTTTTTTACCCATTAAATTCATCCACATCAAAAGCATTACCAAAGCAAAAAAGAAGCGGGCCCATACTAAACTAAGTGGATCAATAAATTGAAGTGCTAGCTTAAGTTTAAGTGCCAAGAATCCCCAGACCAGGGCAGTCAGCGTAGCAAATAAAATTCCTTTTTTTCTTTCGGATGAATTAGAGATATTTAACAAATTTATTATTTTGATCAACGTAGATACATTTTGGTTCTACTGGTTTATCAGAGTGTTGAAAGGAGATAATAATGACTTCTTCCCCTTTTTTAATCAAATGTGCTGCGGCACCATTAATAGCAATAATTCCTGAACCTCTTTGACCTTTAATAACGTAAGTCTCAAGTCTGGCACCAGAGGTATTGCTAACAATAAGAATTTTTTGGCCATCCCAAAGATCAACTTTATCAAGAAGGTCCTCATCGATGGTACAGCTGCCTATGTAATCTAAATTTGCTTCGGTAACTGTGGCCTTGTGAATTTTACTTTGGAGAAGCTCTCTCATCTAACACCTTGCATTATAACACAAATCATAAAGTCAGAACTTATTTAACATGTTAGCCTTGGCCATGCAACAAAATCAAAAGGATGTATTCTATGGCCCTTGAAAAGGATTTCTTAAGTTGTTCAGAGGAAGTCAAAAATCTAAAAAAACGTCCCTCAAACGATGAATTATTGGAGCTTTATGCTCTTTTTAAACAGGCCAAAGAAGGTGATGTACAAGGCAAAAGACCTGGTATGCTCGATTTAAAAGGAAGAGCAAAGTATGACACTTGGGCTAAATTCAAAGGAATGAATTCTCAAAAGGCGATGGAAACCTATGTAGAGCTCGTCAAAAAACTTCAGAAAGTTTACGGTTAATTGGCCAAAGCTATTTCTATTTAAAGACGCATAAAGCTAACTTTATCTAATCAAATCGTTTATCATTAATGAAAAGATCTACACTAAACTTCCAAGGATTGGTTTATGGATAAAGAACTTACGGACAAAGATAAACAAGCGCTAGATTACCACTCAAAAGGACGAAAAGGTAAAATAGAAGTCGTTTCAACTAAGCCCTGTTTAACATCTAGAGATCTGTCTCTGGCCTATACCCCAGGCGTTGCAGTTCCCTGTCTTGAGATAAATAAAGACCCATCCACTGCTTACCAGTATACGTCAAAAGGAAACCTTGTTGGCGTTATATCTAATGGTACAGCGGTACTTGGTTTAGGAAATATAGGTGCCATGGCCTCCAAGCCTGTTATGGAAGGTAAAGGAGTACTCTTTAAAAGATTTGCTGACATCGATGTCTTTGATATCGAAGTAAATGAAACTAGCGTGGAAGGAATGGTAAATGTTGTCAAAGCTTTAGAGCCTACGTTTGGTGGAATTAATTTAGAAGATATAAAAGCACCTGAATGTTTTGAAATAGAAAAGCAGCTCATTGAGATTATGGATATACCTGTTTTTCACGATGACCAACATGGAACGGCCATTATAGCTAGCGCTGGATTTATTAATGCTCTTGAAATTCAAGGAAAGAAGGCCTCCGATGTAAAAGTTGTTTTTAGTGGAGCTGGTGCTGCAGCGATGGCCTGTGCAAATCTCTTTTTTGAATTAGGAGTAAAAAGAGAAAACCTTCTTATGTGTGACTCAAAGGGAGTCATTTACAAGGGTCGCCAAGAAGGAATGAATACATATAAAGAAATATATGCTGTTGATACCGACTCTCGTACTCTTGCCGATGCTATGAATGGAGCTGATGCTTTTATTGGCTGCTCTTCGGCCGGCGTTTTATCTCAAGATATGGTTAAAACAATGGCACCTAAAGGAATCATTTTTGCTATGGCCAACCCAACGCCAGAAATATTTCCTGATGAAGTTAAGGAAGTTCGTGATGATATCGTTATGGCAACAGGAAGAACAGATTTTCCTAATCAAGTGAATAATGTCCTAGGTTTTCCATTTATTTTTCGAGGTGCTCTTGATGTAAGGGCAAAGAAAATAAATCTTGAAATGAAGTTGGCCGCTGTTAAGGCATTGGCCGAACTTGCCAGAGAAGATGTGCCGGAAGACGTAAGAATGGCCTATGGAAATAATAATTTTTCTTTTGGGCCTAATTATATTATTCCTAAACCATTTGACCGAAGAGTTCTTACTCGTGTTTCGCCTGCTGTAGCAAAAGCGGCCATGGAAAGTGGTGTTGCCCAAAGTCCAATAGAAGACATTAAAGAATACGCCTATAATCTTGAGCAACGCTTTGGTGGATCGATTACGTTTATGAAAGCTGTAAAAGATGGTCTTCATCATATGGTCAAAAGCTCTCAACAAAGACTTAAGGTCGTTTTTTCTGCAGGTCTTAATACGAGAATTTTAAATGCAGCTAAAAGCTTAAGAGAAGAAGAAATTATTGAGCCTATCCTTTTGGGAGACAAAGATAAAATCCATAAAAAGATTGAAGACCTAGGAATTAATGGGCTTGAAGATATTGAAATAATAAACCCTGAAAACCATGAAAAGTCTGAAGAGTTTATTCAAGAATATTTTGAGAAAAAACAAAGACGAGGTGTTACCAAGTACTTAGCTAGCGAACAAATGGGACATGAAAATTACTTTGGTTCTATGATGGTACAGCATGGATTGGCCGATACACTTATCTGTGGGCCGACACATACTTATCCAGAAGCGATGTCTCCACTACTCAATGTCATTGGAACAAAAAATAAACATAAGGCCTCAGGAATTTTCATACTACTGTTCAAAAACAAAACACTATTTTTTACAGATTGTACGGTTAATATCAGACCAAAGGCGGAAGAGTTATCTCAAATCGCCATAGATGCTAGAGAGCTTTACGTTAATTTAATGAAGCGAGAACCAAATGTTGCTTTTTTAAGCTTTTCTAACTTTGGCTCAACTATTGATGATGAAACGAACAAAATCAAGTCGGCCGTAGAGTTAACAAAAAAACAGTGCCCTAATATGAAAATTGATGGTGAAGTTCAGGCTGATGTCGCAGTCAACAAATCTCTTATGGAAAAATTATTCCCATTTTCTGATCTTGAAGATAGTGCTGATATTCTTGTTTTCCCTGACCTAAACTCGGCCAATATTAGCTATAAACTTCTTTCTGAGCTTGCTGAATGTGATCCTATAGGCCCTGTTTTAGTACCTATGAATAAGCCTTCCAATATTGTACAAAGAACTGGTAGTGTTAACCAGATCGTCAATATGAGTTACTTGACGGCCTTATTAAGTAAATGGAGTCCACAGTGAAAAATATTATAGATACTACTCTTGCACCTAAGGCCATTGGCACATACTCCCAAGGTGTTGTAATAGGAGATCTTATCCTTTTTTCAGGTCAGATTGGCCTTGATCCAGAGACCATGACAATGGAGGATCACTTTGAAGGACAGGCGAATCAAATTCTTAAAAATATTGATGGCCTTCTTGAGTCCCAAGGACTCACTAGAGAGAATATTGTCAAAACAACTATTTTTCTCAAAAGCCTTAACGACTTCGAAAAGCTTAACAATCTTTATGTAGATTATTTTAAGGCCCCTTATCCTGCTCGAAGTTGTGTTGAAGTCAGTCGTTTACCCAAAGATGCGTTAGTAGAAATAGAGGTTATAGCTCAAAAAAATGTTTAGTCGAAAATACGTTTTTGAAAGTAAAAAAACACGTAGCTTGCGTTATTTAAAAAATACGTTGAGTATTTTTAGTGTTTTATTTCTGTTTTACAGCATATCTTGCATGCTTTTTATTATTGTTTCCGATAATGAAAATATTGTTTCTGAAAATACTTTCTTTAAATCAAGCCCTGATCTCATTGCTGTATTCACTGGTGATCTTGGCCGAATTCCTTTTGCATTGGAAAAAGCTCAACTCCATAAAGAAACTCAACTCTTTATCACGGGTGTCTATTCAAAGAATTCCATTAACAGTATTTTATCCAAGTACCGTGAAGAAACTCCTATTAACCAAGAGCAAATGCATGTTGATTACCTGGCACGAAATACTGTAGAAAATGTTCTCTCTACGTTACGCTTTTTACGCTCTCAAGATGAAATCAATCGTATTCTTGTAATCAGTCATGATTACCATATTATGAGAATTAAACTTATTATGGAAAATCTTAAAGCAGAGACTGATCCTTATGAATTTTATTACTCTGGTGTAAAAACAGATTATACCAATTTAAGAAACTTAAAAGTTCTCTATAAAGAAGTTTATAAACTTATTAGAACCTATGGTTTTCTTTTATTTTGGAATTCAGGTCAGGGAAATTAAACTCTACTAACAGAAATGACTTCATCTAATGCTTCTATGGCACTAATTGTTTTTAATAACTCAGAATAATCTTTAACTTCGACTTCAAAGATAAAGCTTCCTTTTCTGTCTGGTAAGCTTTTTGCCATAGCAGAACGAATATTGATTCCAGCATTATTAATATTTTTAGAGATTTGAGACAAGATACCTGGTTTATCATGAGTAATGACACGAACATTTACCGGGTGTTTAAAGTTAAACTCACTATTCCACTCCACCCCTACGGTTCTTCCCAACTCACTTTCATTTATTTTATTACAACCTGTTGTATGGATTGTAATACCTCGCCCTCTTGTTACATAGCCTGTAATAGGGTCTCCAGGTATAGGGTTACAGCACCTTGCCATTCTAACCATGACATCATCCATACCGTCGACAATAACGGCATTATCTTTGTGTGCCTTTTTCTTGGCCGACTGAGATAGCTTTTTAGAATAGCTTTTTATTTCTTCAATTTTTTCTTGATTTTGTTCGGCCTTGAGAGCATCTCTAAGCGATGGACATTTTGCGACAACATCATCTGGAGATAGAGAACCAGAGCCTATTGTAACATAAAGCTCATCATCATTTTTCAAGTTAAATTCATCAAGGACGGTCTTAAGGTCCGCACTCTTTTTAAAGCTTTTTATAGTTACAGAAAATAACTTTAACGTCTTTTCAAGAACGTCTCTACCAACTTCTCTATTTTTTTCTCTCTCAATTTTAAGCAGCCATTGCTTAATCTTATTTTTCGCCCTTCCACTTTTAACAATAGAGAGCCAATCTTTTGAAGGAGTTTGGTTTTTGGCCGTTAAAATCTCAACCGAGTCCCCAGATTTAAGAGCATATCTTAAAGTGGTCATTTTCCCATTAACTTTAGCCCCAACGCAGTGGTTTCCAACTTCAGTATGGATAGCATAAGCAAAGTCTAGTGGTGTAGAGCCGTATTTAAGCTCATAGACATCTCCTTTAGGAGTAAAAACAAATACACCACCAATATCCAAATCAGTTTTAACAACATTTAAAAAGTCAGAGCTATTAGAAGACTCTTTACTAACTTCAACGAGTTCTTGAACCCAAGCAAGGTTTTTTCCATTTGTTGGATTACCAGTTTTATAGGCCCAATGTGCGGCAACACCACGTTCAGCAACTTCATCCATTTCATCAGTTCGTATCTGAATCTCTATACGTTCGGCCCTTGGGCCAATAACTGTGGTGTGAAGACTTTGATAATTATTCACTTTGGGAATAGCAATATAGTCTTTAAAACGACCAGGAATAGGTGTGAAGCTAGAATGAATAATCCCTAGCGCCTTATAACATTCGGTAATATTATTAACAATAACTCTAAAGGCCAGCACGTCTTGAATTTGTTCAAAATCAACTCCACGTGCAATCATTTTCTTATATATAGAATAAAAGTGTTTTGGACGACCAGTCACATCAGCTTTAAGAGAATAGACAAGAAGCTTTTCGTGTATATCTTCGATAACCTCTTTAATATACTTTTCTCTTTCACTTTTTTTCATCGCCACTTTTTCGGCCAGGCGATAATAAATATCTGGCTTAAGAAACCTTAAGCATAAATCCTCTAGCTCTGCTTTAACACTATTGATACCAAGCCTAGAAGCAAGTGGTACATAGATATCAAGAGTCTCTTGGGCGATCTTTTTTTGTTTTTCTTCCGAGACATATTGAAGAGTTCTCATATTATGCATACGATCCGCTAACTTCACTATAATAACTCTTATATCTTTTGCCATAGCAACGACGAGCTTACGAAAATTTTCGGCTTGAGACTCTTCTCTTGTTTTAAACTTAATTTTTGATATTTTTGTTAGGCCTAATACTATTTTGGCCACACTAGGATTAAACTCTTCTTCTATCTCTTTTGGTAAGATACCGCAGTCTTCTACAACATCATGTAGAAACCCAGCAACTAAGGTATCAATATCCATTCTTAATTTTAATAAAGTAGCAACGACATTAACCGGATGAATAATATATTCTTCTCCAGAACTTCTTTTTTGTCCCTCATGTGCTTTCTCAGCAAAGGAAAAACCTTTTCTAAAAAGCTCAATATCGGCTTCCGAGTTATAAGCTTCTAGCCTACGACATAGATCATCGATAGTAAGTTCACGTTCATGGCTAAAGTCTATTTGATTCTGCATTATTTCTCTATTTCAGACTTCAATATTTCTCTTATTTTACTATAGGCCTCTTCTAAAGCATCATTTACGACCAAATAATCGTAATCATTTTGTCTGCTGAGTTCCTCTTTAGCGTTTTTAAGCCTAATTTCAATAACTTCTAATTTATCCGTCCCTCTTGCTGTAAGTCTTTTTTCTAGCTCTTCTATAGATGGTGGGGCAACAAAGATAACTCTGGCCTGATCTCCATAATGGGCCTTGAGTTGATCCGCTCCCTGCACATCAATATCAAAAATCATATTTTGGTTTTTATTAAGGATTGACTCAACAAAAACTTTTGAAGTTCCATAAAAATTCTCATGAACAGTCGCATGCTCTAAAAACTCACCTTTATCCAAACGATTTTGGAAGTCTTCTTTGTCTATAAAAAAGTAGTGAGTACCATCTGCTTCTCCTTGGCGAGGGCCTCGAGTTGTAAAAGAGATAGATTCTTTAAATTCAGGAAAATCTTTTTTTATTCTTTTCATCAACGTTGATTTACCAGTTCCACTGGGAGCAACAAGAACGAAAATTTTACCTCGGCTACTCAAGATTAAGGCCTTGTTCTCTAATTTTTTCTAATTGTACTTTCATTTGAACAACAGCACTTGAAACTTCTTCGCTAGAAGATTTTGAGCCAACAGTATTTGTTTCTCTATTAAGTTCTTGAAGAAGAAAATCTACCTGACGACCGATTTCACCTTTTTCTTGTAAAATCTTATCTAATTTAGAGAGGTGAATTTTTATACGATTAATCTCCTCATGGATATCATACTTTTCCATATAATAGATTATTTCTTGCATAAACCTATTATCATCCACAGTGACTTCACCATGGTATTCTTGAAGTTTCTTTTTCAATTTGGTTTCAAGACTTTCCTTAATTTCATCGGCTTTTTGCTCAATGATCTTAAAAAATTCTAGGTATTGCTGCTTATGCTTATTAATCACTTCAACAAGCTTTTCACCTTCTGCCAAACGAGAATCATGAAGCTGTTCAATGGCCTTATCATAGGCTTCATGAACTAAATTAAAGAGGGCCTCATTAATAGACTCATCTTTATCTTTGAAAAATTCTGGTCTTAAAAAGTCTGTTGGATTTAAATTATATTTAAAGCCACCTTTGTCTAAAATAACTGTCAATTTTTTAAGGAAGTCATTAATTTTTAAATCATCAATATTTTCAAAATGGCCCAAATGAGACTCTTTTCTCACTCGAATAAAAACTTCAAAGCTTCCTCTTTTAAAGTGTTCAAAAAGCTTCTTTTTAAGATCTAGCTCGATTTCATTTAAAGAGCTTGGTGATCTAAACCTCACCTCTTTAAAACGATGATTTACACTTTTTAATTCAATTTCGACCTGATGGTCTTGGTTTTTGGCCTCTGATTTGCCAAAACCTGTCATAGATAGTTTAGACATGATTTCACTTCGTTTGAATAGTTGTATTCCCCATAGACCTATATTTTTTGGCCCTTAGATGTCTTAATTCCATAAGATCAACCTTAAGAAGATTTTTTATTTCTTGTTCAATGGCCTCTTTTACAAATCCAATGGCCTTCTCTGGATCTCTATGGGCGCCACCAGAAGGTTCTCTAATTGTTCCATCTACAACCTTAAGCTCTAAGGCCTTTTCTGGTCCAAGCTGAAGAGAGCAAGCTGCAGTATCTGCTTTTTTAGGATCTGCCCATAAAATAGAAGCGCATGACTCTGGTGAAATAACAGAATAGACGGAGTACTCCATCATTAGAACTTTATCGCCAATTCCAATTCCTAAAGCTCCACCTGAGCCACCTTCGCCAATAACAATACTTAGCACAGGAGTATCAAGATCAAACATTTCGGCGATATTTACTGCTATCGCATGGGCCTGACCTCTTTCTTCGGCCCCAATCCCTGGATAGGCGCCTGGTGTATCAATTAAAGTTATAATTGGGATATTAAATCTAGAGGCAAGCTTCATCGTCCTTAAGGCCTTTCGGTAGCCTTCAGGCCTTGCCATACCAAAGTTATGTTTAACTTTCTCTTTTGTTTTTCTTCCTTTCTCGATCCCGATGACACAGACCCTTTGATCACCTATAAAACCAAATCCTGTAACCATGGCAGGATCATCTGCAAAATGTCTATCACCATGAACTTCTTTAAAAGAAGTGAAGATACCGTTTATATAATCAATAGTGTGTGGTCGTTGTGGATGTCTAGATAAAAGAACACGGTCCCAAGGACTCAAGTTTTCATAAATATCTTTTATAAGAACATTTACTTTTTTTTCGAGGGCCTTAATTTCACTACTAAAATCAACCTCAGGTCTAAAAGTAGACTCTTTAAGCTCTTTGATTTGATATTCAAGATCTCTAAGTGGCTTTTCGAACTCTAAAAAGAAGTCATTCATATTTTCTGCCCTGCAATAAGACTAGCTAAAGAAACATATTCCCAACACTCGAGCTAGACGTCAATTACTATGACAAATTTCTTATTAACGCAAGGCTGTTAACCCAGCTTACTCAACGCTCCAACCCTGAACTCTACCTTTTTCAAAGAATATAAGCTGTACTCTTCCCCTATCATAGAAAGTCCAACGCTCATTTTCATGCTGTGGGTCACCAGCGACTTCAACTCTCTCTGGCCTTCCCCAGCTTTGAATAACTGAGTTTTTGTTCATCCCTACAAAAACGGAACGGTTAAAGTCATTTTTCGTATCATAATAAGTTTGGTCTGCCACAGATGGATTAACAATAACCCTTCTTTTACTTGTTAGGTAATGAAGCCTATCGGCCAACGGAAGGCCTAGGTAATAAATTTTTTCACTTTCATTTTGAAAGTAGTCTTCGTTCTCTTTATACCGACGATACTCTTCTAAACTCAGCTTTTCCTCTTTATTAGAAAGCTCACTTTTAATACTATTTTTTCGTCTTCCTAGTGCAGATTCATAATCTGAAGATGGTGTTCTTTTTCGTATATCTGCTTTGGACCTATATCCCTTTCCCGTATCTCCCGGAACTTGTGGAAAGTCCCTACCTGCGACAAAAAAACCATCTGTTTCATGCTCCATTTCCTCAAGATGTCTTCTTGTATAAAAAAGCTCAGCACAGCTAGTAAAAATAAAACATAAAAGCAAAACTACCTTATTCATCCCATTCTCCTTGACATCAAACTCTTCGGATAAAGACTCAAGATAAAAAAGAGGACCAAATCTCTGCGATATACTAAGGCAAAACTTGCCTCATTTCGCCGACTTATACACTCGGTCTTTATGATATCCTAATATAAGCGGGTATTTTGACCGATCCGTTAGTTAGGAAAGGTGGCGTTTTGAGTAAGCTTGAAAAATTATTAAATAGTTTAAATCTTCTTATAGAAAAAGGCGTTGATAAATCAAAGTCATCATTGGGTAATCTTACTCCGGAAAAGGTATCAAAAAATTTAAATTCAGCTAAAAAAAATATCCTCAAAACTAAAGAAAGCTTTAAAGAGATAGGTCACCATTTAGAAGAAAAGAAAAAAGAAGTTGTTCAAAAATCAAATCAGTATAAGAAAAAGGGACAAGAAAAAGTATCTAAGATCAAATCTAGTGCAAAGTCTTTTGATGCAAAAAAAGACTTACCAAAAATAGGGGTTGCCCTTGTTGCCATCATTGCACCATTTTTTAAAAAGGCGCAGCTTTGGTTACATGGACTAAAACCAGCAACCCTCATGACTGTAACTGTATCAAGTACTCTCGTTGCCCTCGGTGGAATACAGGCCTATAAAATGAGTGATAGTGAAGAGAAAGATGTTTCTCGGGCCATGAGTAGTTACTCAGTCCAAATTGAAGAGAAACTTAAAAAGCCCCCCTACCATCAGTTAGATAAAAAAATATTTGAAGTTCCAAATGTAAAAATACCCGTTTATATAGAGTCTGCATCTTCAATGAAATCTCTGTATATGGACCTTTCTTTTAAGGCCACTAACCGCTATATACCTGCGTACTTTTCAAAAGATTGGGGCCTTCAACAAAGATTAATCTTAGATAAAATTAATTCAACAGTAGAGCCTATTATTCCTGAGTTTCCCCTAAACGATGAAGGTAAAAGAATTATCAAACACAAAGTGATTAAAGACGTAAACTCTTTACTTAAAGAATTAGGAGTTAAGGGAGAAATTCAAGACGTTTATATCAAAAACATTCTCGCTGGCTAAACACTTTTTCATAAGTATTAAGAAGGCTTTTTAAAGTCGCACTGGTTATTCCAAGTATTTTACAAGACAACGAAATATTACCCTGAGTTTTATGATAGATTTGAAAAGCATAATTGGCCTTAATATATTGAAGAGTCTTGCCTTTACAGCTTTCTCCAAAAGCTTCCTTTTCAATAAGCTCATCATCTATATCGTCATATTCCCAGTAGCTACTATTAGCTACAACTCTTTTTTTATCTAGGTGATATTGAAGCTGCCTAAAATTTCCTGGCCAATTATATTTTATATAAAACTGCTTTAAAGCTGGGCCTAAGCTTATATTATAATGAGACTCATAATTAGTGATGAACCGCTTTAAACTTTCAGGACTATTTTGAAGTGTTGGTAACTGGACTTTAAAACCACTTGATATCCTAAAGTAAAAATCTTTTCTCATTTTTTCTTCTTTAACACAGGACCTTAAGTTTTTCCCTGATGCAAAAATAAGGCGAACATCTAGCTGTCTCTCTTTACCTTCTCCCACTCTCCTATATTTTTGTTGATCTAAAAATAATAACAACTTTGTTTGAAGTTCAATAGAAAGAGAATCCACTTCATCAATAAAAAGAGTTCCATGATTAGCAAGCTCTAGCGCCCCTCTTTTTTCCTTAATGGCCCCAGTAAAAGCTCCTTTAGAGTGACCAAAAATTTCTGATTCTGCTAAGGTCTGTGAATATGACGAAATATTTATATGCACAAACTCCCCTACACGTTTAGACTTGTCATGAATTATTTTCGCTAGGCGACTCTTACCTGTTCCTGTTTCTCCCTCTATTAATATATTAAGAGAGCTCTCTAATATTTTTTGATCTAGCGAAATTTCTGATAACTCAGAGTCATGATTTGGGCCCTCTACCGTTAATCTATTTGGGCCGACATCAAGTTCATCTCCTCTTCCCAAATAAGACATAAAAGACACCACTCCATTAATCCGAAAAGGGGAATTTAATGACTTAAGTTGATAAACCTGATGATTATTCTGAGTACAAGGATCTTGAATTTTAACGTACTTCAACTCCACATCGAGATGATCCCCTTTAAGTGATGGTAAGGATAAACAAAAGCCTTTGTGATGAACACCTACATCATTGGAGTGACCACTTAAAATATACTTTGTACGATTAAGGCATATTGTTTTTTTATTTCCCCTAAATGGATTAATCTTAAGATTATCCCCGATTCTGGCACCATTTAAAACAAGCTGCTTTCCCACATAATTTAACTCTTTCACTTTTCACCTCCTCTAGGGCCACATGTTCAAATACAAGGCCAGCTCTGCTGTATAAGAATTTCAGTTGGTTAGAGTGTATAGAAGTATGAAAATAAGACCCATTTACTGAACTTTAACCATATTAAGTGGCCAAATGAGCAAAGAGTGCTTAAAAGTAACCATGTCAATTTTTAGAAATGCACAAGTTAAATTCCGTTTCGCTTATAGTAAGGTCGAAGAACTTCAATCCTTTTTTGAAAGTCAAAAAGTTGGTATGGCCTTTATTGGACGATCTAATGTAGGGAAGTCCTCTCTTATCAATGCTCTTTTTGGTAAAGGCATTGCTAGAACATCTAAAACCCCTGGTAGAACTCAACAAGTTATAGTTTTTGAAGTTTTTCTCGAAAATGGAAAAAGCTTTCATCTTTTTGACCTTCCTGGCTATGGGTATGCGAAGGTGAGCCGAGAGCAGAAAAAAGAATGGAAAAAACTAATGGCAACATTTTTTTCCCTGATACCTGAAGAAGTTCTGCTTTTATGTATTCAAGATTCTCGTCATCCATTCCAAGCAGCAGACTTAGATTTCTTTCATTTCTTAGAGGAATATGACCTTAATTCCTTTCTTCTTTTTAATAAAATAGACAAACTAAAAACTCAAAAAGATCGAGCGCAACTCAAAAAAATAAAATCTCAAAGATTTGATAAAGAGGACCTTTCAATGGTTTTTGACGTCTCTGCAGAGAAAAGAACAGGGTTAAATGAACTCGAAAGAAGTCTTATTAACTTTGTTTACTCTTGTCTTTAGGTTTTTGAGTTTCAGGAAATTTAATCTTATAAACATCCCCCTCTATATCCTCAATATCCTTTTCGAATTGGGCGATATGCTTAAGAATCTCTTCTACCTCAGGGTCATCCCAGTCAAGCCTTCCTTCGCGAATTGCTTGGACTGTAATTTTGCCTAAATTTTGATAGGTCTCATTAAGAACTGAGTTCATCCTCGAAGCAGAAATCATTTTTTTACCTATTTCAGTAGTCCGCTTTAATTCGTCCTGACAGGTATTAAATATTTCGCTCATTACATTTTTCCAATCTGAAGACTTACTCATTCCTTACCCCTTGCGTAAAAGAAGCCTACTCCGATTATAAACACTCCTGGCCCCATTGTGAAGAAAGGCCAATAAGGTAAAATACTTGTATAGTTAGATACTATTTAATATTAAGGAGTTAGGATAAAATATGCCTTTTAACTTTAGAGATATTCTTGATTCATTTAAAGTCCCAGGTGAGGAAATTGACCATATTATTTCTCATTTGGAGTCCCAGTACCCAAATGGATCCGATCCCTATGGGCTTGATTTAAAGAGGGCCAAAAATGTCCTCTCCATCCTATACCCTATTTATCACAAATACTTTAAAGTCAGAGTCTTTGGAAAAGAGAACCTTCAAGACTCGGCCTATATTGTGGCCTCTAACCACTCAGGACAAATAGCTATTGATGCCATGTTGATCTGCTTGGCCTTTGTCTTAGAGATGGATAAACCTCGAGTTCTTAGACCGCTCGTTGAAAGGTTTGTACCTGCAATCCCATTTATTGGACAGCTCTTTGCCGAGGGCGGTGCTGTTCTTGGTGATAGAGAAAACTGCCAAAGACTTCTTAAGCAAGGTGAATCTGTTTTAGTTTTTCCTGAAGGAGTGAGAGGAATCGCTAAAAATCATGAAGATTATTATAAGCTTCAGCGCTTTACTAAAGGCTTTATTAGACAGGCCCTTCAAAGTGGTAAAGAAGTCCTTCCCGTAGCAGTTGTTGGGGCTGAAGAGTTTTATCCTTATGTTCAACACTCTCGAAAATTGGCCAAACTCTTAAATGCGCCGGCCTTCCCCTTAACCCCTACAATGCTTCTAGGGCCCTTAGGACTTTTACCAATGCCTAGCCCAGTGGATATCTATATTGGAAAACCTTATCAGCTCCCTAGTGATATTAAACCAGAAGCTAGTGATAGTGAAATTGCTCCTCATCTAGATAATATTGTCGAACAAATAAAGGATATGATTTTAGAAGGCCGAAAAAAAAGACGGCCTTTTTGGGCCAATAAGCCGTTGGAGGAGGATTGAGTAAAAAGAAAATCAAAAATGTATTGATTATTGGAATTGCTGGAGGTCTGGCAAAAATCACTGCAACACTTTTAACTAAATCTCACCCAGATATAAAAATTATTGGCATAGACTCACGTCGCTTAGACTTTCAACCCTCTTCACCAAATATCACTCTTATTCAGGCCAAGTACACTCGTACAAATTTCGAAAATATCTTTCGTGAACACGAATTTGATACAGTAATACACCTTGGTCGAACTAGTCATACTAGCTCAAACCCTCTAGGCAGTTTGGCCAAAAGGCTAGACCTCAACGTCATTGGTACTCAAAGAATTTTAGATCTATGCCTTAAATATGAAGTCAAAAGAGTCCTTATTCTTTCGACCTTTCATGTTTATGGTGCATTTGCTGATAACCCTATTTTTCTAAAAGAAGATGCCCAACTTAGAGCTGATTTTAAGCACCCTGAAATTAGAGATGTTGTTGAAATGGATCAGGTCAGCTCAAACTGGATGTGGAAAAACCAAGATTTAATAAAGACAGTAATTCTAAGGCCTTGTAATATCATTGGGCCCAGTATCAATAATGCCATTACAACTTATTTGACCTCTTCTATATCACCAGTACCACTCGACTATAACCCTATGTTTCAATTTCTTCATGAGTTCGATATCGCTAATCTTATTGTTAGTGGAATAAACAAGATGAAAACGGGTATTTATAATGTAGCACCTAATGACTATATCTCTATAAGAGATGCTAAAAAATTAGTTGGTAAAGGTGGGATTCCTATGTCCGTTTTTCTTCTGGAAAATGCAGCTCAATTTTTGAAAAAGGCCTGGCTCGATGGACCTAATTATCTAATCGATTATATAAAATACCCTTGCCTACTTG
Source organism: Bacteriovoracaceae bacterium (assembly GCA_049415445.1). GTDB lineage: Bacteria > Bdellovibrionota > Bacteriovoracia > Bacteriovoracales > Bacteriovoracaceae > JAURDE01. Next base: position 14,082 of record JBMSGH010000020.1, on the reverse strand, counting down.
ATAACTCAGCACTTAAACAAATGTGTCCTGAGTTTAGGTTCCGCTTTGATTCTAAAGACGCACTTGGCTTTTTAAAAGATTAATGTTTTGGCTTTGCATTAATATTGACCTTCCTCACTTACCGAACTAGTCTGACAAACTCTTTATGGCCCTGTGGCGGAATCGGTAGACGCGCCTGATTCAAAATCAGGTATCCTCGGATGTGGGAGTTCAAGTCTCCCCGGGGCCACCACCTTAAATCATACATATTTGAAGAACTCTGAGCGAAACGGAGTACTTTGAGTGAATAATTTACTTTAAATGTGCTATTTTAATTGAATTTCTTCATAGAGATTGCGATACATATCGCATGCAAAAGTTGGGAATCATTGGTGGCGGCCAATTATCTTACATGATTTGTGAAGCAGCTCATCAGCGCAAAGTTGATTGCATTGGCCTGGACCAAGCAGAGGCCCCCGCCCATAAAATATCTAATGGTAGTGTTATTGGTCTTACGACTGATGGAACTAAATATCAGGACTTGGCCAACAAAAGTGATGTTCTCACCATTGAAATTGAAAAGCTCGATATTGAGGCCCTCAATGGCCTTAATGTTGTTCCAAGCTATGAGTCTTTAAAAACTCTTTGTAATAAATATTCACAAAAATTATTTCTTCAAAAAGAAGGTATTCCTACAGCTGACTTCTTTGAAGTAAGCTCTATGGATCAGCTTACTTCTGGTGGATATGGAAACCTAATCCTTAAATTGGCCACAGGTGGTTATGATGGAAGAGGAGTTTTTTCATGGCCTAGTAGTGATGTTAATGAGGATTTCTTTAACTCCCAAGTCTATGCCGAAGATAAACAAGAGATTAAAAAAGAGCTTGCCATGATTGTAAGCCGAAATGCTAAGGGACAAGTTCAAAGCTTTCCCGCTACAGAAATGAGCATGAGGCATGATAATCAACTCGATTATCTATTCTCTCCCGCCAATATTGATAACAATACAGAAGATCAGATGCGAAGCATATGTCATAAAATTGTTGAGGCCCTTTCTTACCAAGGGGTTATGGCCGTTGAATTTTTTCTAACAAACTCAGATCATCTCTTAGTTAATGAGATCGCTCCTCGTTGTCACAACTCTGGACACCATACGATTGAGGCCTGTGAATCATCACAATTTGATCATGTCGTTGCCTGTGCCTTTAATGACGATCTTCCTAATACTCAATTGAAAAAGCCTTCTGCTCTTCTTAATCTCATTGGTTTAACACAAGAAGAATGTGAAGAATTGATCCCAGCAGATATGGAAGAAGCTTATTTGCATTATTATCACAAAACGGCCCGACCAGGTCGAAAGGTTGGTCATATTTGTTTCATGGCCGATCATTTAGAACAGGCCATTGATAAACTGAAACTTGTTCAAAAAAGGATGGAAAGTTATGTCTAAAGTTGGAATTATAATGGGAAGCTCAAGTGATTTAAGTGTTATGAAAGCTGCCAAAGAATTCTTAGATGACTTTGGTATAAAAAATGAATTACAAATCCTTTCAGCTCATCGTACTCCCAAACAAATGTTAGATTTTGCCGAAAAAGCTCAAGACAATGGTTATAGTGTATTAATAGCAGGTGCCGGTGGTGCTGCTCACCTTCCAGGTATGTTGGCCAGTGCTACATCTCTTCCTGTTATTGGAGTGCCCGTAAAATCATCGAATTCACTCGATGGTTGGGATTCACTTCTCTCTATTGCTCAAATGCCAAACGGAGTCCCTGTTGCTACAGTCGCCGTCAATGCAGCTCTTAATGCGGCAATCTTAGCGGTTCAAATTTTAGCAGTCGGTTCGCAAGACTTAAGAGATAAGCTTAATGATTACAAAAAAGCGCTTATTGAAAAAGTTGAAAAGCAGAGAGTTGACTTAAATTCTTAGGCCGCTTGGTTATATTTAAAACGTAAAAGTATCGAAAGAATTTTCTTATTTTCAATATGTTTACCTGCTTTAAAGTCAGTAACAATTTGATCCCAAGGCATAACTTCATTAACGAGATCGATCTCTCTACCTTCAAGGTCTGAATAGGCCATAGACCAAGTGGGAAAAACTCTTTTATCTGTATCTTGGGCAAGAATGGTTTTGATATCCTTATGCCGCGGATCTTTCTTTATCTTTTCATAAAGCGCCTTCACCTGAGCCTCTTCGCCCTCGAGAAGCTGTAAAAAAATATGATTACGATATATAAGCATTCCCGTAATATCATTCATTGAATTAGTCATGGAGGCCGTTTGCAAGATCGACTGGATACCCCTATCACCATAAGGGTCAAAATCATCAGAGGCATGGCTCAAATAAATAAGTTGATACATAATTAAATTGTAATTTAGTATTAGATTGTGTTCAACATATTATTAATAAACAATTTCAGTATACTTAATAAAAGATATTTATAAATTATGTTACGTTTTATAAGCAAAATTCTTATTAAATTCCTGACTATGCCAAGCTCTTCAAATGACCGCCCAACACACACATTTGAAGAGCTCAAAAATACTTTAAGGCCAGGTGATGTCCTTCTTGTAGAGGGTAAACAAAGAATCTCTACGGCGATTAAATACCTGACACAATCCAATTGGTCTCATTCAGCATTATGCATTGAAGAAGGTAAACTTATTGAAGCAGATCTAGAAAAAGGAGTTATTCTTGTTCCTCTAGAGAAGTATAGAGGTTATCACACAAGAGTTTGTCGTCCTCACGAAGTGACAGAACAAGAGACTCAAGAAGTGATCACATTTGCAAAAAATATGTTAGGTCATACCTATGATTTAAAAAATATCTTTGATTTATTAAGATACCTCATCCCCACACCACCTGTTCCAAGTTCCTTAAGAAGAAAAGTATTAGCATTTGGGTCGGGGGATCCCACCAAGGCCATTTGCTCTTCGATGATTGCTCTCGCTTTTCAAACTATAAAATATCCTATTATTCCCTTCTCCAAAGACCTTAATGGCGAAATTCATTTTACAACAAGACATCACTCACTCATTACACCAAGTGATTTTGACCGCTCTCCTTATTTTGATATTATTAAGCCTACTATTGAGCAAGGCTTTGATTTTAAAACATTGAAATGGTCAGATGATCAAATAATTACGGTATAAAAATGAAATTGTTTCTCCTGTTATTCTTAATTTGCAATTACCTCCAAGCAAAACCTCAGTTTTTAGGTCATCTGCTTCTTCCCAAAAAACCCATTCATTTTAAATACCAACTCGGAGGTATTTCAGGCTGGGTTTATGATGCCCCCTACTTTTATGCCATTAGTGATTCAAGTGATGAAAATGGCCCAAATAGAATTATTAAAATGACCTATCAAGCTCCTATGACGTTGACACATTTTGAAGAAGTTATCCTTAAGAGCAATAACCAAGACTTTGAAGGAATCGTACTAACACCTGACTCTTTTATTTTAAGTCATGAGGGCCCAGATGATCTTTCTTTATATGAGTTTTCTAGAAAGGGACAGTTAATAAAACAAAAAAAGCTACCTCAGCTTTTTAGAAATATATCTAAAAATCGTGGCCTAGAAGGTCTCTCAGGTTTTAACAATACTCTTGTCAGTGTTTACGAGAATCCTCTGAAGGGCGAGTTCCCTGTTAATAGGGCCCTTTTTATAGATGCTAAAACGTTGGAAGTTAAAAATAATTATGCCTACCTTCTTGATGCAATACCTCTTAAATATAAAAGACCGAACTATGGGCTTTCAGAAATTCTTCTTTTAAATGAAAAAACTTTTTTATCTCTTGAAAGAGGCTATGACAGTGGTAAAAAAGAGAACTGGCTTAAATTATTTACTAATCAAATAGATAAATTTACAACAGACTTAAAGTATAGTTCTCCTCAAACAACGTCATGGGCACCAATCTCCAAAAAATTACTTCTAGACTTTGAGGATATTCGAAAGTTTTTACCTAAAAAACTCCAATCGCTTGATAACTTTGAGGCCATGGCATTTGGGCCAGTAATAAATGGTAAAAAAACTCTTTGGATTGCTACAGATGACAACTTCAGTAAACAACAAGATAATCTGGTTCTTATTTTATCTCTTGAATAGGCCCTAAATAATTCCAATTCCCATTTTCATATTCTAAATGAAAAACACCACAATTGGGTATCGGTATAGGCCAGTGGGAAGAATCAATGAGAGGATGGATAAAATTACGAAGGACGGCGCCATGTGTACTTATTCCTACACAGCTGTAATCTTCATTAATGATCTGGTCAATACAATGATTAACTCTCTTATAAACTTCAGAAGGAGACTCAGCGTTGGGGAAGTGGGCCTGATTATGTTTAGGGTTAGATACCCGAAAACTCTCCCAGGTTTCTAGGCCATACTTCTGCTTAACATCATCGAAATGAGCTCCTTCAACATCTCCAAAATGACATTCTCTTAATGCACTTTTTTTAACTGTATTAACTTTAAGCTTATGGGAAACTATTGTTGCTGTTTCAAAGGCCCTTGATAAGTCACTGGTATAAATTATTTCAATTCCTCTACTTAAAAGACGCTCTGAGAGCTCTTTGGCCTGATCTCGTCCCTTTTCATTTAATGAAATATCTAAACTTCCCTGCAATCGAAACTGATCATTCCAAGGTGTTTGACCATGTCTAAAAAAATAAAATGTCTTTTTCATTGATTAGGCTTTTCCCAAGTAGAATTTACTCTTTTTATATTCATCTAGACTATTTTCTAAGAGTATTTTCATAGAACCAACAAGGGGCAAGGCGAAAATCATACCGATCAGTCCTGCATAATTACCCCCTACAATGAGGGCCAGCATAGTTAAAAGAGGATTGAGGCCAAGACTTTTTCCAACTAGCTTTGGGGTGAGAACAAATCCCTCTAATAATTGTCCGACACCAAATATAACAAGAATCATGATAAAAGGAGCGAGACCTGGGAAATGGGCCAAAGAAAAAATAAGGGCAGAACCAAATCCAATAGTGAAGCCGATATAAGGAATAACACCTAATAGGCCGGTCATAATTCCTATAACTAAACCAAACTTTAAAGAAGTAAAAGACAAGGCGACGCCATAAAACACGGCCAAAGTGATGGCCACAAGAAACTGACCTCTAAAATAGCTTTTGAATATAGAATTCACTTTTGAATAATAATTTTTAAGAGGGTTTCTCCATTTATGAGGAATAAGCTCCTTTAATTTATTTCCATAATCTTCTAAATCTGTAATGGCGTAGTAGAAAAATACGGGAAATAAAAACAGATTCAAGATGAATAAAAATAATCCCGTAAGCTCAGTGAAGGCCTCTTTAAAAAAAGCTCCAATACCTTGAACCAGTTCCAAAGATACAGTCGAAGAATATTTTTTAATTAAAGAAATTATTTGTTCTTTATTAAAATCAAGCACAACCCCATACTCGGCCGCTAAAAGCTCAGCTTTGGTTATTACTTTTTGCAAATTTACAGGAAGCTCATTTAAGAAAAACCTCGCCTCTCTAACAAATGGTGGGATTGTAAAAACAAAGGCCAGGACAAAAAGAAGCGTCGCGCCTAAAAATACAATAACGGTGGCCCAGGTCCTTCCCACTCCCCACTTTTCAAGCCTGGTAACCAGAGGAAATAAGAAAAAGGCCAAAACAAATGAAAGTACAAGGGGCACAAGCGAAGAACCGAGCCCAAAAAGGAAGACAAAGACTAACGCGGATGCTAATAAAGTGATCAATATAGTTATGCTCATTTTTCTATGTTAAGCCATAGACCTAATTAATTAAAGGACATGCGATGAGTTTTTTCTACTTAAAGGCGCTTCACTTCATTTTTATTGTCACTTGGTTTAGTGGACTTTTTTATATCGTACGACTTTATGTTTATCATGCAGAGGCCTTAGAAAAAGCGGAACCTGAGAAGTCTATTTTGATCAATCAATTTTCCATTATGGAAAAGCGTCTATGGTATGGGATTACATGGCCTAGTGCTATTTTAACAATTCTCTTTGGTCTTTCTCTTGCTCATAATTTTCTTCCTCTCAGTGAGCATCCATGGTTAATCTCAAAACTATTTCTTGTTCTAGGTCTTTTCATCTACCACCTCTATTGTGGAAAAATTCGAAAAGATCTTAACTCAAATAAAGGCAAATATACTTCTTTTAAGCTTCGTGTTCTTAATGAAGTTTCTACTTTGTTTTTAATCTCTATTGTTTTCTTAGTTGTCTTAAAGAGTCACCTAAGTATGCTATGGGGACTTACAGGTCTTATTGTTTTTTCTCTCATTCTCATGCTCGCCATACGGGCCTATAAAAAGATAAGAGAAAGCTAATAAAATCAACACTTTAAAGTACTGGTATAATAGTAGAGCTTAAGAGGTGGGAGATGAGATACTTCGTCTTGGTTTTATTATTATTGTCATGCCGGGATTTCGAAAATCTACCTGTGAACTCGGGTCATCTCAAAGGGATTGATACATCAAAAGTTGATTGGAAATCAAAGCCTGACTCTTACTGGAAACAAGTTCTAACCCCGCTCCAATATTATGTCACCAGAGAAGAAGGTACTGAAAAACCATTTACTGGTGAATATGATAAACACTATATAAAAGGCACTTATATTTGCTCCAATTGTGGACTTGCTCTTTTTAGTAGTGAGCACAAATATGACTCGAGGACAGGATGGCCTAGTTACTATAAACCTTTGAATAATAAATCCATCGAAGAAAAACTCGACTTTAAAATTGGATTCCCAAGAACTGAGGTTGTGTGCTCTCGATGTGGGGCCCACCTTGGTCATGTCTTTAAAGATGGACCTAAACCAACAGGACTGAGGTATTGTATTAATTCAGTATCTCTTTTATTTGTCCCGACTTCTCAATGATAGAAGTTTTTAGTTTGTGCTCATTCCAACTCAATTTAAACTAATAAGACAACCCCATAACAGAAGGAATTGTTATGAAAATCTTAAGTCTCTCCTTATTATTTTTCTCTTTAAATCTTTTCGCTTCCAACCCCCATTCACCTAAGCACCTGATCGTTAAAATGAAAAAAGGTAAATCAGTTCCCTCTTTAAACTCAATTGAAAGAGTGGATCATTACTATGGTGATCTTTATAAACTGAAAGTAACAAATGTTATTGAAGTTGAGAGGATCCTTAAAAAGCTCGATCTCACCGAGTACATCGAAAAAGATTATCTAGGAACAAAAAACAAACTTGCTCAAAAAGATCATATGATCGAAAGTGAAATAAAGTCTGTTAAAAATACATTTGATGATCCTGATGTAAGAAGACAATGGCACCTTAAAAATTCTTCTGATAATGGCATCTCGGCCCTCGAAGCTTACCAAAATAGAAGAAGAGAATCTAGAGAGACTGTTATTGTAGCAGTTGTAGATACTGGTATTGATTATAATCATGAAGACCTTCGTGATGTTTTATGGGCCAACGAAGGTGAAATTCCTAATAATGGAATTGATGACGACGGAAATGGTTATATTGATGATGTTCACGGTATTAATACTCTACAAAGAAATAAGCAAGGTGTAGCATCTGGCGAAGTTATGGATACTCATGGCCATGGCACACATGTTTCAGGAATCATTGGCGCCACTCAAAACAATGGAAAAGGTATAGCTGGAATTGCTTCAAATGTTAAAATCATGGGAATAAGAACAGTCCCTAATTCAGGTGATGAAAAAGATACTGATGTCATCGAATCATTCATTTATGCTGCTAAAAATGGCGCTAAAATAATTAATTGCTCATTTGGAAAATCACATAATGAAGGTGGCATGGCCGTTAGTGAAACTATTGATCATATCTATAAAGAATATGGAACAATCGTGATCGCTGCTGCAGGAAATGATTCCAAAAATATTGACCGTAAAAAAGTTTATCCAGCTAGTTTTGAAAATCAATCACTACTGGTTGTGGCCTCAACAACTTCTTATGGTGACCTATCTTATTTTTCTAACTATGGAACTCAAAATGTCGATATCGCGGCACCAGGTTCAAGTATCTACTCAACAGTTATTGGCAATCGATACCAATCAATGTCAGGAACTTCTATGGCCTCACCTGTAGTTGCAGGATTGGCCGCTGAAGTATTATCTCGTTTTCCAGATCTTGGAGCGGTTGAATTAAAGCAAACTTTGATGAATACGGTTAGTAAAGTCCGATCATTTAGAAGAAAAGTTTCTTCAGGTGGTCGAGGTGATTTACTCAATGCTGTTAACACTCTAAATCTTTAATCTTTTTATCATAGTCAGACTCTCTTTCTTGAAGCTTTTGAGAAAGAGAGTCTAACTCTTCAAATAACTGCTCAATCTTTTTTTCTACTTCCGATAAAGTCTTTGAAAGCTCTGCAACCTGTTGCCCATCACCAGATTGACTAGCAAGAACAAGGTCATTTTCAAGAACTTTTTGATAATCTTCCAATGTTACAATTTTATTTTCTAATTCAGAGATAAGACTCTGGATCTGGCCACACTCTTTTTTACGCTCTTCCTGAATACGATGCTTTTCTTTTTGTAAGAGCTTCTTATTAACCCTATCTCGTTTACGAGGATCTTCAGTGACCTCTTCTTCTTCCCATCCAATTTTTTCTAAAAACTCTTCATAAGTACCGTCAAAAACCTCTACCCTATTTTTTTGAAACACAACTAACTTGGTTGCCAGATTTTTAATCATCTCCTCATCATGAGTAACAATAACAACGGCGCCTTCAAATCCCTCTATTGCATCTTGAAGAGAAGAAACTGATTCTAGATCCAAGTGATGAGTCGGCTCATCAAGAAATAATATATTAGCTGGTCTAGCAATTGTTTTCCCTAGAAGGACACGGTTTTTTTCTCCCCCTGAAAGAACCTTTATTTTTTTATCTGCTAAGTCCCCACTAAACATCATTGACCCAGCAATGGCCATAACGTCAGTACGAGCTAAATCTAAATTTTGATTTTGTATTTCTTCAAAAACACTTCGTTCTGGATCAAGATCTATTTTATGAGTTTGACCAAAGTAACCTATTTCAAGTGAGGGATGCTCTTTTCTTTCTCCCTCCAAAGCCGTAAGATGTGAGGCCATTAAATTCAGTAAGGTCGACTTACCTTTTCCGTTCGGTCCTATAATGGCCAACCTATCTTGAGCGGCAACTGAAACAGAAACATCATCAATAATAATTTTTTCTGGATCATAACCAAATTTATAATGACTTATTTTAAGAAGTTCTTTGCCAGGGCAATGTCTATAATTAAAATGAAATGATAAATCCCGAACTTTTTCAAGAGGCTTTAGCTCCTCCATTTTCTTTAGAACTTTAACCTTTGACTGGGCCTGTCTGGCCTTGGAGGCCTTGGATTTAAACCTCTCTACAAATTTCTCAATCTCTTTTCGTTTTTTTTCTTGATTGAGCATTGTTTTAGTATAATTTTCTTCTTCCTCGGCTATGACATGATAATAATCACTTGTCTTGCCTTTTACTTTTTTAAGCCTTTGCCGATGGATTCCCATTGTATGAGTCACAATTGAATCCATAAATCTTCTGTCGTGGGTAATGAGGATAAGCTCCCCTTTAAAACTTTTTAAATAAGATCTTAACCATCTTAAGCTTGTGATATCCAAATAGTTCGTAGGTTCATCCAAAAGCAGCATATCTGGATTTCGTAACAAGGCCTTTGCAAGCTCAATACGGATCTGAAAACCTCCGGAGAAGATATTTGGATCTTTGGCCAGGTCATCCTTACTAAATCCTAATCCAAAGAGAATCTTCTCTCCCTCATAAGCTTGATCCTCACTCATATGATGGGTAACTTCAGATAAAAGGGTCTCTTCTGTAAAAGAGATATGCTGATTAAGCTGACCTAATTTATAGTTATTGGGAATTACAATTTCACCCTCATCACTTCTTTCATCATTTAAAATAATTTTAAAAAGGGTCGATTTTCCTGTTCCGTTTCTTCCCACTAATCCAACCTTGTCTCCTTTACCTAACTGGAAGCTCACTTTTTCAAATAGTATTTGTGGACCGAATTGTTTTTTAAGGTTGTTACATATAATCATTTAAAAGCCAGTTAAATCTTTTGCTATATTTTGAGATTTTTCAATTGGATATTTCATTTCATTTTTTTTCATCTTCTTTTCAATGGCATCGACTAAGTTTATATCAAGTTGTGAGGACATTCGAATGGCATATAAAATAATATCAGCTAACTCATCCTCAACTTTTTCTTTATCCTTATTTTTATAGTTATAACCTTGCTCTGGTCTTAACCATTGAAAAAGCTCAAGAAGCTCAGCAGACTCTACGGTTAAGGCCATGGCCAAGTTCTTAGGATCATGAAATTGTTCCCATCCCCTCTGTTGAGCAAAACTTTCAAGAAACTTTTTAACTTTGGCTAGGTCAAGGGTCTCCATTTCTTCTTCTCCTTTTTTTGCGGCCCATTATTAGATAAAATAAAGAATATGAAAATAGCTATCTTAGATGATCAAGGAAATCATCAATTTTATCAGAATTCACTTCAATCCTTAGGTGATATCGATATTTTTACTAAATTTCCACAACTTATCCAAAAAGGTCCTTACCAGCTCATTATTGTTGAAGTGTTCTTAGAGGCCGATTCAGGGTTTGAGCTTATGCCCAAGCTTAAGAAGTATTTTCCAAAGGCCATTATTATCTATACGTCTGAGAAGACCTTTGAAGAAAATATTATTCATGGCCTAGAAATTGGTGCTACTGATTATTTAGAACGCCCCTTATCCGAAGCGTTATTTTTGGCAAAAGTTAGGAGTAGGCTTCCAAAAATCGAGCAAGTCATCCAGTTAGGTAATTTAACTTTTTACCCTACTAAGAATATTGCCACTATCAAGGATCAAAGAATCACTCTAAGTCCCAAAGAAGCTAAAATTCTTACTCTACTTTGTTCAAACCCGAATGAACTACTCAAGCGTGATGAACTAATTGAAAGTGTTTGGCCTGGGACCAAGGTGGGTAATCAAAATTTAGATACGCATGTTTCAAACTTAAGAAAGAAGTTGGCCTTGGCCAATATCAAGATAAAATCCGTCAAGTATGCGGGTTATATTATGGAAACATAAGCTTGGTCTTTTTTACCCCTTAAACATCAATATCCATTTAGGCCTCTATTAATATTTTAGATCGACGATAAGAATTCAAATGATAAGGTCATTACAACTCATTCTATTTTCAGCATTTGTTTTTGCTTTTTCTGGAAAGTATATCTTTTTTACCCAAACTATTGGGCCGAGGGTGCCAAGCTCTGGAAAAACAAAGGCCTTGTCTTTTATCTATGCCGATAAAGTACAAAAAAGCGAAATTATAAATACTCTTGAGGCGGAATCACTGGATTTAGAAAAATTGATTTCTGAATTTGATCGCCCTTATCTTTCTCCAAAGCAAAATTTATATTACCTTTCTCTTGCTAATGATAATAGATCTCTAAAAAACTATCTCAAAGATTACGATGATGATCTTAAGGCCTTGGTTCAACCTAATTTTATAAAAAATTTAAAAGACTTTAAAATAAACCCCAAGATTGAACCCATTCTCTATCATGGGATTTTAAATGAAATGAATAATAATACGGATAGTCCTATCTTTAAATATTTTACTGTTCAGTCTCTTTCAGAACAAAATATAAGACTTATTAAAGCTTATCGCCCTATTACTGAGAGTATAGGTGCGTCTCCAACGGCATCAAAACTATCTGTACTCGACTTTAAAGAATGGGAAAAACTTGATTTAGCTTTTTCTACTCAAAAAATTGGTTTAACAACTCTTGAGTCTAAATATCAAACTCATAAGTCACCTTTAAGTGTTATTAGTATTGATTTACAAAAGATGCCTCCCTCAAAAGGTTCATTGGCCCTAAATATTAGTTATGGTGCACTTAAAAAAGATGAACTTAATCTTGGCAAAAAATTGGGGCTACCTCTAAAACTTAGCGACAGCTCAGTACCTTTGGCCTTTTTAGGAGTAAAGGAAGACTTTAAAGTCATCTCTCTTGTAAAAAGAATTTCATTAAATTTAGTTAAAGATCCTCAAGGAAAATATAAGCTTATTTTAAATCCTCAAAAATCAATCATCTCGAGCTATGAGTTTAAAGAGCTTGATGGCCCTCGAGACTTTATTGCCTTTATTAAAGATGGTTATAGATGTGAAAGTGGACAATTAACAAGTAAAGCTTTTATTCCTCAATCATCTCGTTTTAATTGTTGGAAAAAAGTTAAAACAGAGATTGATGAGCAGTGGTCAAAGATACTATTAAAAGAAGCGGTCCTATCCCTTACTCACTTCTAATATTTCCTTTATAAGTACATCTTTTCCGTTATTGAATTGATATTGATTTTCTTGAGTTTTTTCTTGTTTAGAAAATTCATCAATCAGTTCAGTCAAATCTTTTGCCTTTAATTCATCTTCTTTAACGACAAAAGAGCCAAACTCTTTCTGTGCCTCAAGAGCGTTGAAATACTGTTCATTTTTTTGAGCTATCTTTAAAGGTATAAAAATACTTCGTTTTCGAAGGGCCATCAGTTCACAGACTGTTCCAGCTCCAGCACGAGAAATCACAATACTAGCATATTTATACATATCAATCATATTTTGATCTATAAAACCCATAGGGTGATAGTTTTCATCTTTAAATTGATTAAATTTTTCAACAAAGTTTTTTCCCACTTGGTGAATAATAAAATAATCCTTTTTAAGCTCATTTAAATATTTCTCAACACACTCATTGATAAGTAACGAGCCATTTCCACCACCTGTCACAAAAAGTATAGGTCGTTGCACACTCTCTAAAGAAACTCCGTCAATTTCTACACTGGATTTTGTCTGGGAAAAGCACTCATCTCTTAATGGATACCCTGAATAATGGGTTTTATCAGGTGGAAAATAAGAAGCCGATTGTTTGAAACTAATAAAGATCTTATCTGCAAAAAAAGAGGCCAACTTATTGGCCAATCCTACTCTTGAAGTCTGCTCGTGAATAAATACTTTTTTTCTGGTTAAAAAGGCCGCCACCACAACAGGAACGGAAACAAACCCTCCTGTTGAAAAGACGATCGTATTTTGAGATTTAAATTTTAATAGGTAAAAAAAGCTCTGGGCCATTCCCCAAAGGATTTTAAAAATATCAAGAAAGTTTTCCAAAGAAAAATATCGTCTTAATTTCCCGGTTTTAATGGCCTTATAGGGTATTTGCTTTCTTCCTATAATTTCTCGCTCTATCCCTTTTTCTCCACCAATATAATAGATCTTATTCTGAGGATTCTTTAGGAGCTCATCGATGAGGGTTATAGCGGGCAATACATGGCCTCCACTACCGCCACCGGAGAAAATAATATTTCTTTCCATGAACTGGTTATAACACAAGATGTCTGGAATAAAAAAGTTCTTTAGAATAGAAATAAGATATGAATAAAGAATTTAACTCACTTGAAGAATTTTATCCTTTTTACCTTTCAGAGCATGGCAATAAAATATGCAGGCGCCTTCATATCTTGGGCACGACCCTCTCGCTTATTATCATCACTCTTTCCATTATCTTTAAAACCTATTGGGTCATCCCGTTTGGTATTATTCAAGGTTATGCTTTTGCATGGATTGGTCATTTTGTTTTTGAAAAAAACAAACCGGCCACATTTAAATGGCCTCTTTATTCCTTTATTTGTGATTTTAAAATGATGATTGACTGGTATTTAGGCAAAATATCTCGTTAGCCACCAATCTTTTTAGACTTAATCTTTTTTTTCTCTAGAAAAGCGACAACTTGATCCATTTTTTCACCATGGACCTCAATTTTATCATCTTTATAAGAGCCACCGATACCAAGAGACTTTTTAAGTTCTTTTGAAAGTTTTTTGCACCAATTTTTATGGGAGGGAAGCCCTGTGATCTCAATAACAGTCCTTCCCTTACCAGAAGTTAGTCTTCGCAGTTTGAGCTCCAGCTGAGTTTCATCAACCGGAGCATCACTGTTTTTATCTTTGTTTTTCCTTTGATCCCCTGACTCAGAAGACCAGACTAACTTAGAGTCACTCATTAAAAGCTAACCGAGGCCTCAATTGACCAACCATCAAATTCAGC
>JBMSGH010000019.1:0-58415 GCA_049415445.1 Bacteriovoracaceae bacterium | reverse complement strand
CTTCAAGTCTTCTTTCTTCTTCAAGTCTTCTTTCTTCTTCAAGTCTTCTTTCTTCCTCAAGCCTTCTTTCTTCCTCAAGCCTTCTTTCTTCCTCATCATCACTATTATTATGCTCAGGTCCTTCCTCTCCATGAGCGTATGGGCCTGAACTAAAACCAGCTTCGACAGGTTGTCCTCTTGAGATCTTTATAAGACGGTTAATATGTCCAACAATCTTATTAAAGTCTGAGATTTGATGAGCACTGAGCTCAGCACTATTTAATAGGCCAGAAATTTTATTTATTTGCGTGATTGCATTGTTTACAAGACTTATAAACTCAGCACTATATTGAGCATTATCCAAAGCTTCAACCATGGCGCCAGTCATTTCTGCTAATAATGAACTCTCAGAGACAACTGATTCGTTAGCACCATCAAAAACAAGCTGCTGATTAAAGTGCTTTGCCTGTCGATCTAAGTGTATAGAGGCATACTTTAACTTAACCCATACCTTATTCTCTGATGAAGCCTGCTCTAACTCATAAACTTCATTTTGGTTGATCTGATTATTGGTCTGCTGCTCTTCAATTTGTCTTCTCTTTTCAAGTTCCTCTTTTCTTTTTCGCTCTAATTCTCTTTGCTCTTCTTCTTGTCTTGCACTTTCAACCGCAGATGAGTAAATTTTATTAAGAGCAGAAAAGTATCCGCTAAACTCTGGAGCATTAGACTTCCAAATAAAGTCTGGTCTATCCTCAGTTAACCATTCTCCACCAATGATCTCACCATTTTGATTAAGCTCTAATCGGTATTTGTATGTGGCCGTTTTTAATGATTTATCAGTGATTTCACTATCCCATCGTTGATAAACTTCAACAACGTAAGTCATATTTGTTTCAATAGTAACTTCTTCAACTGTCCCAGGAGCTGCTCCTTGGCTTGCACCAGAGCTTCGTCCAAGTTCCTTAAAATTATAGCTATAAACAGCTTGGTTCCAAACCTCGCTATCCCTAGTAACATCAATTATGAAACCTTCATCCATTTTTCCGATTTGGTTAGCTAGGACAATGTGAAAGGCACCAGCATTAGTATCTTTACATGCACTTGAATTGACTTGAGCATTATATTGTTCTTCAGTTATCTCACCATTATCCATCTTCTTTTTAAGTTCTTTAAAATCTAGGTTACATCTTGAGCCCAAGAACTTCGTTTTTGAAGATCGTGAAAGATGGGTATTATAAATGAGTAGTGCTTTTACATCTGAAGCACCAAAATGAACTTCAACACCATTTTCATTAGTTAGTGTTACCGGGCCAATATTATCATAGTTTAAAGTGGCCGGTGCCCAAGCATGACAAAGCCCTTCCCAAGTTGGGATTTTGTAGTCTTTATCGTAAGCATCGTTAGACTTAACTGTTTTTAATACTTTTGTTCTATTTCTTTCATAGTTAGTAAGTGGGTAAGAGTGTTGACCCATATAAATGTCATATTTTTCAGCAGGAGAAAGATAATTTAACGGAACTTCGTTATTATCCAGATTATTAAAGTCTATGAGCTCATAGCCATAGCGCATTTCATCTTCAACTTTATGCTCTTTATTCCATCGAAAGGTAATCCCACCCATATGTGTGGCCCAGTAATTACCACTCCAAGGTCGCTTTGAAAGAGTTCCTTGTTTTGGGAGCTCATTTAATGTCCTTTCATAATCAAATTCAAATAGCTCTGGCCGGTTCTTTTCATCCCAGGCCGAAAAAGGATAGGCCTGTGGGGCCAGGGAAATTGCTACTAGTGCCATAAGGGTCATTGTTTTCATCATTCTCTCTCTTGTAATTATGGGGTGTTAGGCTTCATGCCAAAAAACAAGAACTAATAAAGCAAGTTCAATGCCAAGAAATGAAGGGTTTTGTGGTGTCAATAGGCCCCCAAAAGGCCGGCATGTCATTTGCTTAAGTAAATAAAGAACCCCGGGCAATAAAATGGATTTGATTTCCCAAGTTAACTCTGAGGAGAGAGACCTTGAGATTTTTTTATATATTATTTTTGAGTTTAATGACGGCATTATTGCTTATAACGGATGCTTTATCTGCGAATCGGGTAATTAACAATGATGCTCACCCTTTTGTTGGTCTAATGCGATACAAAGGAGATATTAGTTGTGCTGTCTTCGTTGTTAAACATGGTGTAGCAGTTACGGCCAAACATTGCTTTGAACATTATGGAATTAATGAAGATAACTTTGAGGCCAAAGAATTAAGCATGAGTTTTCCCAAAGCGGGAGGAAATGTAGACTTTCTAAATACTTTGGTAGAAGGAGATGATGTCCATAGATTGATTCTAGATAGGGGTCAAAATGATATTGCCTACATTATATATAAACGTGAAACAACCTTAGAGGAGTTTAAATTAAATGAATTTAAGGTTAATGATTATGCTGAGATTGAAGAAGGTACTGAGGTCTTTAGGGCCGGTTTTCCCATGGGTCATAATACTGTTTTTGATAAGGTGATTACTTCAGGTTGTACATTTACTGGTGATACTGGTCACTTTGATTCAATGGTTATGGATAAGGGATATGAAGGGCTTTTGTTTGATACAAATTGTCCTGCTTGGTTTGGTGACTCTGGTGGCCCTGTCTTTTCAACTGGTACTGATGAAAATGGCCAGAATATCGTTATAATACATGGGGTTTTATCCCATACATTTGAGGTTAACTTTTTAGGTGAAATTGAAGAGAGCTCAATTCACGAAGATGATATTGGAAAATATGTTAGAACATCGATGTTTTCTCCATTCTTTTTGGCCAGTGACTTGAAATTGGCCCAAGAGATCGAAGGTGAATACTATGATTCAAGGCAAGAAGTTGAGGTCGTTTCAGAAGTTGTTGAAGAAGCTGTACCTCAGTCTCAGCAGATTAATGTAGTTAAGCAGGATATTCCCCATAAGGATATCCCTTTAAGTCTTGAGGCCTTCTTAAAGTTTTTATTTGGCTTTATTTTGAAGCTTTTTAGGTTCTAGAGCAGATAAATTGTATAGCCCTTTCTTGTTTTAATTTAATGAGTTATGTTATTTATCCTATTAATACTTAAGTATGGATTGCTTATTTTCCTAATGAGGTTTAGATGGGATTTTATAACAATAAGACTCAGTGTGTTGATGAGGCTATACAATACCTTGGAAAAGAAATTACACTGGGGTGTCCACTAGGAGCAGGAAAACCCAACCACTTAATTAATGAATTCTATAAGCGTGCCAAGAATGATCCATCTATAAAACTGACCATCTTAACTGCACTATCTTTAAATAAACCAACAGGACCGACTGATTTAGAAAAAAGGTTTTTTGGCCCATTTAGTGAAAGAGTCTTAGGTAACTATCCCGACCTTGAGTTTGAAGCTGATAGAGAAAAAAATACTATTCCTTCCAATATTCAGGTCATAGAGTTTTATTATCCGGCCGGTAAAAAGGCCAAAAATGAATATGCTCAACGAAATTATTTAAGCAGTAATTTTACTCATGTTCCTCGAGATGTTCTCGATCGAGGAATCAACCTTGTTGTTCAGCAAGTGGCCAAAAGAGAAAAAGAAGGAAAAGCAGAATATAGCTTAAGCTGTAATGCTGATACATCCCTGGATATTTTAGATTTACTAAAAAAATCTGGCAAAAAATGGCTATCCATTGCTCAAGTAAATGAGGACTTACCTTTCATGCTAGGGGATGCTCTTATAAAAGAGAACACTTTTCATTATCTTATTGATGATCCTAAAGATTATTTTCCAATCTTTGCTCCACCCAAACTACCTGTTACTGAGACAGATTATATGATTGGACTTTATGCAAGTTCATTAATTAAAGATGATGGAGAACTTCAGGTTGGGATAGGCTCTTTAGGTGATGCCCTTATTTATAATTTAGGGTTAAGAAACAAAAAAAATGATGTCTATTTAGAGTTATTAGAAGAGCTTGAAGTAGAAAAGAAATTTTCTTCTCTTATAGACCAAATTGGTGGAAGAGAAGTTTTTAAAAAAGGTTTATTTTGCGCTACTGAAATGATGGTTGATGGCATTATGGATCTTTATAAAAATGATATTCTTAAAAAGAAGGTTTACGACCATGTAGGACTTCAAAGGCTTATAAATCAAGGGGTCTTTGAAAAAGGGATCCCAGATAATATATTGGAGATTCTAGTCAGAAAGGAAATAATTCAAAACCCTCTTACCCAAAATTGTTTTCAGTTCTTAAAAAAGTTTGGAATTGTAAAAGAAGAAATTAAGTTTGAAAGAGAGAGCTTAATTTTAAAAGACCATAGAGAATTTAAAGCAGATATAAATGATGAAAGATTCTTTGATAATATGAACCTTTTCATTGGAGATGGGCTTAAATCAGGGCAAATCGTTCACGGAGGCTTTTTTCTTGGACCTAGGTCTTTTTATAATTGGCTTAAGTCTCTTTCTGAACAAGAGTTAGAGCTTTTTAATATGAAAAGTATTTCAAAAATTAATCAACTCTATGGACATGAAGAAATTGATCGACTTCATAGAAAAAATGCAAGGTTTGTTAATACGTGTTTAAAGATTTCAATGAATGGGCAGTTTGCTGCTGATGGACTTGAGGACGGTACTGTCGTGAGTGGTGTCGGAGGACAATATAATTTTGTTTCGATGGCGCATGCCTTACCTGATGGCAGGTCTATATTGATATGCAAGAGTTCACATGGTGAAATATCTAATATCGTTTGGAATTATGGTCATTGTACAATCCCAAGACATTTAAGGGATATAGTAATTACTGAATACGGTATGGTGTGCCTTAGAGGGAAAACTGATGAAGAACTCATAAAGGAATTATTAAAAATCACAGACTCTAGACATCAAGAAGCATTAATAGAGCAGGCAAAAAAATATGGTAAATTAGATAAATCTTATTCTTTGCCCAGTGAGTTTTCTAATAACTTCCCGCATGTGATTTCTTCAAAAGTGGCCCGTTTTAAATCAAATGGACTCTTTCCTCTATTTCCTTTTGGTACAGATTTTACGCCAGAGGAATTAAAAATTGCAAAAGGACTAAAAAAGATAAAGGCATTAAAGAGTAAAAAAACTAAGTTTTTAGCTCTCGTTTTAAAATCTCTTTTTTATGGTTCAAATCCGAAAGAAAAATTCAACCCTCTTTTGGCCAGAATGGCCTATGGGAAAACTAAATTAAACTTTTCGCAAAGGCTTCAAAGAAACCTATTGCTTAATGTTTTGGAGTAAAGATGAAATTTATTATTTTTTCAGTTGTATTTTCGTTTAACTTATTTGCTTATGACTCATATATGGGAGACCCAAACTGTGGTCAGCTAGGACAAAGGCCATGTGGTGTACGTTCAAAAGAATTTTGGGCCCTTGGTTTAAAGCGATGTGATAGAGGTCTCAAGAAAGTAAAGAAAACTTGTGTAAATAATAAAAGAGCAACGTTGAAAAATGAGTGGGCCTCTAAAAGTCTAAAGTTCCAAAGGGATCTTTTAGAAGATATACCATATAAAGAAGTTCCAATGTTTTTAGCACATAATTCTTATAATAATAAAATGGACCGCTATTTTCTCCCTAATCAGTTTTATAGTATTACGGACCTATTAGAAATAGGGGTTAGAGGATTAGAGTGGGATGTTCATTATGTAAATAAGGCCCTTAGATTATGCCATGGAACAGATAAGCATGTCGGGTGTTCCATAAAAGATAGACCTTTTTTTAATATAGTTGAAGAATTATCTCAATGGATTAGAAAAGAAGAAAACAAAGATGAAATCGTCTACCTTTTCATTCAGGAAGAATTTGGTGGTAAAAATGAAAATAAAGCAAAAGAAGCTTTTATTAAACCATTAAAAAAGTACTTAGGGGATTTAATAGCTCCTTCTTATCAGTCCTCTTTTTCTGCTAAGCAACTAAGGTCCTTGGGTAAGAGAATTATTATGAGGTCTACTCTTGTTGATAAAATTGCAAGAGAAGATGAGAACTTTGAAAGGGTTATAAAAAATGCACCAGAGCAAGAACACAAACCTAAGGTTTTGAAAAAGCTAAAACGACCAAAAGGGCCATTAACAAGGTTATTCTTAGGTAATGAATGGGCCCTAAAAACTCCTCAGGATATAGCAAACTTTTTCTTACAAAAATCTAATGGGCCAATTAAGTTTGATTATATAAATATCGAACATTCTAAAATGGCCGTATGGTCTTGGGCAGAAGGCGAAAATTTTTGGAATAGAAAAGGTAAAAGCTGTGTATCCATTAATCAACAAGGTAGATGGGTCATCTCATCTTGTATGGAAGAAAAACCTTTTTCATGTTTAAGAGATGGAGAGTGGTTTGTAACGGAGAAAACTGGTGTTAAGGAAAGAGGAGATGCTACTTGTTCTCAAGAGTTTCCAGGCTCCGAGTTTTCATACCCTAAAGATGGATATGTTCACTCCAAACTTGTTAAGAAAGCAAGAGGAATGTTTATTTCAATTGAAATCTAATAATTTCCAGAAACGAGCTTGATGGCATTTTTACCAATATTATTAATGTTTTTAAGGTTTTTGGTTTGATATTCACCTTTGATTTTTTCTTTTATACTTTCGGCCGTCTCTTTTGCAAAATCAGCGTCGGCCATTTTTGATCGAGAACTATCCATGTTTATCTTTGAATCTTGGAGAGTTTGTAAAACAGATCCCATTCTATTTTGCATAGATCCTAGCAAAGACCTACGTTTGGCAAGGTTATTGATAGCAACATCGATGGCCCCAATAGCAGTCTGTGAAGATCCTTTTGTTCTTAGGTTAAGGTATTGGTGGCCTTGTTGTGCGGCCGACTGACTGGCCTTTTTATTTTCTTTTTCTATATTTTTTATAATTCTACTTCTTTCTGAATCATTACTGAAATTAGGGTCAAAGCTAATTCTTTTGGATACTTTGGAACTTGATTTTTTACTCGATACGCTTGGTGTATAACCAGTCTCAAAAAGTGTATTAATGGAAGCATCTACGTCTTTAAGGTTAATTGAAATTCTATCCTCACTATTAATATTATGAACCCCTACTTGAACGTCAATATTTCCACCAGAGCCATTAAGTAGTTTTCTGTCATTAAATTCTATATTTTCTGAGACTCTACTAATTTCTTCTTTCAATGCTTTAAATTCTTTATCAAGGTTATAGCGCTCACTTGTTGCGTACGTATCTGTACTCGATTGAACTGCTAACTCTCTTAGACGTGTAAGCATGTCTCCGATAGTATTTAGGCCTCCTTCAGCAACTTGTATGAGTGATACACCGTCATTAGCATTTCTTTGTGCCATTCTATTACCACGAGATAAGGAATCAATTTTAGTACTTATACTTAATGTAGCGGCATCATCGGCGGCCTTAAGAATTCGCGAACCAGATGCTAAACGTCCAATCGCATTAGAACGGTTCTGTACACCTTCGCTCAATTGGCGTTGTGCTTTAAGTGATAATGGGTTTGAGTTAATTTTAAAACTCAAAGTTTTCCTTCCTTTATGGAAATACTATTTACTAAAGGAACAATTTTCCTTGTTCCTCGACTTTCGTCTTTTCGGTTATTTAGAATATATTTTTGAGCAAGAAATAAAATACTCAGGTATATTAAAATTGCTATTTATAAAGAGTTTTTCAACACCTATCTTAGGTAGCGGAGTAGATTTATCAGAAACTCGATGCTATCGTGCTGCTATGAGAGTACTATTTTCAACTTTTTTGCCTTGGACAACGGCCCTTATCGCAACTTTTGGAAGTCTATTTTTTAGTGAAATTATGGATTTTGAGCCATGTCGACTTTGTTGGTATCAAAGAATTCTTATGTATCCACTTGTACTTATTTATTTTGTTGGTGCGTTTGATAAAAGTCTTCAAGGTAATAAGTATGCTCGCCCTTTTATTTTTTTAGGAATTTGTTTTTCGTTTTATCACTTACTTTTACAGTGGGGTGTGTTACCTGAATCAGCATCTCCTTGTGTTGAAGGAATTTCTTGTTCTGCATATTATATTAAATGGTTTGGATTGATAACTATACCAACTCTTTCTTTTATCGCGTTTTTACTATTGGCCTTTTTCTCATTTATGGAAACTAGATATGAAAAATAAAAAGCTTTTTTTTGGTTTTACTTTTGTAGCGTTGTTAGCTTTTTTTATGACGGGCTCTTATATTTATAAGGCGAATAATCTTACAGAAAGTGCTTTAGATTCTCATTTAGAAGCAAAGTTAGTTCGACCCCATTCACCAACTTTTGGGCCCAAAGATGCTCCTGTAACTCTTGTTGAGTTTTTAGACCCTGAGTGTGAAAGTTGCCGCAAGTTTTATAATCCAATTAAAAGCTTACTCAAAAAATACTCAACAAAGGTGAAACTTGTAATTCGTTATGCTCCCTTTCATCAAAATTCCAGAATCGCTATTAGAGCTCTTGAGGCGGCAAGACTTCAAGGTCAATATTGGCAGGCCTTAGAAGTATTGTTTCAATATCAGCCTCAATGGGGTGATCATCATAATCCAAAACCAGAGTTAATATTCGAGTACCTTAAAACTCTTAAACTTGATATGAAGAAACTAGAGGCCGATATGTATTCAGAGGATATCAAAAAAATAATTGCTTACGATCGAATGGATTTACAAGAGTTTCAAGTCAATGCCACACCTACATTTTTTGTAAATGGTAAAAAAGTTAAACTATTCGGTATAGACTATGTCGAGCAAAGTATTCAACGTGAATTGATGAATCTTAATGCTCTATAGTTTTAAAATAAGCTAGCGAAAAATCTAATAAAGCGTTATAGTTTTTAAAGAGGTGAATATGTATAAAACTTTAATAATAGCTTTTTTATTGTCTTCTAACTCAGTTTACTCTGCAGATGAAAAGCAAGTTCTTAAAACCATAAAAAAGTTTGGAAAAGAGCTCAAAAAAGAACTTAAAAAAGGTCTCAAAGAGTCTGCGGCCGAGGCCATAAAAATATGTCATATGAAGGCACCTGAAATTACTCTTGAAAACTCCGATGAAAAAATTAAAATCGGTAGGGTCAGTTTAAAGAATAGAAATCCAGATAATATTCCTAAGGAGTGGATGCTTAGTTATATTGATGACTTTTATAGAAGTAAGGATAAAACAGGGTATAAAGTGGTTGATTTGGGAGATAAAAAAGGACTTATAAAGCCTATTGTTACTCAACCTCTTTGTCTGAAATGCCATGGAACTGATCTTTCAAAAGAGGTTAAGAAAGAGTTGTCATCTAAATATCCAAACGATAAGGCAACAGGTTATAAGACCGGCGATATCAGAGGCTTTTTTTGGGCGATATTTACTCCTACTGAAAAATAAATGTCTTAAAATATTAAATATCTACTATTTCAATATCTTTTCTTTTCAAAGATTTAATACTTTTAGGAAGCTGGCCAATAATTATTTCCTCTAAAGAGCTTATAATACTTTCTTTAAGAAAACTTCGACTGTGAACAAGGCTAACTTCTCTCGAGGGTATAGGCTTTTTAATCTTTTTCACGTAGGTGTCATATTCTTTTTTGCTTGTGTCTAAAAGAGAAAGTTTAGGTAGTAATGTAAAACCGTTATTCTTTCTAACTAAATTCTTTAGTGTTTCAAGGTTACCTGATGTGAACTCTACATTGGGCAGAACGAGTTTTTTATTATGATGTGAACAAATATTTAGAACTTGATTTCTAAAACAATGTCCTTCTTCCAAAATCCAAAGTTCATCGGCCTTTAAATCTTCATGAGAAATGATCTTCTTTTTAGAAAGAGGGTGATCAATAGATACATAGGCATAAAAGTCATCAAAAAATAAATGCCTTTCGATTATCCTCTCATCCTTTAGGGGTGTGACAAGTAATCCAGCATCTATTTCATCATTTATGAGCTTTTTAATAATATCTTCTGTTTTATATTCATGAATTTGTAGCTTTACAAGAGGGTGGGCCTTAGAGAATTCACCAACAAATAATGGTATGAGGTAGGGGGCCAAGGTGGGAATAACCGCCAAACTAAAGCTTCCTCTAGGCTCACTGGCACCTTCTTCAGCAATATTTTTTATCATTTTGTATTCTCTTAACACGACACGGGCCTGATCAATTATACTTTGTCCGACTTCAGTTGTGAGAATGGGCTTTTTGGAGCGGTCAAAAATGATGACATCGAGTTCTTCTTCGAGCTTTTGTATTTGTATAGAAAGTGAAGGCTGTGAAACATGGCACTCTAAAGCGGCCCTTCCAAAGTGTTTTTCTTTTTCTACTGCAATTAAATATTCAAGCTGAGTAATTGTTGGCATGGCTTAAAATCCTTGATTTTTATCAAATTATAATCAAATCCTAATAGTAATTAAATATTAAGTTTATGAAAAACGATAGGAGTAATATATTGGTTTAAATTGATAGACTTTATAAATCCAATTTATTAG
Organism: Bacteriovoracaceae bacterium; assembly: GCA_049415445.1. Lineage (GTDB taxonomy): Bacteria > Bdellovibrionota > Bacteriovoracia > Bacteriovoracales > Bacteriovoracaceae > JAURDE01. The sequence continues at coordinate 48,007 of JBMSGH010000019.1, read as the reverse complement.
ACTCACGGAGTCGTTTGTTAAAAGGCCAATTTTATGAATATATTATTTTTGTGTACTGGTAATTCATGTCGATCCCAAATGGCGGAAGGTTTTGGTAAAAACCTTAAAGGGGATAAATACAACTTTTTCTCTGCTGGAACTAAAAAACATGGATTAAATCCACTTGCTGTTAAAGTCATGGGTGAAGCTGGTGTGGATATTTCAAATCAAACCTCAAATACGTTAGATGAATTTGATGATATAAAAATGGATATTATATTTACTGTTTGCTCTGATGCTAACGAGAACTGTCCTTACTATCCACATGGGAAAATTATCCATATGGGCTTTGATGATCCCCCTCGATTAACCAAAGACCTAGAGGATGAAAAAGAAATCCTAGATATCTATAGAAGAGTTAGAGATGAAATTAAGGGCTTTGTTGAAAAAATTGAGAGTTATATATGAAGGCCAAACATAGTTTTTCACAATATTTAGCTGAGTTCATAGGTACTTTTTTCTTAGTGTTTTTTGGCTGTGGTTCAATGGTTTTAGCTTCGGTTGATGCTCAGTATAATGGTGCTTTCATTCCTATTATATGGGGTGGTGTGGTTTCCATAATGATTTATGCTACTGGTCATATCTCGGGGGCACACTTTAACCCTGCTGTTACTATAGCATTTTGGATAACCAGAAAGTTTCCTTCCATAAGGGTACCTGGCTATATTTTATCCCAAGTTTTAGGCTCTTCTTTAGCATGTGCAGTTATGATGGTTATTTGGGGGCCCCAACATGATTTTGGTGCAACAATGATGTCTGTGGAACTAGGGGTAGGCTTTTTAGTTGAAGTGATTCTCTCATTTGCTTTAATGTTTGTGATTATATCTGTGGCAACAGATACAAGAGCTGTAGGTGAGTTAGCAGGTCTTGCTATTGGCTCAACAGTGGCCATCTGTGCTTTTGTTGGAGGGCCCTTAACAAAGGCCTCAATGAATCCAGCAAGGTCCTTGGGGCCTAGTATTTTCTCTGGTACTCTTAATCAGGTGTGGCCTTTTATTCTTGCCCCCATTATTGGAGCAACTTTAGGTGCCCTCACTTACGAATGGATACGTTGTCATCGAGAAGATGATAAAACAGACTTTGGATGTTGTTAATATGGTGTTATTGATTGGAAAAACTTTGGTGGCCGCAATTCTAATTAGCTTTGTTAGTTGGCTATCTGGAAAAAAAACGGCCCTTGCAGGGTTTTTAACCGCCTTACCTTTAACAACTCTTTTGGCCTTGGCCTTTTCTCATTGGGAATACTCCGATACCAAACAGTCTGTAGAATATGCTAAGAGTATATTTATTGCTGTTCCTATATCTCTTCTTTTTTTCGTTCCATTTTTATTGGCAGAAAAGCTAAACTTGGGGTTTTGGACCTGTTATTGGATCGGTGTTGCTTTGTTGGGGGTAGCTTATTTCTTACACAGCTCTATCGTTAAAATTATTTAATTTTTAAGGCCTTTTTGATTCCGGCCATTCCATCCCGATAATTTCCTTTAGAATAGTGGGTATCTAGTTTTCGTAAAATAGTTGGTAACTTTGAGGCCTCAAAATTATATCGATACATTTCATTAACAAACTCATGACAAAGATTAAATATGCCTGATAATTTAGATATATTTGTAGCGCTTAGACGCCTTGGAAAACCTGTTCCATTAGGTCTTTCATGATGTTGAAGAACTATTTTATCAATATTAGGAGGCAGACGGTTACATTCAGAAATCATACGTGCTGTAAGCTCTGGGTGTTTTTTGTAATGTTCGATATCTTTTTCCGTATACTTTGAAAGATCATCAAGTCCTAAATCAAAAGCGAATGCCAGATCAGAGTCATCTATAAGAACATCATGAAAAACGGCAGCATAGGTTAACTTGTTTCTTGTACTTTCAGAGTCCCATTCCATTTCCCTACAAATAGCTATGCTTAAATAGGCAACAAGATAGCTATGATCGTAAAGGTAATCTCTTCTATTTTTTAATCTAAAGAGAAGATCTCTTAGTTGATTTTTTCTATTAATATCAGATTCAATTTTATTGGCCACAGTATCGACTAGCTTAATAACTTGTGGACTGATACCCGTAGTGAAAATGAGGTCATGGATTATTTCTAGGGTTGCAGAGCATAGCTCCATATTATCGATATTATCGGCTTCTTTGGTATAGATTAAAAACGGTGTTTTAAGAACACTAGCACTAAATTTCTCATAATCATCTTCACTTATGAATAGAAAGCGTACCCTTTTATCTGTAAATTTATAGATAAAGTCACGTTTGTATTCATCACCAGCATTTATTATTTTTACATACTTATCTTCAGATAATTTAATATAAATATCACAAAGGGCCTTATTGAACCTTAGGAAATAAACAATCTTAACTTTTTTAAAATTAGTTTTTCTTTTTGCAAAGTCACCAACTCTGTTTTGGGTTAATATATAATAAAACTCATTTTCGAAATCAGCTTGTCCAACATCGAAAGCTAACATAACACTTCTATCACTTACTTTGAGTATCTCATTCTCTAAATCGTTAGATTGATTATTATCAAAAGCGATGATAGGTGTTTTAAGGCTATTTAAATTGAGGTATTTAAATAAAGTATTATAATTCTTTTCATCCTCAAAGTTACCAATAACTATCATATCAACATGGTTTTTATCATTGAGAAAATCACAGGCGTCTTTAATAGAAAAAAAATGATGAGTTTGAAAAGTAAGATTAGAGTTCGTAATGGCAAAGAAAACTCTATCTTTGACTTCCCCTTTTTCCTCAATAATTACTATTGATCTTGATTGATTTTCAGTCATACTTTCTTATCGGTACGCAAGTAAAACTATTTATTTTTAGTATTATTGGTTTTTATTTCACTTTTGGAGGTGTTTTTGCACAATTAGGATCTAATATAGATACTTTTAGGTCAATTTTGGGCCATTTGAAGACATTTAGGTTAAAGGAGCAGGGGTAATTAGTTTTAATAACTCTTCTTTATTAAAAGGTTTTTCCAAAAGGTCTACGTTATCAAAGAGCAAGGCTATATTTTTAATTTTATCAGTAAATGAAGATGAGCAAAGTATGCAACGAGTTTCAATTCCCTTTGACCTAAGATCTTTGATAAAATCAAGGCCAGTTCCTTCTTCTAAGTTATGATCTATTATAAATAGGTCGGCCTTATTAAGTCTAAGATAATTAAAAGCAGATTCTTGGTTAAGAGTTTTATAGATATTGTTGGCCATATCATCTAAAAACTTGTTGCATAACTCAAGAATGGCATCATCATCATCTAAAATAAGTATTTTCATTAAGATATTTTAAACCCAAATAGTTAAAATAAGAAGTAAACTTCTCAAAGACCAGAAGACTGTTCTTGGCCAGTTGGTAAAGATGAGTTTTTTTATCATATTTATATCTTTACCTTGAGTTAATTTATTATGAATGGGAACACTTAAGAGATAGGTACTGGCAAAAGTAAGAGTATTTAATAAAAGGTTTAAAAGAAGGTAAAAACTAGAGTCATTATTAAATAATATTATGGCCGTAGTAATCTCTACAAGCATAACAGGAATAACAATAAAGGAAATTCTCCTCATATGGAATTCTTGAAAGCGCTTAAAGTTTTCAGTAGAAATAAAATGAAAAGAAGGGTAGTGGACAAGTTGGATAAGCCAAATTAATCCGGTCATAAAAAGGCAGCATGAAAAATGGATAATAAACAGGGAGCTTACCATTTCATTAATTTCTTATTTAACTCGTCTACAGTTGGTATATTGGTAAAACTATGGCCATTTTTATCACCAGATTCAGTTAGGCCAAGCCTTAAGACGGGAATATCTTTTATTGAGTTTGATAAAACTTTTAATTGGCCATCAAATAGCTTTTTGCTAGTTTGGTAAGAGGATGCGCTAATACCAATCAAGAGTTTGGTTGAATTAAGGGCCTTCGCGGCCTCTACAATTGCCTCTGCAGGGATACCTGTTCCAAGGTAATAAAACCTCATTTGATAATGCTCCAAGAGTAGGCAAGAAATAAGAAGAGGAAATTCATTAGTTTCTCCTTCAAGTGAAGATACAATAATGTTGTGAGGGCTTTTGGATTTGCTACTAAGGTTTTGGTTAATTACTTTAGTTAAGTAAACTCTTATAATTGAATGAATCGCAAGCTCTTTGGTTATTGAAAGGCTTCCTTGAAAAACTCTTTTACCAACTTCTCTAAGCAGAGGAAGAAAGATATTAAATGCCATCTCTTTCCGGTTTAAAATAAGATTAACCTTTTCAAGTTCATGGGAGATGATGTCTAGTTTGTAATGCTCCAAGGCCATCAATAGGTTGCGTAGAACTTCATCAGGATTAATTTTAGGTCCATCAAAGAAAATGTCTTTTTTTGGTGATACTTCCTTTAAGATTTTCTTGGACATTTTTTTTAGCTCTTCTAAATCTCTATCTTTTAAGTGCCCAATAGACTCACCTAGTGTAGTAAGCTCATTAAGTAATTGAAGTTTTTCAATTTCCTTTTCATTGTATATTCTTCTGCCACCATCATCCCTTTCTGGGGAGATGAGGTTGTACCTAGATTCCCATTTTCTGAGAGTATGTATACCAACACCAGTTAACTTAGATGCCATTTGAATGCTGTATTTTGCTTCTGATTTCATAGTTTTGCTTCCTCCAGTCCATACTAGGTTAGCATTGGATTAATGCTTTTATCTTATACAAGAGTTAGACAAATATCAATTAGCATAATAAAATCAGTACGTTAGGCAAAGTGTTTATAAGGAAGCAATAAGCTGATATAAGAGATTCTAAGGATATAGGTGCTAAATGAATAATTTATTGAATATTTTAGAAAGCTTAGGTGAAGACTTCGAGGATAGTTTTGTTGTCGCTGACATCAATCAAGAGGATATGCCTCTTGTCTATATAAATAGCGCCTTCGTATCTTTAACGGGTTATTCAAAAGAAGAAATACTTGGTCTTAATTGTCGCTTCCTTCAGGGGCCTACGACAAATAAAGAGGCCGTCAAGAATTTAAGAGAATCAATACGTAACAAAGAGTCTTGTTATGTGGATTTATTGAATCATAAAAAAGATGGATCGGTTTTTTGGAATAGGTTAGTCCTTTTTACAGTTGGTTATTCTGCTGAGAATCCCAGGTACTATGTTGGAATCCAACAAAAAGTAAGTGATGACTCTAAAGTTAAAAGTGACTTTGATAGTAACGTCAAAGATAAAGAGATCATTCATAATGTGGTAAACCCTTTTGATAAAATTTTAAGTGCAAAAAGATCTATGAATTATCTGTCACTTGAGTCTCCTGATTTACAGCAAGATCAAATGATTGAAATGACAAAAGAAATAGCTTTAGAGGTTCAAAAAATTAATAAGTATATAAAATCACAATAAGCACTTTCGTTACACATAACTTAGAAATAAATAAAATTTATTTAAAATAGCAAATTCTACGCCTGATTCTGGGGTACAATTAATATATGAGTTTAAAGAAACGTGCCCTAGTTGTAGAGGATACTTCTTTTTTTAAGGATATGTTAAGGAAGTTTCTTTTTAAGTTTGGCTATGAAGTAGAAGTATGTATGAATGGAGAGGAAGCGCTTAGCCTAGCAAAGAGCCAAGACTTTGATCTTATTGTGGCCGACTGGTTAATGCCTATCAAAAGTGGGTTAGACTTTATTAAAGAAGTTCGCTTATTTTCGAACCACAGAAAGACGCCTATTATTATGATCTCCTCAGAAAATGATGCTAATAAAGTAAAACAGGTAATAGGTCTTGGGATCATTGATTCCTACCTTATCAAACCTATTACGGCCGAAACTTTTGAGAAACAACTTGAAAGATTAAAGCTGATTTAGCCTTTTTAAAAATGGCGGTCCCACCAGGAATCGAACCTAGAACTTAGCTTTAGGAAAGCCACGTTATATCCGTTTAACTATGGGACCTGATTTATTATGATTAGTAGAATCAGAGCGATAATGTCAAGAAAGATGTTTAATTAAAATTAGAGTTTCAATCTTTTTTTCCGATAACAAAGTGTGAAAAAAGAATATAGTGACGAGAAAAAAAAATATAAAGCACAAAATGAGCAATGTCCTCTTGTTGAAAAAAACAAAGAGGTTAAACAATCTATCAGCGAAGCTATAAAAGAGTCTAAAAAACAAAGTTTAGAGTCAAAAAAAATTGAAGAAGAAGTTAATGAGCAAATAAAAAAAGAAGACCCAGAATCAACTTTAAAGGCAAGCCGAAGCAGCCTACAGCTTCCACGCCGTTTCTTTCATATGACCAATGGTTCTATTGCAGCAGTTATTTATTCTTTTATGACCCACTCTATGGCCGTTCATATCCTTGGGGTCTTTGCTTGTGTTTTATATATATTTGAACAGGTTAGAATAAATTACCCTGAGTACAATAAAAAACTTAATAAGTTCTATAAGTATTTTATGAGAGCAGAGGAGCAGCTTAAAGAGAGCTCCATGATACCTTATGTTATGGGGCTTTTGTTAACAATAATAAGTTTTCCAAAAATTATTGCAATCTGTTCCATTTTAACCCTTGCTTTTGCTGATCCTCTTTCGGCCATTGTAGGGATTAAGTTTGGCAAAAAGAAGATAATGAAGAGTAAGACTTTTGAGGGGTCGATGGCCTTTTTTATTACATGTTTTTTCTGTTTAGTTATTCCTCTGTCCCTCTATACGAATAATCCTTTTTATAAGATATTTTTTGTGTCTTTGTTGACATCAGCGATGACATCTTATGTAGAGCTTTTACCCCTTAGAATTGATGATAATTTAATCATACCCATATTTTGCTCTCTCAGTTTACTTATTAACGGACTTGCTTTTGGCATGGTTTTTCTTTAAGGAGGTCCTATGAAATATATTATTTTAACATTATTACTTTCTTTGAGCTTTAAGGCCGAAGCAGTACCCCAAAATCACCCCTTATATAAATGCCAACAGGAAGCCTTTAGAGTAATTAAGGCAATAAACCCTTGGGCAGATAGCTTAGATATTAAATTACTTAATAATGATACCTCTAGTATAAAAGCAACGGAAGTAAGTGGCTTTACATCTTTTTTATTAAAAATGACTTGGAACCAGGAGCTTAACCGAAGTCTTCCAGCAGGAAGATATATTGGAGAGTATATTGTGACTATGAATAATGGCAAGGCTGTTCCAGGCCGTTGTATTGTTTCTAATATAAATTATTTAGGGTTTAAAAGCATAAATTATAAAAAACGCTTTCGATAAAAATTAGACTATTATAATTCTAGATACAGGGTGTAGAATATGTGGTAATGGTTTCATATGAACAAATTACCAAACCCTCAAGGAAAAGGTCTAGTTCCCATTTTAAATGAGCTACAACAGTTTAAGTATGCTGAAGTAGCCCCTAAAAGTTTTGAAAAAATCAGTAATGAAATTTTCACGGCCTTATTTGTCCTTGAAAGTCATTTTAACTTTTGCCCGAGGCCCAAGCAACTCTATTACCTTTTTAAAAAAGGTGATAAATACTTTCTATCCCTAATTTCCAATAAAGACTGGGGAGAAAAAAGACCTTATTCTGATTATATTGGTGAATGCCAACTACATGAAGATATGGCCTGGACATTAAATTTAAATGAGAATTTAAGTAAAGTTATCCTTGAGGATATAAAGCTAAAATTTGAAAAATATAAAAAAGATCTTTCTAGATTAGACAAAGTGGATGATATCCTTCCAAAGTATGTGGATCAAATTTCTTTTTATCAAAGGGCCTTACTTTGGTCTTTAGGGCAATCACTCAAAGCATCGATGGCCTTTAGTGGTTATTTAGGTAAAAGTGTTGATGAAGTTTTTTTATTAGAGCAAAAAAATGGGCCCAAATAGGGCCCGTTTTCATTAAGCAGATTTTTTAAAGTTTTCTTCTTCGGTTGCAGCAGGCTCTTCTGTTGTTTCTCCTTCAGTTGCCTCTGTGGTAGTAGCGGTAGTCTCTTCTTCTTCAGTTTTAGGTGGTCTTAAAACAGCTATAACTTCATCTGCTTGGAGGTCTGTATTACAGTTTGAAGGAATGTTAAGGTCACCAACGGTAAGTTTTCCACCAATTTCCATAGTTGATACGTCAAATTCAAGCTTTGTTGGTAGATCAGTTACTTTTCCATGAAGTTCAATATGGTCTTTAAGTAAAAGAAGTGTTCCTCCAGCTTTAACACCTTTGGCATCACCAGTTAAGTCTACTCTAATTTCAATACTACTTTCCCCAGTGTTCGGAAGTTGTACCATAGAAAAATGAACAAATTTTCTTGTAACAGGGTCACGTTGAATTTCATCAAATTTAACGTATGTCGTGCCTTTTTTGCTTTTAATTTGATAAATTTCGCCTTCGTGGTGTAAGGCATTACTGAAATCTCTAACAGTCATTTGGACAGGAGTGCTTTCAGTTTCAGGTCCATATAGTGCGCCTGGTACCCAGCCATCATTTCTGATCGTTTTAGTTTTGATGTTTAGATCCCGGTCCTGCAGGTTTAAGGTTAAAATTTCACTTTTAGTATTTCCAGTTCTAGTCATTGAACCCCCTTAATTTGTTAACTTCTAGCATACCAACTTCTTAAATTTTCTGCAGTTCTTTAACCTTATGATTTTGTAGAGTCTAAGTCTTTGGTATTAGGGCTTAAATTAAAGGGTGCTAGGCAAATATTGCCTCTTTTTTATAAAAAAGGCTTTTAAAAGGGTTTTCAATTTTCTAAAATTTCGTTAAACAATGAAAATTTTAACAAGGATGTAAAATTGAAGTCTTTAATTCTGAGTTTATTACTCGCACTAAGTTTTTCTGTTCACAGTAAAGTAGAGAGTCCAAGTAGGACATTATCACCAGAAAGATATGTCATGATTATTTTTCATGGAATGGGTGCCCCTCAAGATAAAACTTTTCAAGAAGCAAAAGATATTCCCGATCTTCTTAGAGATGGTGGAGTAGAGCGACTATTTAATACTGCTCATAAAGGTGGAAAAGCAAATTTTAAAAAAATGCTTGAACTCTTTAATTGCCAAAATGGAATCCAAAAAAATGAAGACCTCGGACTTATCGTATTAGGTTATAGCTGGGGCGCAAGAAGAAATTATGAGTTTTCAAAATTCTATGAAAAGAATTGTGGTAGAAAAGCTGATAGAGGTTACATGATTGATGGAATTCAAAAGCTTGTTTCACAATTCAAAAAAGGACCAATAGCTACTCATTGTAAAAATTATTATAAAACAATTAAGCCCGTTCGAGGTACAGCTGTAGAGAACTGTGAAAACTTCGATTATACAGATAAGGCATGTAAAAATAGAGATGGGACTTATATGTCAGGTTGGAATTGTCACCAAGCAACTCTTCAATCTGGATTTGAGTCGGCCTTAAATGACATTAGTAAAAACGGACTTTACTACTAAATTAGTTATTATTGGGGTTAAACCAACATCTAGGTTTGGCCCCTTCTTCACTTTCACAATAGTTTTTATCGCACAAAGCACCAGATATAAAAGTGTCTAATCTGCATTGAGACTTTAAATGGTATGGGTAACTATATTTTACCTTCGTTGGGTCTTTTTTAAATAATGAAGGGAGATCTTTTCCAAATAAAGTAGAAACATGTAATGAAGCTTGAATGATTCTTTCACAAAGGTGAGTATCTTGCCTACTTTGACAAAGAGATTCTATTTTCGAGTTTGTATTAATTTGTGCTTCTTCATAACGCCATAACTTTTTAAGGCATTTATGTGTTGACCAGTAATCTGCTTGTCCTTCAAATGAACTCCAGTCATTTTTTTTAATTGGAGGGCCTGCAAGGTGATGACCCAATTCATGACACAAAATTAAAGAAAAACCATCTCTTTGAAGATTAGCAAAGCGATAAAGCCCACCATAAACTTTGATTCCATAAATACCAGGTTTTCTATATGCGTATGCATTGACCTTAGGTGAGTCCCAATACCTTTTGATGATAAGTTTTTTTCCATGGTCGCCAACTTCACTTTCAAAGGCTTGCTCAAAACGGTCAATAAGTGAATGAAATTCTTGCTTTTTAGTATCTTGAGCTACTAATGAAGAGGGAGTGAATAAGGCAATAATAAGCAAAAATATCATGCTTTTTCCTATCATAAATGGCCAGTAATACGTCAATGGTTTTTGGAGCAAAACGAAGTTTAGGTTATACTTGAGATAGAAAAGGAGGGTAATTATGGAAAAAAATGAAGGTAAATTAGATAGAGCTCTTAGAATATTGGTAGGAGTAGGCCTTTTGGCGATTATCTTTGTTGGACCCCAAACGTTATGGGGGCTGGTTGGATTAGTGCCCTTACTGACAGGGATTTTAGGTTTTTGTCCATTATATAAAGTATTGGGTTTAAGAACCTGTCCTCTAAAAAGTATTTCTAAAGAATAAGAAAAGCACCTAATATGAATGAGGCGAAGGAAAGGACCATCGTTTTTGATGGTCTTTTTTTATCACTAATAATTTCAAATATATAGCTAAAGAGGGGTAATGTGATACCTATGGCCGTTATAGTTGTAGGGTCTCCTTCTTTAATGGCAATCATATAAAGAATTAACGAAATTACTGCAGCAAATAATGTTCCAATAATCAGATACAATTTATCTTTTGATTTAAGTAGCTTAAATGGTTTTATGAGCTTTGGAGTTTCCAGGAAGCGATAAAATAAAATAAAACAAACCAAGGCGCCAAAAATACGAATAAGATTTCCTTCAATAGAGTCCATCATTGGGGATTGATCACATGCTAGACGGGTTAGAACACAGCTAAATGAGTTTAATATTACTCCTATAAGGCTATAAGCAATACCTTTATAAGTATCCTTATTAATACCATTGGACTTTTCTTGACCTAAGATAACTGTGCACAAAATAAAACATAATATGCCATAAAGTTTTTCCCAAGCAAAAGAATGGCCTAAGAGTATAAAGCTAAATATACCTACAAAAAGAGGTTGAAAACCAGTCAAAATAAGAGTTCTTCCTGGTCTTAATATTAAAAACGCCTTGAGAATAAAAAGGTCTGCTAGTCCTAGGCCTAAGAACCCTGATAGAAAAAATTGAATAAAAGAGTTGTAATCACCTAGATTGAGACTACCTTTGAACATGAGTAATATAAGAAAAGTTACGAATGCTAAAAGACTCTTAAAAAGCCCCAGCCAGACATAATTAAGCTTACGTCCAAATGTAAAAAATGCGTGTGCACCTATGGCGAAACTAAAGGTTGATGCCAAAGCGATCATATTACTACTAAACATATGTGGTGGTACTACCACATTGTTTAGTATGAATTAAAACTAATTAAATAAGTGTGTAAAAATCACTATTTAACGGACGAACTATCCTTCGAAATAAGTAGCTTCCAATTGGCAATAGGGGTCCCAATTGTTCTTAGCCTAGTAACAATGTGATATAGCCTTTTTGTATGTATTCCATTTGGAGCGGCACTAAATCTATCTTTTAAGTACCTTGGAGGAATAGATTGATAATAAAGTTTAACAGATACGTTAGAAGGTCTATTTTTCATTTTTATTTTGTATCTGACAGTATCGCTACCAGTGCCATCGGTGAAATCCTTATCTTTAATGGCAACAGGGCCAGGATTTGTTGATTTGAGAAAATGGGCCTGACTTATACCTTCTTCTCTTCCGTGTGCCGGTCCACCTAAAATCCACCCTTTAGGAAGCAACCTATTGTCTTTTATTACATTGTGGATTCTAAGAAAACTTGTTGTGAAGTTATTTGTATCATCCTGAACGAGTTCTTCGTAAATTTGAACGTCATTAGGATCTGTTATGAGATTATGGTGCTTCTGGTAGGCCTTTTTCACATGAAATTCACTTGGAAGAGCTTTCTTATGGCCCCCTAAAATGACTCCAACAGTATCCGTACAACCAGAGCACCAGTCTCCTGCTCGAACCTCTAAAAAGGCCCTTCTAAACCCAACGCCTGAAGGAAAACGATGTCCTGCTAGGTTGAATACTTTAACTGTTAGATTTAGAAATCCGTCTCTATAATAACTTTCGAGGATTTGAGTTTTTGCTGTCTTTGTTTTGGCCATCAAATTACCTTGTAAAATAGCATGATGGATCCCTTTTTTGTTATAGGTCATATAGCTTGCTTTGCTCATGCCAAGTAACTCTGGGAATTGTCTAAACATTTCAAGCCCAAAAATATTAATTCCTTGTAATGTATGTCTGCGATAAGGTCTTTTAGGAATTGTAATATTTTTCTCATCGGTCAAAAAGTGAGCAGCGAGCTCTTCTTTTTTTCCATCATGAGTGACAACTCCTTTAGGGAAGTCAGAGTCTTGAATATTAGCAATTTTAGCAATGACCTTATTATCTTCACTCCCATAGTGATCAGGCATATGACAACTTTGGCAACTTTTGGTCTTATAATAACTAGAATTGACCCATTCAGGGTAAGTTGATTGCTCGAAAACACCCCCGCCAATAGACTTCTTCGTTTTAACAGGTTTTCCTGTACTATCAATGACAGGAAGATGGACAGTGTGGCAACTAGCACAGACTCTAGATGATTTAATAAAGTTACTTCCTTTAGGCATCATCCCTAAACCATTATCCATGGCATAGGTTTTAGGGTCATGATAAGGACCTAGGATTACATTTTTTCCATTCTTCAGAGGAAGGGTTTCAAAGTTTCCTGTGGCAATTGATAATATATCTTTGCCGCTATTATCTTTCATCTGGTGGCAAGTGGTACAAGAAATACCATCTCTAGCTAAAGCACCATACTTATCTTTAGAAAAAACTCTGTCATGGGTAAAGAGTTTTGAGTGTCCATTATCAAGGTGAAATTGTCTTTGTCCCATGGCCCCATGGCATTTAAGACATGTATCCTGTATTTTTTCTGGCCCAAAAGGAGATTGACCTTTGCTATAGACACTTTCACTTTCTAGTTGAGCGTGAAATATAGGGTCTCTGCCAGCTAGTCCCATCAAAGAATATTTCCACTCACCCCAAGGGCTTATATCAATACCACTATCACCGAGAAAGTTTTTCTTTACATACATATTGGGCCCGTAAGGTGTGTTGTCACCACTATGACAGCCCATACACTGATCACTTGTTACCCACTGAGAAGTGGAGTCTCCATGTGCCCAGGCCCTGGCCGCAAACTCTGAGTGCATAGCGGCCATATGGACATCCAAAGGAGGTAAGGACTTAAAGTGTTTGGCGAATTCTAGCTTTTGCTGCTTGTTTTTTAAGAGTCTTCTGGCCAGAGTCTTTGTGTGAGCTATTTTGGCAAAAGCATCCATCCCAGGATGGGTTGAAGCTTTTTTAGGTTTTACATTTTTCCACGAAAGATCATCTTTAAAGCGTATGTAGGGCCCATCTATATTGGCCAGAGTAGAAAAGGTATATTCACTTTCGGATGAGACATGACATCTAATACAGTATGAACCAAAACCAGACTCAGGGTAAACTTCAGGTTCATCATAAGAGAGCTTTTGCAAATGAGTTCTTTTTGCATCACCTTTGGTGTTATCAATTTTATCGACAGAGTCAAAAACGGAAAGCCAATACCAGCCATCGACACTTCCTCTAGAGTCTTTAATCATGACCGTCCACCAAGGGGTGAATAATTTATCAAGGGCTATGCCTTGGTAGCGGTTAGCGGGAGCTGCAAACATCTCCTTGATAATAACGCCTCCATCTGGAATGGCGCCTTTGCGATTGTTTTTTATCCAACAATAGACTTCAGGGGAGTAATAAACAACAACAGCAGGGTGGGTTCCATTATAATTATGACCATTGAAGCCAGTTGCGGACCAATCCCCCGTATCTCTGACTTCTAAATCTCTTGGCCAGTTTAAATCTCTATATTTAAAGCTTCTCAGGAAATTATGAGCGGCTTGCTCGAGCTTTTTCTTACCTTGGTGATATCTTTCATCTTTGGTTAATAGGACTTGCTTATAATTTGCTCCGAACTGATAAGTAATAAGAGGTAAATTAGCTTTAGGGAAGTTGGACTTTTTAATACAGGCTTCTACCGAAGGGTCGACATCCTTTGCCCAAGCATTACTGATAGTTAGACTAATAATCGAAATTACTAAGACCGAGTATCGCACGATAAACCTTTTCAAAGAGTATTGTTAGATTTTACTCTAAAAACGAATTGCTCTCAATCTAGGAACTTTTAATCATTTTTATTTAAGAGATAAAAGTCTACGGAAAATTAAGGTATTAGAGGCTTACTTTACGAATGATGGAAAAAGGTCTAGATTTCGCTAAGACTACGTAAAAGGAGATAGATATGTCAGTAAATAAAATCAGTGCTCAACACATTTTAGTTAATGAAAGATATATGGCCGAAGACATAATTAAGAAGCTTGAAAATGGAGAGAGTTTTGATTCATTAGCTTCAGATTTTTCTAATTGTCCAAGTGGAACATCCGGTGGGAACCTTGGAGAATTTGGTAAAGGTATGATGGTACCTCCATTTGAAGATGCTGCCTTTGCATTAGAAGTAGATCAAGTTTCAGGCCCTGTGAGAACACAATTTGGTTATCATGTGATTAAGAGGAATGCATAATATATGCCTGATGAGTTAAAGCAAAAGCTTGTGACAGAGATCGAAACCTGTGACTGGTCGATGCTATCAATTCATAATAAAAGAGATGCTATAGTCATTGTGGAAAGCTCAATAGAGCTAGTAGATGCCGCAGTGGCATTGGCCACAGATGATGTTAGCTTAGTTAAAAGCTGGCAGGACACTGCTCAGATAAGAAGGCCTCGGCCAGAAGAAATAGAGGCCTGGGAAAAGTCACCAAACGAAAAATTGGCCAAATTTCTTATTATTCAACCATTTGTTCTTATTCAATTGTTAGCGTAAATAGAAGCGAAGCGGGTGGTGATTTCTGTCTAGAAACCACCACATAAAATTATAAACACGGGTTTTTATGATACACTAACTTCTTCATTGGAGGGAGTTGGGTGATAATCGAACAATCTTTTATTTTATTGTTTGATATTGATAAGACCTTAAGATTTTCAAAGTCTTTAAGGGCCAATACATCTTCAATGCTATTCCCTGAAAGATATAAGTTTCTTAGAGAGTACAATTCTTTGAGAGGATTTATATCTTTAATGAGGTTATTTTTGAATGATAAGATATTTAGCTTTTTAAGATTTTTGATACTTGAAATATCTTTAATATTATTATTCCCTGCCACCAAGAGGTAAAGGTTCTTTAGACCCTTGAGCGCCGAAATTTCTTCAAGTTTTTTTCTCAAAGGATTCGTGTAGTATGAAGCTTTGTGAGCAGGTCTTTGAGTTGAAAGCCATAATTCCTCAAGTCCAATGGCACTAGATAGCGGAGAAATATCTTCAATAGAGTTATCAGAAACATCAAGAGAAACTAAGTTTGGAAGTTTTTTCACAAACTTTAATGAAGACACATTGTTTTTTGCCATCTTGATATACTGTAAGCTTTTAATTGTCCCTAATACATCAGCATTGGTAATTTTATTTTGATTGATAATAAGGTACTTAAGGTTTTTGGCCCCTTTTAATGGCGTGATATCTTTAAGTTGATATCTTTTGAATGATCCACTCTTAAGAGCAAAAGTACCGCTCATTAATTGAAGTGCTTCCATTGACTCGAATTTTTCGTTCATTCGATCACACTTTGATTTATCTTTGAAAATAGATAATAGGTAAGAGCGAACCTCTTGAATATTATTAAACTTATAATTAAATTTAGAGGTTGTAGGAATAGCATAACCATTAAAGGAAAGAGTATTCATTTCTCTAATGACTTCTCCATGAGAACCATAGAGAACAGGTGTTGTTATCTTGACTGGCCAAGGTGCTTTAGGCGATAGTGCTAATTTGAGCATAGCAACAGTTTCGGCCTGATCAATAGAGACGTTAGTGCCAATATCACCTTTACAATAATCAAGAAAAGACATTCCATTAACAAGAGTTGAGAAGCTTAAAGCTATTAATAAGACTAATTTTTTCATCGACCTTCCTTTTGTTTGATCAGCAAGTTTAGAAGATTTTAAGATGTGTTACAATCATAAAGAGTTAAATGGGTAGAATTTAGTGTGTTAACTGCAAGGTCTTGTAATCTTTAAAGGATTTTAAATTCTGCAAGACAAAAACCCCAAATTAAGATATCAAATACTCCATTATGCTAAACTTCAACAATATATCTAAAATTCAAGGTGGCGAGACATTATATACGAATGTCACTTTTCAGATTAACCCTGGAGAGAAAGTCGGTTTGGTTGGCCCAAATGGGGCAGGTAAAACAACTCTTTTCAAACTTATTATTAAGGAAGAAAGGCCTGATTCTGGAGAAATAAGCTTTCCTGAAAAGTTAAGAATGGCCTATTTTTCACAAAATGTAGGAGAAATGGCCGGGAAAACTGCACTTGAGGTTGTTAAGAGTGGTGACTCAAAGGTCAAGAAGCTTCAGGCAAGACTAACTGAGATAGAAAACAAACTTTGTGATCCAGATCTTGATCCAGATGAAATGAACAAGCTCTTAGAAGAAATGGGTGAGGTTCAAACTAATTTTGAAAAAAGAGGTGGATATGACTTGGAGTCTAGGGCCGAAGAAATTCTAACAGGTCTAGGTGTTCATCCAGACGATCACCATAAAATGATTGAAGACTTTAGTGGTGGTTGGAAAATGAGAATTGCGTTGGCAAAGGTTCTTGTTATTAAACCAGACCTCATTATTATGGATGAACCAACTAACTATCTCGATATGGAAACTATCCTTTGGTTAGAAAATTGGCTTCAAAACTTTGATGGTGCAATATTTATGACAACACATGATCGTTATTTTATGAATAACGTTTGTAAAAAGATCGTTGAGGTTGCCCATAAAAGTGTTACGGTTTATTCAGGAAATTATGACTATTACGAAAAAGAAAAAGAAATAAGGTTAAATCAACTTAAGTCTGAGTTTAAAAAACAGCAAGAAAGTATTGCAAAGGATGAGGATTTTATTGCGAAATTTAAAGCAAGGGCCTCACATGCAGCTCAAGTCCAATCAAGAGTCAAAAAGCTTGAAAAAATAAATCGTGTTGTTGTTCCTGAAGAGGAAGATACAATTGATTTTGAGTTCCCCGTACCACCCAGGGGAGGGGATGATGTTGTCGTTATTAAAAACCTTAAAAAAGTATGGAAAAATAAAGATGGTTCAGACCATTTGATTTTTCAGGATCTTACCACCACAGTAAATCGAGGGGAAAAACTTGCTATTGTTGGTGTTAATGGTGCAGGTAAGTCAACACTCTTGAAGGTTATTGCTGGGCAGACGGGACCGACTTCAGGAGAGGCATTTATAGGACCTAGTATAAGAGCTGGTTACTTTAGTCAGTTCTCTTTTGATGTTCTTAACCCTGAAAATACTGTGTTAGAACAGGTTCGGGTAGGATTGCCTCAAGCAAGTGATGGCTTTCTAAGAAACCTTTTAGCAGCATTTCTTTTTAGAGGGGATGATGTTAAAAAGAAAGTTAAATTTCTTTCAGGTGGAGAAAAAAGCCGTTTAATTCTGGCCGTTCTTTTGTCGCAGAATAATAATTTACTTATTTTGGATGAGCCAACTAACCATCTCGATATTCAATCTCGTGAAGTTCTTTTAAATGCTTTAAAAAAGTTTGAAGGAACAATTATGTTTGTTAGTCACGACCGGTTCTTCCTTAAAGAATTGGCCCAAAAAGTCTATGAGGTAGATAAAAACTCTGTTAAGATCTTTCTAGGCAATTACGACTATTATCTTTCAAAACAGGTTTAGAATAATGGAATTTAAAAGTATATTTGAGAAAAACGAAAAGTGGATTCAAGAAAAGCTTAAGATCGATAAAGATTACTTTAAAAAACTTTCACAAGGACAAAGTCCAGAAATTCTCTATATTGGATGCTCAGATAGTAGAATACCCGCTGAAGAAATGATGGGGGCCGTACCAGGAGAAGTTTTCGTTCATAGAAATGTTGCGAATCAGGTTATTACGACGGATGCTAATTTGAATGCCGTAGTTCAATATGCTGTTGAGGCCTTGAAAGTAAAACATATTGTTATTTGTGGGCATTATGAGTGTGGTGGAGTTAAAGCTGCATTAAACCCTTCAGATATGGGGCAAATTAATTCGTGGTTGCAAAAATTAAGAGATGTCTATCGTCTTCACGCAGAAGAACTTAATCTTATAAAAGATGAGACTAAAAAGTTTGATCGTCTCGTAGAGTTAAATGTTCTTGAGCAGGCCATTAATGTTTTGAAGCTAGACCATGTTCAGAAAGTTTGGGCCAAAGGTGGGCATCCTAAGATTCATGGTTGGGTCTTTGATATACGCTCAGGTAAAATTATAGACCTTAAGTTAGATATGGAAGCAGAGTTTGATAAGATAAGAAATATTTATGATTTAGGGCAAAGCTAATCACTGACTCTTTTTAATGTGACCATAATTTAATACGCCAACAAAGAGGCTTCCTCCCAACAGATTTCCTAGTATTGCACTTAAAAGGGCACTGGCCGCACCTCTGTAGTCAGGGGTTACGGAGTGGAGAAGACCAGCAAATATTTCAGCAGAGCCTGCAATAGAGTGGTGAAGACCTCCCATACCAATAATGAAAGTCGCAATATAAATACAAAAAATTTGTCCAATCGCCGTAGCTGTTGCCAAGATAAGCCAGCTTGCTTGGGCCATAAGCCAACCGGCCAGGATCGCCGATATAAAGATCTCTAGAAAGGAGAAGTGTATAAGGTGTTCAAACACTGACAATAGCCCATCTTTTGCACCAATTACAGGCTCAGCAATATAAATCAGAAGTGTACTACAGAATGTGCCCACGAGGTTGCCTCCGAGAACTGTTATCCACAAAATATGTAAAGATCTAAACGGAACCTTACCATCTAAAAAAGGGTAGACCGCTGTAGCAGTATGCTCTGTAAAGAGTTGAGTTCTACTAAGAATACAGATAATAAATCCTAGCGGGTAGACAATGGCCATGGCAAGACGGTTGTATAGAGGTCCATTGATCGCTGGTACCATTTCTGAGGCCAATCCAACGAGCATGGCCGCAAAACCTAGGATGAGTCCTGCTGCTACAGCACTCAAAAATAAAGATTTTTTACTTCTGCGGTGTTGTTCAAGCCCTTCTGAGGTTGCTCTTTCTAAAATATCATATGGGTGTTTAATGGACTCATCATTTCTTTTTATAATTACCGGAACGAAGTTTTTATCTTCCTGCTTTTTTTCTTTAGCACGATTAACATTTTCTTCTTCAGGTACGGATGCCTCGCTACCATCGGCCATTAAAATTTTCTTTTCATCACTCATAATATACCCATAAAAATTATTAACTTAATAGTAACACTCTGAGTTTATCAATGAGAATAGAGGGAAAGTATTGGCCTAAACTGATGGAGTCAGTCAGGAATTAATGTGAGTTATCTTGGGAGTTCAGGCCCATGATCACTTGAATATCTCTTACGTCTAAAGCTTCAACTTTAGATTTTTTGTGTTCATTTAAATTGCTAAAAAGTTTTTTAATTTCGACAGCAACATCATAAGTAGACATGTAATAACTATCTTTGTTTACTGATATTTTCTTGATGAGATCTTCTATAATTTCTTTTCTTTCTTCAGAAAGAGTCTTTTCGTCTTTATCCATAATAACTACTTATAAGAATATTATTATTCTTCTTTTTTAAAATCGACTTCTATTATATCAGGATCCTGAGTTGGAGGTCTCCGGACAAAAGTGTGACTCGTAAATACTTGAACAGTACCTTTTTCCATGGCCTTAACAAGCCATTTTTGAGCAAAGGCAACAATAAGGTGACGGCTACCGGGAAAAACCATAGCAAGCCCAATAAAATCAGTAATAAAGCCAGGAGTAAGAAGAAGTAGTCCTCCACCGAAGACTAAAAAACCATGAATGATTTCCTTGCCAGGAAGAGAGCCAAGGTTAAGTTGGTCTTGAATTTTATAAATGATACTAAGGCCTTCTCTTTTGGCCAAAAAGGCACCTACAATACCGGTAAGTATAATAAGAGCGAGGGTGTTTACTGCTCCAATATTACTTCCAATTTTAAATAGGAGGTAAAATTCTAAGGCCGGTAGTACTGTAAAAAGAATGACTAGTATTCCAAACATAGGCCTTGTTTACCAATTTATATTCTGGCCGTCGAATCATTATGGCTGTGTGCGCTATAAGGGCTGGGGCTATATTGGACCTAGTTTAGTTGTAAGGATAGATAAAAAGCTTACACCCAATATAAAATTAGTAAGTTGGCCAACCGCCTATTTTAACTTCCTCATTATTTGAAATAGAAAGACAGCATAGCAACCGAACAAAAAGGGGAATTTAAAAATGAAAAAACTTATTATCTTAACAGTGCTTCTAACATCTGTTTTCTCAACCAATGCTTACTCTAGAGATTATCACAATGATAATTATGATTCATGGGATGTCGTTTATGACTCTGATGGAAGAAGAGCAGACAGATGGGATAGAGATCACCACCGACGAGGCAGAGAATGTCGGAACGACCAACAGATTATCTATACTGCTCATGACTTTGATAGAGCTGTAGAATACTTTATGGATACAGTAAGAAGAGTGAGAAGAGGAAACAGACTCTTTGGTATGGCAAGAAACCTCGCTTTTGAAGCAGGAAAATTTCATAGAATGGCAGAAAGAAGGCTTCCTTGTAGGGCCCTTAGATCGAACTTTTCTAATTTAGAAAGAGCATTTTATGATCTTGAAAACCAAATTTCTCGAGGAGAAGGAGGTTATAATAGAGGCCATGGTGGAAGAGGGCCACTTAGACGTGAGTTTAATGACCTTAGAAGGGACTTTAGAAGGCTTCAAAATGCTGTTGAAGGTGGAAGACACCATCCTGCACCAAGACCAAGATACTAACAATAAGGCCCCTTTCGGGGCCTTTTTTTTTATCACTTTTCAAGTATGGTAAGCAGATGAACAAAAATCTGCTTAATATTATTACAAACCTGGCCTATCTCATTCTTCGACTTCTCAACTGTTCTTATCGTTACCGCTTTGTGGGGCTTGAAAACTTGAAGCACGCCAAAAATAATTCTCCTCATAAATCTTTTATTCTTGCTTCGTGGCATCAAAACCTTTTGGGTGGAATACTTTCTCAAAAGGAAAACCTCAAATACTTATCTGGGATGGCCTCTAAAAGTAAGGATGGAGAGGTTATTGCTCGTGTTGCAACAAAGTTAGGTATTCAGGTTGTGAGGGGAAGCTCTCGAAGTAATTCAGGAGTTGATAAAGGTGGTAAGCAAGCAAAAGATAAAATGGCCGAATATATGCTTCAAGGCGTATCGGCAGCATTGACTATTGATGGACCTAAAGGCCCTGCAAAAAAAACAAAGGCCGGAGCACTTGATCTATCAAGAAAAACCAATTCACACATTATTCCTTATTTTGTTGTAGGACAAAAGTATTGGGAGTTTAACAGTTGGGATAAGTTTAGAATTCCTAAGCCATTTACTAAGATTGTTGTTTTTTATGGTCATCCCTTTAAGGTTGAAGAAGATGTTAGGGGAGAGGCCTTTAATTTAAAAGCACAAGAGTTTAATAAAAAGATGGATATGAGTGAAAAAGAAGCTTTAGAGTGTCTAAGTAAGTGGGATAGTCTAGAGAAAGTAAATTTTTGGCCAAGTTTTTAATTTGACCACTCTCTTTTTTATAGAGAGTGGTAATAAATAAAGTTTTTATTCATTTAAAAAAGGAAACTTTAAACAAGCTTTTCTGCGAAGTTTGAATATCCCATTAATTCTTTTCAATTCTTTTTCAAATTGATGCTTAGCTCTGTATTCACATTTATAATATTTTTCTTCCAACGGGTAACGAAGACAACTTTGAAGTTCTGTTAATAAATCATCCTTTGCCAGTCTGTTTAACTCATCCTTTTTAATCATCTCTCTATCTAAACATGAGTTTAGGTCTAGAGCGTAAGATGACAAACTAGATAAAAATGCAAAGATTAATAGTGCTGATTTCATGTATTTTCTCCTTAATAATTGAGAAGTATCTATGTCAGGTAATATGATTAAGCAACTCTTAAAGAAAAATCTACAAATATTAAAACTGGGTTGATACTCTTAACTAGTCAAAAGTACTAGGAGGGTATGAGTTTGAAAGTCTTAATCTGTTTTTTTATCCTATTAAGCTTCGTTTCCTGTGGTAAAAAGGCCGAAGATTCGATGGACCTTGACCCAATACAAACGGCCAATGGCCCTTTGTATGTGGATCGCTCTAAACTTCCTTTAAAGTTTTATGTTAACGAAAGTCGCTATAACCAATATAAAGGCGCATTTGATGAAACAGTACAAACCTTAAAGTCTAAGACAGGGATCGATCTGGTTCAGTTTGTTCCTAGAAGTGAAGATCCTAAGTTTGAAAATACTTCAGATTCAGCAGAACTCTATTACAGCAATAATGAAATGTGGGTCATGTTTAAAGAAGGTGATAATGAGTTTACGAATATGACAGAAAATGTTCTTGGCCTTGCCTATTATGGCTATAATTCTATTGATCAAATTCAATGGGGACAGATTGTTGTGAATTTTAATTCTGGCTCACTTATTTATGATGACTTCAGGCAAGTCTTACTTCATGAAGTCAGCCATGTGTTGGGTTTTGGCCATATTTTTGGGACCGAAATTTCAGTTATGAATTATGATTATGTCTTTCAAATTGATGGTATAAGTAGTGGAGACTATGCAAGACTTCATGAGAAGTATCCATTTACTTATACTCTGGCCATAGTTAAAGATCTTGAATTAAGAGGTGCTAATAGAGAGTCTGTGGAAAAAGAAGGAATTAGAAATAGAATGGTTGAGAACTTTGGGCTTAGTTATGAGCGTGCAGAGGAGATCTCGAACCTTTTATATAATTATCAAAAGGTAAAAAGGAGAAGGTCTCTTACCTTTAAAGAAAGGGATATTTTATCTAGAAAGCTAATTGGGGTAAGTTATAAAAAGGCAGAAAAGGCCTTAGAAGATCATATTCAAGGAAGCACGGAAGGTTTAGAAGAGCTCGTTGATCAGGCCGCGGATATAAATGATACAACTCCAGAGCATATACAGGAGCTTATTCTAGATGCCTTCAGTTGATAAGAAAGCAAAGCTTCTTATTTTTGGTCTAGGTAGGTTAGGGTCATACTTGCTTGATGAACTCTCGCCTACCTTTGAGGTTTTGGGAACAAGAACAAGCGAGAAAAAAGGTTCATCGGTTGAGCTCTACTCGTTGGGTAATCCAATGCCTGCATTTGATAAAACGATATCTTTTGTTATCTGGTGTATCCCGCCAAGGCCGTTGTATAAAGAAAGTTTAGTTCTAGCGAATAAATATTTTCCCTCTGAGATACCTTTTATATTTGTAAGTTCTACTTCAGTTTATCAATCTGATGGACTTAAAACAGAAGAAAGCCACAGAGATGGTAAGCAAAATATAATTGAGTTGGAAGAGACTCTAAAGAGCTTTTCAAGACCTACAAGTATCATTCGCCCAAGTGGCCTTGTGGATAATAAAAGGCACCCTAAAAACTTTTTTAAAAATAATTCATCACCTGAAGGGGGAGAGTCACCTGTTAATTTGGTTCACACCGAGGATGTGGCACGTTTTATAGGGTTTCTTATTAAAGAAGAGCTTTGTGGTGAAGACTTTAACTTGGCCAGTGATACACATTTATCAAAAAAAGAATTTTATAATGGAGTAAGAGAGATACCATTACAGTTTAGCTCTAAAGGAAGTCTTCAAAAGATAATTTCAAGTGAAAAGGCCAAAAGCTTTGGATTTGATTTTAAATATAAAGATTTGCTGAAATACTTTAATGGCCTGAATGATTAAATTCCAAAATATCCAAGTAAACTATTAAGCCCATCTTTACCTGGTGCTGTGAGGTGTTTACCTTGTGGAAGAACCCAGGTAATCATCTTATTTTGATCACGACATTTATTATATTCAGTGACTTGAATATTATTTAAAGAATTCCATTTTCTTAAAGAGATTATTTGTCGTGTTTGTTTTTTACAATTCATTTCAGACTGAACAGAGCGAACCTGATAATCAAAGCTTGGGTATTTTCCTTGGCGACCTTTAAACTTGATAAGAGCATCTTTTTCACCATTAATTTGGATATAGGTGAAACTTTTTTTAGTTTTACACTTTTTAGTTCTTATTAAACCTGCTCCGGCATAGCTTATCATGCCTGATATAAGATCAGGATGTTCACATATCATCTTCTGACTCATGATTGCTCCATTGGAGTGTCCCATAATATATACTTTATTAATTTGAGGATAGTCTGATTTCACTTTTAGTATGAGGTTTTTTAAATACTCTACATCATCAACATCTTTTTTAAAAAAGTTACAACACCACTCCCCAGTATTCCAAAAACGATTAAGAAGATAATCTCTTGTTCCAAAAGGTTTAAGGGCGAATACTTTTTTTGAGTCTATAAATTTATTAATGGGAAGGGCGATATTAATAAAGATACCTGGATCACTAAAGCCATGGAGAGAAATAATGAGGGGATACTTATCAGTGCTTTTAAAACTGTCTGGGATAAGAAGCTTAGCACTTTTTCTTAAGTCATCTGCCTTATATTTTTTTATTTCATATGAATGTAGTTGAGGTAAATACGATAAAATTAACACAGCAATCATTGCTTTCCACATATTCTCTAGCTCCTTAAGAATATTTTGTCGTTAATTTATTATGATTTTATCTATTATTGTTTGTCGATAATTTTATTTATGAGGTGTTGTTGATAGGAATCAACAAGAAACCATAAACCGAAAAAGGCGAGAGCAGCACTCAACAATGCCGTTCCTTCGACACTTCCTGGTTCTTCAGGGTAGATTTTATTCATGAGTATTTTAGTCATTTTGTACTCATGCCAAACAAAATAAAAACCTAGGGTAATAATTGTGAGTAAGGCGAGTTTAAAAAATGAGAACTCTTGATGTCCTATGATTTCGTTTGAGTCTACGATTTGGCGAATCTGAACCCATATATTAAACAGACCAAGAGTTAATACAGTCCAAACGATATCCCAAACAATAGATTTCTTTTCGAGGCAACTCATTTTTTTTTGTTAATTGCTTCTTCGTATTTTTTGATTTCTTCAGCAGATAATGAACCTCGGTCCATTCTTTTGGTCGATTTTATGGTGTTCATCATTTCATCACATCGGTGAAGAGTACCGTCTCCTTCGACGGGAACGTTTTTTCTTCCCTCTTTCATCCAAGTTATCTCTTTAAGACAATATTTACATTTTGCCATAATTACGCATCCCGTTGTTGTTTCCAAGAGTATAGCAGTTGTTTTTATCCATTAAAACAAAAAGATGCCTTATAATAGAGCATAAAAAGGGGATTTACATGAAAATTTTATTAGCTTTATTGATTCTTTCTGCTTCCAAACAAGCTCTGGCCGTCCCCAATTTTTGCGAAAAGAATGGTGATATCTATTTCTACAATAGACAAACGAGACAAATGGAGATGGAAAAAATATTAGATGGAGATCTCGTTAAAAAGATACATAAGAAAAAAATCACTTTTATCTTTAAAGGAAGTGTAGGCAAAATTAGTTCAGGAATTTTAAAGTTAAGAAATAATAAAAAAGAAGAAGCGATCACTGACTTTATAAAAAATTATGATATTAAAATGCGGGACTTTTATCCTTTTCCTCCTATAAAACCATCTCCTAATTACGTAGGATATAATAATTTCTTGGAGTTTTTTATAAGACCAGTAAGAAAATCCGCTAGACCGATTATTTTAAAAAGAGAATTAATGCCTGCCTTTGCTGATGCTCGCTATCGCGGCTTTAATGAAATTGGAGGGAGCGTAACAGATACTAAGGTAGTTGATGAGAGAGAAGTTATAGTTAAAAATAATAGATTTAAAGCATCTTATTTACTCGGGGGATATAAGGGAAACAGGCTTATTCCTAGAAGGTATCGTGGGCAGTTTGAAAAATCCGAGAAGTACCAAAAGATTTTTAAAAATGGCCCTATGATTATTGCCCGTTTGGCCCCAGTTGATTATCATCGTTTTCATTTTCCATTAGGTGGAAAAATTTTAGATGTCTATCGAGTTAAAGGGGACTACTTTCCTGTTAATAAACTTTATGTAGACTCTGACCCTGATATTCTTTTTAAAAACGAAAGAGTCGTTAATATTATTGATACAAAAGAGTTTGGAAAACTGGCCTACATAGAAATCGGTGCCGTCGGTGTTGGTAAGATTGTACATACCCACCCAGCACACCCTCTTGATGATAAAAGCTATCAAGAACGAGTTCCTAATCTTAGAAATGATTTTCTTCCATTGGTACCAAGAGGTAGTCTTAATGTAAGTAGAGGGGATGAGAAAGGATATTTTCAGTTTGGTGCTTCTACAATAGTACTTCTTGGTGAGAAGGGTAAGTGGGAGGTTTCTTCTGATATTGTTCAGCAAACAAAGCGTGGCTGTGAAGTTTATCTCAAGTTAGGTGAACTTGTTGGGGCCTTAAAGAGTAGTGCAAGGCGAAAACAATAGCTTTTATCTATATATTTATTGCTAACGACTAATTGCGAATTTATCTCTTGAATAATAGTGTGGTTAGATACGTGTCGAACTATTTAACTACTGGAGATTTTTATGGAACATAAACTACCTGAGCTACCATGGGCAAAAGATGCTTTAGCACCAACGATTTCTGAAGAGACTATTAACTATCATTATGGAAAGCACCATAATGCTTACGTAACAAAGCTTAATGCTGGAATAAAAGGAACAGAGTTTGCAGAAATGTCTCTTGAAGACATCATTAAAAAGTCTAGCGGAGGACTTTTTAATAATGCTGCTCAAGTTTGGAACCATACTTTTTATTGGAATTGCCTATCTCCAAATGGTGGGGGAGAGCCAACTGGTAATGTTGCTGATGCCATTAATGCGAAGTGGGGAAGCTTTGATAAATTTAAAGAAGAGTTTAGCAATAGTGCTGCCACCAACTTTGGTTCAGGCTGGACTTGGTTAGTAAAAAACTCAAATGGTGAGCTAGAAATTGTTAATACTGATGATGCTGGATGTCCTTTAACCGAAGACAAAACTGCTGTATTGACTATCGATGTATGGGAGCATGCTTATTACATCGATTATAGAAATGCGAGACCTGATTACATCGCTGCTTTTTGGAAGCTTGTAAATTGGGATTTTGCAAATAAGAATATGTAATGAATAAAGGGCCTCAGTTAGAGGCCCTTTTTATTTGTGAAATGCTTCGTCAGCTTTTCTAAGTCTTGAGATAAGGGCATTTTGTAGAGTCCGGACCCAGTCGGGTAATTCATAAAGAACTTTTTCAAACTTTTCTGGTGGAATAATCAAAACTTCGCATTCACCATCGGCAACAACATTGGCCGAACGAGTTTTCTTATCTAGAAAACTCATTTCTCCAGCGAGCTGACCTGTGGTTATATGGCCGAGAATCTTTTCTTCACCGTTAATGACTTTTGTAACTTTTAGTTTTCCTGAGATAAGAAAGTACATCTCAGTACTTGGCTCACCTTCTTTAATGAGAACTTCATCTGCAAGTAAAGTAAGTTTTTCACCCATTAGACTATATCTCCATATCCCATTGTTTTTAACCTAGTTAAAACAGATGTATAAAGTGCCATATACCATTCAGGCATTGAAGAGAAGACTTCATCAAATGATTCTCTACTAATAACCATTAGGGTAGAAGGCATTTTGGCCACTACTGTATTTTGTCTTGGTATTTTTTCAATAAAACTAATCTCGCCAACAACAGCTATTGATTTAAGTTCCTCTACAACTTTATCTCCATCCATAACTTTAAGTTCACCGGATCTGAGGATATACATTTCGTTACTTTCATCACCTTTTTCACAAAGTGTTTCTCCGACCTTCAATCTTAAAATATCTGACATATCTTATCCTTGATAATAATAGGATAACACGTTTGTAAAATAAAATGGAAGAGTTAAAATTTACTCAAGCTCATAGGGTATATCATCGTCTTCTTCCTCAATAACTTCTTCATAAATGAGAAAGGAATCAATATAGCGTTTTCTTATCAGGTAATAGGATAGACCAAGTATAATTCCTACGAAAAAACCAATAGCATGTGTCCTATAGCTTACTTCTGGTAAAAAACTTTGAGGTGAAAAAAGGACAAGGCCTACTCCAACTGTTTTAAAGAGCCTTTTTAGAATCCTTTCTTTTTTTTCAATACATACGTAAAGACAAAGCCAGCAACCACCTAAAAGAAATACCCAGCCACTTGCGCCGACAAGATAGATTTTATCATCGGGGTAGGTAAGTAAGGATAAACAGTGAGAGACGACACTTGCTAAATAAGTTAGCAGAGGAAAAAGCCATGAACCAAAGTAGCGGTGTATGAGTATCCCAAATATGGAGAGCATAAAGCTGTTAGATAATAAATGAGATAGGTCGGAGTGAATAAGAACAGAAAAGAATAACCGCTGAAATTGAGCGTGTTTAAAAACAAGCTCTTTATTGGCCGCAAGGTATGATGAAAGGTCAAAATGGTTAAACCAGTATATATGAGAAAAAAGAAGTGAAATGGCGAGAACAGACAGGGTAACAATAATAGAGTCAGAGTACCTTGTTTTTGAAAGGTAAGTTTTTTTTAATTCTAACACTTATTAATCCTTAGAACGATTTTTCCCATATTTTCATTTCTTTCCATAATTTCATGGGCCTCATTGGCCTCGCTCCAAGAAAAGCTTTTATAAATAGAGGGTTTAATTTTTTCATCAATAAGTGCAGGTAAAAGAAGTTGTCCACATTCATGCATGAGCTTAATTCGGTAATCAAGGCTTCTTGAGCGAAGAGTAGTTCCTTCGATCTTTATCCATTTCCTTAAAATAAGTGATAAATCGAGCTCGTTTACAATGGCACCAGAGAGAAAGCTTATAATAATTAACTTTCCATCTTGATTTAATAATTTTAAGTTTTTGTGAAAATAATCTTTTCCAACAAAGTCTAAAATCAGATCAATTGGCCTGTTAATAACATCAGAAAAATCCTCTTTTTTATAATTTATTCCAATGGCCTCACCATATTTTTGGGAGAATTGAATCTTCTCTTCACTCCCCGCAGTAAAGTAAGGTTTATTTCCGATAAGTTGGCATAGTTGAAGGGCCGCATTTCCAACGCCACTTGCACCTGCGTGAATAAGGACACTTTTATGGGCCTCTACTGAACCTATGCTAAAGAGCGCCTGGTAAGCAGTAAGAAAAACTTCTGGAATTGAACAAGCTTGTTCGAAGCTTAGGTTGGGTGGTTTGTGCCAAAGAAGGTCTTGGTGATTAGAGCAGAGCTGAGCATAACCACCACCTTGAAGAAGACCAAATACTTCGTCTCCTATTTTGAACTTTGAAACTTTTTTACCAACTTTAATAACCGTACCTGCGCAATCGACACCCAGGATTTGTGAAGCTTCTTTTGGAACTGGGTATTTTCCATACTTTTGAAGAATATCCATTCGGTTTACTGATGTGGCCCTATTTTCTATCAATACATCCTCAACGTCTATTATTGGATCAGGGTAATGATCAATGACTAATGACTTTGTTTGTTGATCAACTATAATGGCATCCATTTGAATCCTTTTGGTATTTATGTTTACAATATAATATGGGCATGTAAAAAGGAATTTGAAATGCTTTCAACAGATTATGTAAATCAACTTTTTATCATTTTTTTTGTTGTATTATTTTTTCTGCTTATTTTTTACTTCAATAAACTTATAAGGACTAACAGAAAAGGTGATAAAGAACTTGAAAAAAGGCTGATGTTAGAATTAAAACAGCTTGAGGAGAATACTAGTGAATCATGAATCTGCACTTTTTATCTACTTAATTGTTGGCGTTTTGCTTTTTTCTATTCCTTTTCTAAGAGCGAAAAGAGCGGCCGATAAGAATCGAGACGTGTGAACAATGCTTGAGAGCTCCTTTTTTTATAACTTCAACATCAGCTTTTTTGATTTGTTTGAAATTAGATAAAATATTAAGAGTTTCTAATCCCACAGTTTCAATGAGGTCATAATTTTGATTTTTAAAAAAATTAATAACTTCTTTTTCGATTTCTTCGTAATTCAAAGTTGTTTCTAACTTATCACTAGTTGGATCTGAGACCTCGACAGTTATATTAAGATAGAGGGGGCGAGGTTTTTCTTTTTCCCAATCGTAATGGCCAATTGTAGTAATAATTTCGAGGTCGCGAAGGTGAATGAGCATTAATTTATTTTTTCCACAAAGTTGATGAAATCTTCAAAGTCTTCTATAGAGCTATTTTTTAGGTCACTTATCTTGTAGTATTGATAGAGCTTATTTTCATCACCCTTTCTTCTTACATATCTTCTAAGACCGTTGGAGAGCTTTGTATAGACTTTCTTATTTATGTTTCTTTTAACGAGTACGGGATCGTTAGGTATTTGTCCAGAAATTTGAATAACCTTAAGCTTTTTAAGTGCATCGGGATGTTCTTCGAGGATAAGCTCACGCCCATCCATAGCTCCCTGACTATTTGTGTCGTCATAGAATGTGGCCCCAGCATCATAATGTCTGAGATAAACCAGTTTTACGACAGTCTTATGTTCGCGGGCAAAGGCCTTTTCTCTTAAAGATATATTTTTTTCTTTAAGAAGGTAAGAAGGAATGACAAAACCTGATGCCGAGTCATGGTTAGTGAAGGCAAAAGTTTTATCTTGGAGGTCCTCGATCGTATTTATTCCAGAGTCAACATGAGTTATGATCTCACTTTTATACCAAGTCTTTCCATAACGAACTGAAATAAGTATTGGATCATAATCAAGATCTTGCCGATGTTTAATAAACGTATGGGCGGATGAAATGATGGCATGTAGATTATTATTATTTGCAAAATAAATAAGATCGTCAGATGAGTCAGTTATAAAGAATTTAACATGCAGATCATGCTCTTTTGCCAAAAAATATTCTAGATCTGAAAAATCTTTCAAATCTTTATCTACTTTTGAATAGCTTGCGATTCCAAAGTTAAGCGGTTTCTTCGCAGAACCAATTTCAGGTTTAAAAAAGTTACAAGACTGAATAAAAAAGATTAAGACAAATAGTATTTTCATTAAGCTTTATTTTAAAGCAAAGCAAAGGAAAGTATAACAAAATTTTAAGCGATAAAAAAAGTCAACTAGATAAGGATTTGTTAAAGGTGCTAACTTAATTTAACATAGAATTAAGAGGTGCTAATTGAATACTGTACTAATTATCGAAAGCAATCCCCATCTTGAGGCCATCTGGACACTAAATCTAAGAATTTATATGGATGTTGAGGCCATATGTAAGCAGTTAGGTGAGTTTGGAATAAAGTATTTAGAAGAAGCTGAAAAACCTCCAGTCGCTATCATAACAAGAAAAGACCATAAATCTGAGCAAACCTTTGAAATACTAAAAGAGTATATTGATAAAAACGAACTTAATATACCTATCGTGGTTATTTTTCCAAAAAAGATGGAAGGACTCAGAAATAATGACAAACAAGTCAAAAACTGCCTTGATCTTAAAAGTATAATGAAGGCCACTTCAGCTTTAGTAGGGATTACGGCCACAGATATGGCCAATAAAGATGTACAAAACTATTATCCAATACCAATAAACTTTTTTAAAAACTTAAATTATCTCGTATGCCCAATTTATATTGAAGATATAGATAAGCCAGGTACTTATGTTATGAAATTCTCTTCAGGGGAGGGAATAGATGAAGGTGTAATTTCACAACTTATTATTGAGGGATATAGTGAACTTTATGTATTAAAAAATGACAGGCTTAGAATCACCAATGCTATTTCAGAGGAGATTATTGCTAAGTTGGATGCAGGAGAACTGACCACAGAAGAGAAGCTTGTTTACTCTGATAAGATGCTTGGGAATTTAGGTAAAAAACTGCTTAGACAAGGTTTTGATCCTCAATCCATTATTCAGGCCAAAAACCTAATGGATCAAGTGAAAAAGGTTTCTTCAAAAGAGACTAAATTAAGAAAGCTAATCGCCTCAATGCTATCTAACGAGGCCAGCTATAGATTCAAGCATGTCCAATTGATCACCCTTCTTGGCCTAAAAGTAATCAGTAAGTCTGATTGGGGAAATGAAACCCAGGAAGAGAAGTTTATATTTGCAGCTACAATGCATGACATCACTCTAAATAAAGACTCCTGGGCAAAGATTCATAGCATTAAAGACTTAGATGCGGCCAAATTAAGCTCAAAGGATAAAGAAAGAGTCCTTAATCATGCTAGTGACGCTGCTAATCTTATTCAAGACTTCCCTAAAGCACCAATGGGAGTCGAAAATATCGTCCTAAAACACCATGGATCCGTTAATGGAAAAGGCTTTGCCGATTATCCTTCAACAAATTTAACACCCTTAGAGCTCACTTTTTATGTTGTTGAAGAGTATGCTCGTATTATTTTATCAAAACCAATCAAAGAACTAGATCAAGAGCAGGCCCTCAAAGACCTAGAAGAGAAATTTCCAACATCAAGGTTTAGGAAAATAACTGAGATTCTTGCAGCAGTAAAAATTGATTAATGAGCTGCTTTTCGATAATAGAAAATGATGAAAACAGAAAGGATCATTGAAAACCTTCCTATAGAAATTGTCTGTGAAAGCTTTAAAGAGCTTTTAAAGAAAGAATATTTTCTTTTTAAACTTGTAAAAGAAAAAGGACATGTTTTAGGTGAGCCTTCTTGTCCTTATTTTCTTTTTTTTGGAAACTATTTTCAAGAAATAGGACAAGTTGAAACAATGAAGTTTAAGTTCTCAGAATCTCATATGAGAAAAATTCTTAATAAATATTTTGACTCTAAAGAAAAGCTTGAAGAGTTGATGAAGGAAAAAAATAAAGAATTTATTTATATAGATTTAGAATTGGCCAAATTGGCGCGTAAATCATTTCGTTTACTGAGTAAGGACTAAAAATGAAGATTATTGGACATCGAGGGGCCAAAGGTGAGAAGGCCGAAAATACGTTGGAGGGGTTTAGATATTCATTTAATAACAAAGTCGATGGAGTAGAGTTAGATATTCATTGTACTAAAGATCAGCACCTTGTTGTTATTCATGATGATACTTTGGATAGAACAACAGATAGGCAAGGTAAAATATCCCAAATGAATTTAGAGGATATAAGCTCTGCTAATGCTGGTGATGGAGAAAAAGTTCCTCTACTTTCTGAAGTTTTTGATTTTTATAATGATAAAGATCAAGAAATCATGGTTGAAATAAAATCATCAAACTGTGAGCAACTGCTTTTAAAAATAATTGCCGACTATAAAATTGAAGATAAAATTATTATAAAAAGCTTTAATCATCGCTTTTTAAAAACTATACGGCACCTTAATAAAGACGTAAGGATATTTCCTTTACTTTATGGCCTTCCCTTAGATCCTGTCTCCCTTATCAAAAGCATCGATGGACAAGGAATATCGATAAGTTTGAGTACAGTGGATCAGGAATTAGTTCAACAATGCCATCGATCAGGTTATCAGGTTGCCGTTTGGAACGCCAATACCACCGAAGATTTTGAAAGGCTAAAAAGCTGGTCCGTTGACTATATTTGCACAGACTTTCCTGGAGTTATAAAGCGATAAGGAAATAATGACCTGTATCAGCGGCGATACCTTGATTTAAAGTATAATCCAAATATGTCTTTGGTTGTTGCAATAAACGGCTCATTTAAACCCTACGAATATAAAGAAAAACCTTCTTTAAAAAGAGTTTCTAAAAGTCATAAGAGTGATTTAGTTGAAGAGTTTTCTAAAGAAGAAAATCCATCATCTAGGCCCTATTCCAAAAAACTTGTTTCTTCTTATGAGTCCCATGAAAAAATAAAAGAAAATAATAGAGAAGTTTCAAAAAAATATGCTTATGAAATTATGTCTGATCCTGTTATTACCATTGGTACTGAGCAGTCGGTTCAAATGGCCAAATCTCTAATGATTCAAAGAAGAATCCGACATCTTCCTGTCGTTGAGAGTGGGATCATTAAAGGTATCATATCTAATGAGGATCTACTTAAATCTCGGGATGAGCAAAAAGTCAGTCAGATCATGAAAACTGAAGTTATCATGGCCTACGAAAGTGCTCCTATTGATCTTTTAAGTCGAATTTTGGTGCAAAATAGAGTGGGGGCCATTCCTATTATTGATCAAAATAAACAGCTTAAAGGTATTATTACAACAATTGATATTTTAAAGTACGTTCAGGAGTCGTTCCCTTTAAGAATTAACATCTAGTCTTTTTTAGGAGCAGGCTTTGAAGCGGCCTTTCTACCACCACCAAATATATCAATCATATAAGAAAAACCTACAGCAAACTCTCTGACTTTGAGAGCAGAGGGCTTATCTACTTCGACGATATTATTAGGTAAAAATCTTCTTTCTTTTGTGTATCGTAAATTTTTGAATTCAAAGTTGAATGTCAGAGACTCATCTAATAATCGGCCTATTCCTATGACTTGCCCAGTTCCTAGGTGTTGAACTTGGTTGGCCCCACCTTTTTGACGTAATTCCGATTGAACAAGATAGGTGAGAAATATTCTCCAATCAGTGAAGTTTTTATTAATAAAAAGGCCCATATCCTCTTTTTCATACTTTGAAGTACTTCTTCCCATTTCATCATCTATTTGAAGAACACTTTGTCCCTTAGAATAATCGGCCCCAAATTGAAGAGAAAACATGGATAGTCCGGCCCTACCCCCGAAAAAAACAGTGTTATATTCATATTTTTTTATATTACCGTTTGATTTGGTTTCTTCTCCATAGCCGGCCAAATTAAAATTGAGATAAGGCTCAAGAAAAATGAGCGCCTTAGCATGACTGGCCGAAAATAAAAGAATAAGAAAAAAAAGCACTTTCATAAAAATATTTAGGAAATGAATAATTTAGGCCAAGCCTTTGAGCATTCCTTTCCAATAAAGAATCGGCAAAAGATATTTTTTCATTAGATACATGCTATATCTTTCTTTTGCTTGATTAAAAGGGAAACTTTCTACCGGGTTGCCATCGTAATCAAACTCCGCAAGTATCAATCGGCCGTACCCACTAACAATAGGGCAGGAGGTATATCCATTATATTTATCTGTTAAAGGCTCACCTTGATCATAATTAATAAGATTATTAACTAAAATAGGAGCTTGCTTTCTTATACCAGCACCCGTTTTGCCTGTTGGAAGACTAGAGCTGTCCCCAAGAGAAAAGATATTTGGGTACTTAGGGGATTGGAGAGTATGCTTATCAACGATGACTTCCCCTAATTCATTACATAATGAATTACCATGAAGAAAATCAGGAGGAGACATATAAGGGGTAACATGAAGAAAAGAATAAGGGATTTCTTCTATTTCTGAGGTCTTATTATCTTTAAAAACAGCTATTTTTTGCTCTGCTTTTATTTCAATAAGGTCTTTAAAGTAGTGAGTGTGTATATTTCTTTGCTCAACCATCTCTTGAAGAACTTCTTTATACTTTTGAACTCCGAATATTCCGTCGCCAGATTTATAAAAGTGGAACTGGGTTTGAGAAAGTAGCCCCCTTCTTTTCATATGGTCTTGGGCCAGCCACATTATTTTTTGAGGAGCACCAGCGCATTTAAGTGGGCCAGAGGGGTGAGTAAAAATCATATTACCACTGGTTGTATTTTGAATGAACTCCCATGTTTTATCACAATAATCAAAAGAATAATTACTGCAGACGCCATTTTTACCAATGGACTCTTTTAACCCTTTAATCTTTTCCCAACGTAGAGTGAGCCCGGGACATATAATAAGATATTTATACTTAATATTAATACCTGACTCGGTGATCACAAGACTTTTTCGGCCTAAAATATCGGCCGCTTTCTCTTTAATCCATGTAACTCCTTCAGGAATAAGAGATTGCTCGCTTCTTTCTGTGTCACTTTTATCGACTTCGCCACCGCCCACAAGGGTCCATAAAGGCTGATAATAGTGTTTATCACTTGGTTCTATAAGAGATATTTTATTAAAATATTTTTTGCGAACGAGACGGGAAGCTGTGGTGATTCCGGCAGTACCACCGCCAATGATGAGAACTTCTGTATCCATTAAAGACTCCAGTCAGATTAACTAAGTCTCGATTATAAAATTATTTAATGAAAAGGAAAAGACCGGCCTGAGAAGACCGGTCTTGAAAAGTTAGATTAAAGATTATTAATAAATTCTTCTGGTGATTGCTCAAGCATAAGATCAGAAATAAGCCCTTTGATATTTTCAGGGTTGGCCTGGTTAAATGTGGCCACCTTGTTTATAAGGTCCTCATAAGTTTCTGCGCTTGTAGTCGCTTCAGTAAGGGCCTTCTGGGCAGTTTTAAAGCTCATACCTGAAACCTGCTGAGAAAAGGTATCTAGATCTTTACGTGTTAGGTTTCTTGTCTTGGCCTTGTTGTGAGTATAAAGAAGTACACCTGATAGTTCTTTTGCTCTTTCTTCTGAAAGACCATACTTAGCATATAAAGCAGTTTCAATTTTTTGCTTTTGAACGGCCTCTATCATACCACCGATGGCCTCAAGGTCTCTTGAACCAGAGTTAGTGGTTTCAAATGTATTAGTGCTAAATCCGTTGTTCCAGTCCCAGTCACCGTCATACCATCCGTCATCATAACCACCATCGTAGCCATCATCATAACCATCGTCATAACCAACACTACATTCGTGAGAATATCCATAATAGCCATCAAAGTACCCATCATCGTATCCATCACTAAAACCGTCAGTTAGTCCATCACCGTAGCACGAATTATAAGCACCCCAGTTCCAAGATGTTCCACCAGTACCGGTACCACCACCAGATCCACCAGAGTTCACAGTACAGCTTGCTAATGTGAAGCCTGTTAAAATAATTGTAAAAAGTTTTTTCATTTCCATCTCCTTGTTTCCTATTTTCTTTTTAAAGAAGATCGAAATTTTTTTAAATAAGACTTTTTAGAAAAATGAATAATGGCCTTTTTTGGCCAATTTCTTACATTAAAAACTAAGCTTTCTTACATTTAAAACTTTTTATCATTCAAATTTGGTGGCATTTTGTCGATTTATGCCATGCAAAAAGAACCTCTTTGTCAATATTCACCTCTCCTTTTCACTTCTTTCATGGCCATATAAGATTTAATCCTGAAAAAGAAACAAAAGGAATAATTGAATGTCGACTCAAGATGTAGTGCAACGAATTGAAGAGCTGGAATCCCAACTAACTGGTAATCTTTTCCAGGACTTAGAGCTTAAAGATGAAATTCATAAATTAAAAATGAACCTAAATAATGTAAAACCAACAGACTCTTCTTTTGAATGTGTCGGCTGTGGAAGCTAGTTTAGAGACCATTACCTTAATAACAAGAGGGGTTTTGCCCCTCAAAATTTTAGACTTCAGATTTTAGAATTTGATATGATGTGTGGCAGTAATCACAGCTAAGCTCTACATGATCATCTTGAGCAAATACTTCTTCAACAGAGTTTGTTCTAAGCAAACCTTTTAAACCCAAAAGCATTCTCTCCCTTGAACAATTACACTTGAATTTAATATCCCTCTGGGCAAGTAGATGAAAATCTAAGGACTCACAGACCTTTATAAGCCCACTTTGATCGTCTTTATAGTCATCGCATAGATCAATAATCTTTTGCTCATACTCACTTTTAAACTCTTCAAGAGTTTTTACTTCCTCTGAAGGAAATTTAATAAACATGATACTATGATCACTTTTTTCTGAAAGCCCTATAATAGTTTCCGTTTGATAAGAGGCCTTTATGGCCAAGTTAACAACTTCATTAAGAGGTGTTTGGTTTAGCTCTATTACCGACGTATAAGGAGTTTTGGACTGTGGAAGAATTTTACTTATTCTTAACTTTCCTGTTATAGCGTGGGGAAATTCGTCAAAATTGGCCGGTAATAATAATGTTCTAAGAGTTCCATGAGAATTAAGCTCTATCTTAAAGCGGAAATAAGGTACTTCAGAATCTATAAAAAAACCCAGACCTTCATTATTTTTAAGGAAATTAGATAAATGTACCGCCGAAAGAACAATATCTCGAAAAAAGTGAAAACCTTGTCCAGATACATTATGAATGATCGCCAGTTCGTTAATTAATTTTTGTCCATCCAAAACATGGATAGAGAAATTTCTAGATTTATCTAAAAGGCTAATTGATTTAGAGTCTTGCATGGTACAAGGCAATATCAGGTTTTAAATCTCTTGTATAGGGCCTAATGACTTTCTAGGGCCATGATCTAAGCAAAGGAGTTTGAGCTCTTTATTTGCTTTTTTAAAGCCTACTCTTGAGTAAAAGGGAATTACGTCTTTTTTACAATAAAGTTCTAAGTGACGAACTTTTTTAAGCTCAGTGCAATTAATGATTTCATCTAATAACTGAGAGCCTACACCTAGGCCTTGGTACTTATCATCTACGACAAAATCAAGGATAAAGGCCTTGGCAATATAGTCTGTAAGGACCCTTGCAAAGGCCACAAGTTTTGCCTCTCTGTTTTTATAAGCAAATATAAGTGAACTCTGGCTTACAGTTGTGTAAAGCTCAGAGTAAGTGATCTCTTTACCCCAATAGGTTTTATTAAGCAGCTTCTCTAAGGTCTTGAGATGGTCTGAGTTAAGGTCTGAGAATAGAAATAATTCCATACACTTAATAATAACACAGAGAGTGAAATTGCCAAAATAAGCTTAAAGTCCAAACTTAAAAATAGCAAAACTAGCTGCTAGTATGGCCAAGGCCAAAAGAAAAAGTGAAGCAATTGGTCGGTTGTTTTGAAGTCTTTTATCAAAGATAGGGCCAAGAGCAGCTAAGGCCACCCATAAACCAACTTTTGCTTTTATCCATAATGGCCATCCTTCTCCATGAGAAACACCAATTCTTGCCATTAGGCCCATTCCGGAAATAAAAATGAAAAGAGAAGCGACTCCACCAAGAATTTTAATCCATTTAGCATTAACCTTTCCTATTAAAGCTATACCCCCGCAATAAAGGGTAAAGAAAATGGCAGAAATATGTATTATTTTATAAACTTCGTAATTAATCATGGGTACCTCACTATTTTGGGCATGATTAAATTCTAGTGAAAGATTGTCAACGATAATCGGTCTTAATGTGGTTTGACGCAGCATAAGCGCTGGCCCAGGCCCATTGAAAATTAAAGCCACCAAGTTGACCTGTTACATCAAGAACCTCTCCAATAAAGTATAGGTTTTTTACTAACTTGCTTTGCATAGACTTTGGGCAAACTTCTTTAGTATTTACGCCACCTCTGGTGACTTCGGCCCTATCATAGCCACCATTTTTAGTTGGGCCAAATCTAAAATAATTAAGATCATCAACGAGCTTGTTTAACTTTTTACGCGCCACTTGATTAAGGGGAGTGTTTTTTTCTATTCCATTTCTGTCTAAGAAAAAGTCAACCATTCTTGCTGGCAGTTTTTTTCTCAAAAGATTTTCAAGGGTAGAGTGAGTTGGAACTCGGTTGAGTTCTTCTCGAAGATCAAGTTGAGGTAACCAGTTGATCATGAGGTTTTGTCCTGGAGACCAATAAAGAGAGGCCTTTAAAATCGCTGGCCCTGTTAGGCCGCGATGGCTAAATAAGACAGGCCCACTAATTTTTTTTGATTTGATCTTAACTTCACATTCCGTTGAAATCCCTGCTAATTCTGAATAACCATCTAAGTTGAGTCCAACTAAAGCAGCTGAGGTCGGGATGATACTGTGACCAAATTGTTTGGCCAGTTGATACCCAAAGGAAGTTGCGCCAATCTTTGGAAATGAGCATCCTCCGGTTGCCACAATACAGTGAGTTGCTTTAATGATGGAATCATTGGTTGTGATTTCAAATAAATCATTTTTATATTCAACGGACTCTATTGTTTGGTGGTATTTTTGTGTAACGTTTTTTTTATTACATTCATTTAACAGCATTCCTAAAACACTCTTAGCACTTTTTTTACAAAATAATTGCCCTAGCTCTTTTTCATAATAATCAATTTTGTAACTTTGAACTAATTTTATAAATTCTGAAGAAGGGTAGCGTTTTAAGGCAGAGACATGAAAGTTTTTATTATCGCTAACGTAGTCCTCGCGTGAAATATTCAGATTGGTGAAATTGCATTTTCCACCTCCAGAAATGAGAATCTTTTTCCCGGCCGTGGGGTTTTTTTCAAGAATAATAGTGCGAGCATTTGGCCCTAAAAGAGAGGCACAAAACAGGCCGCTGGCACCAGCTCCCAAAATACAAATATCTGTTTCTAAATAAGCCTTGTTGGACATGAGTTGTTTATATAGGGCCAAGAGCTTGAAATAAAGTACTGAATCACTTTTTTACATGACTCTCAAGAAACTTAGGCTAAGTGTCGAAAAGTACGTTGAAATGGGAATATATATTAAGGTAAAGGATCTGGTTTATTCAGTTCCAAAATTTAGAACCATATTAGATGGTGTTAACTTAGAGATTAGGCCAGGGGAGTTTTGTGGACTTCTTGGTAAAAATGGTGCGGGCAAGACGACTTTGATGGATATTTTAATGGGTTTTAGAGATATAGACTCAGGCCAAGTGGAAGTATTTGGTGAGGATCCACAAGTTCGTACAAAAGAATCTGCTCAAAGGTTGGCCTATTTATCTCAGGATGTAAAAATGCCTTCGTTTTATTCTCTTGAGGAAACGTTGAGGTATCATAGTTATTTTTATCCCAATTATGATTTTGAATTAGAAAAAAGATTACTTTCTATTTTTGAACTTAATGGGCATCAAAAAATAGGTGGGCTTTCAACGGGTCAAAGTAAAAAAGTTCAAATAGTAGCGAATCTGAGCACGAATGCAGACTTTTATTTGGTAGATGAGATAACGGCCTTTTTGGATCCTAAAAGTAGATATTTATTTTTTAAGGAACTCGAAGCTCTCACATCTGTGCGTGGCAAGTCTGTTTTATTGGCGACTAATATTACAGAAGATTTAGAGGGACGCGTCCATAAAGTCTTTTTTCTTGCCGATGGTAAGATACTTGTGAGGGGAGGCGAGAACCTCAATGATCTTTTTGAGGGGGCGGAGTGAAGCTTATTTGGCAACATATAAGTTCATTTGCTTTAAGTAATTGGATTCTTTTATCCATGGTGACCATTGTTAGTGTACTGATCGTTGGAGTATACTCTCTAGGAAATCTTACTTATGTCTCATTAATGATTCCCTTTTTTATTTATTATACGCAGGCACAAGTTTTACAAAAACAACAATCTATAAAATATAAATTGTCGTTACCAGAAACTCGATCGTTAAATCTTTT
The DNA here is from genome assembly GCA_049415445.1 of Bacteriovoracaceae bacterium. GTDB lineage: Bacteria > Bdellovibrionota > Bacteriovoracia > Bacteriovoracales > Bacteriovoracaceae > JAURDE01. The sequence goes on along the minus strand of JBMSGH010000019.1, from coordinate 6,595 downwards.
ATTGATCGGGTTAGAGTTTTTAGTGCTCTCTTTACCGCAAATTATAACATTGCAAATTTTTTATCACACGATACCTGCCCATTCTTTATTAAACCCCAATAGGTATTATTTTTTAATTTATTCCATTGGTGGGTTTTGGATTTATTCTCTTTATTTAACAGGACAATGGATTAACCAGTCCAGAAGGGAAATAATTATAAATAAATGGGAAGTTTTTATTTCTAATATTTATACGCTTATTTCAAGTATATTTAAAATTTCTCTGGTTGTTCTTTATTTCAGAATACTTGATAATTTTGTGAAGACCTATGAACTTCCTGATTGGAGTAGCAAGTTCTTGATGGTCCTTTCATTTATTATCTTTTCTGTATTTATTCATTGGGAAAATATTAAGATCTCGATGAAAGAAGAATTAAGTGTTTTTTACTGGAAAAGACAAGGGGTCATTCTTGGATTGATCTTTTTTCTTGTCTTGGGATCCGTTTTTACTTATTACCAAATTACGGAGAAGAAAATTCTTTTTAGTAATAAAACTTATAATTTTATTCAAGAGAAAAAGTGGAAACAGGCCAAGGAGCTTATTGATCAAACAGAGGATCTAAACGCCGTAATGGAAAAAGGCTGGAACCTTCAATCAATTCTTATACTATATGGAAATGTAGAACTTTTAGAGTTTGCCCAACAAAAGGGACTTGTTTTTAATCCTAATTTTATTGTTGAGTATCCTAAAGATAAATATTTTCACAAAATGGACTCTTTTTTATTATCTGTAGAAAGTGGTGTTCAAGAAATGATTAAGTATATTGCTCGAAAGACTAAAGATATAAATCGTACTCATGAAGTCGATTTGTATAATGCTCTTCATCTCTCTGCATTTAAATGTAGTTTAGAAAGTATGGAAACCTTGATAGGTCTTGGAGTGAATCAGAATCATCAAGACAATAATGGTAAGACGCCTTTGATGGTGGCCTATGATCGAAATTGTGAAATGGGAGTTTTATTTTTAATTTCACAAAAACCCAATATAGAAGTTAAAGACAATAATGGTAAGACGTTTAAAGAATACGTCGTTAAAGATAAAAATATTGGATATCTCATAAGAAAAAACTATGCTCGATAAACTTAAATTATATTTATACGATCATTTAACAAAGTTAAAACATATCCTTGCTCAAGAAGGCAAAGAAACAAAGTATATGCTTGAAGTTTATATTAAGTTTACAAGGGGTAAAGCAGATAAAAGTGAAATGAAAAAGGCCAATCAGCAGTTTAGGGATTTATTAAAAAGTGCTGGGTTGGGAGTTTTTCTTATTCTACCTTTTGCGCCCATTACGATTCCATTAGTAGTAAAGTTTTCGAGAAAGTTAGGAGTAGAGTTGCTCCCCCAAAGTGTAAGAGAGCAACTCCCAATGGATCAAGATGATTAATTTTTCTTTTTATAGTCGCAGCTTTTTTTACAGTGACATTTATTCATCTCTTCTTTAGTAATCTGGCCATCCCCATTGACGTCTTTTTTATTAAACTTGGCCATCCACTCAGCTTTTGTGATTACTCCATCTTTATTCGCATCCATCTTCCAATAACTTTTTCTTTTACCGTGATAATGAGAACAAGACGCTGATAATAATAAAACAGTCCCTAGAATTAATAGTTTTTTCATAACCTCTCCTTAGTTAAAATGTTCTAGAAAGAATTCTAATCCAAATTAAGAAGATTGTTAACTTTTTCAGATTGTTTTTGGGCAAGAGAATTGATTTTAAGAGCTTTGATACTAACTTCATTTTCTAGGTACTTGATTTTATCACTAAGACTTGGTCTTTTGTACAAGGCCAGCTCAAGTATTCCTTTGGCCATATCTCCCTCTGGGCCTTCCTCAAGGTAGTTGTATAAAGTGCTTCTGAGGCGCTCATAACGGGCCTTTTGAAGCTTTTCAAGGTTAAGCATATTCATAGGTATAGGAATTATCATTGATTAGGTTAAACAGAAAATGGGCAAGTAAATGTTTCACCAAAATTCAAATGGTTGAGAGGTGTAAGGTTTTATTTTATTAAGAAACTTTATAACTCTCTGATTTTACATCGTGTACTTTCTTGCCATTGCTTGATCGGTTCAAGCCTTTTGTAATAAAACATTTAGGTGCAAAGATTTTATATTTTTGCCATTACGTCCTTTGGGCCTTCACCCCGCCAGGTGGAGGCCTTTTTAAATAGGAGGTAAATTATTCCCTTCCAAGCTCTAAAACTTAATCAAATAAATCTAGGATATAATGAATTGCAAGATTCCGGTTTGGGGAGTGTTATATGACTGAGGAAGAAAAAATCGAGGAACAACTAGAGCAACAGGACGTTGAAGGATCCGCTGGCACCTCAGATGATGGAGATAAAGAAGGTGCTTGGGTTGGTCTTGATTATCTTTCAAATGTTCCTTTAAAAGTCATTGTCGAATTAGGACAAACAGAAATTAAGCTTGGAGAGTTATTAAGATTGCAAAAAGGATCTACCTTAGAACTTAATAAACTTGCCGGTGAACCTTTAGAGTTTTTTCTTGGAGGAGAGTTAGCGGCAAGAGGCGAAGTTGTTGTAATCAATGAAAAATTCGGAATCAGACTTACTGATGTTATCAACCCTGAGGGTGAAGAACATAAGCTAGACGCTTCTTAAACGAGTCCCAAAACGCCCCACCTTCATTCCAGTTTATTAAATTATCTATCATTAGTGTTAAGAGTTGTTAGTATTTGAGCTTGGCCCCATACACCTTTTTTTCATAGAATCTTTTTGGACCTTTTAAACGCTAGGGGGAAGCATGAAAGGTATAGCATTTTTTATTTTGGCCACATCAACTTTGGTTGGCTGTGGCAAACAGGACTTAGGTAAAGGAAACGCTAGTTTTCTTCAAGGTAAAGTTGTCTATGGTGAAGATGGCAGAGAGGATGTCGTCGTATTCCCGGACTACCGGTTTCGAAGTTTGGCCCAATCTACTGCCGTTCAAATTCCTAAAACAAGTATGAGCAACAAAGGTAGTTATTATGAGCTTGAGTCTTCAACATTAGGACAAAAGCTTAATCTTTGCCCTGAAGAGAGGTTTGCCCAACAATCGGCGGCAGGACGATGTTCGGGTTTTCTTGTGGCACCTAAAATCTTGGTGACGGCCGGTCACTGTATAACCAAGATGAGTGACTGTTCTAATAGTCACTGGGTTTTTGATTATCAAACTCAAGACCCTTACGGAAAAGTGACGAGTGTTTCTGCTTCAAACGTCTACTCATGTTCACGGATTATTGAGCAAAAGTTAGATAGAGGAAGGGGAACAGACTTTGCGGTCATTGAGTTGGATAGAGCAGTCGCTGGAAGGACGCCATTAAAGTTTAGAACAAGTGGACAAGTAGGGAATCAAGAAGGGCTTGTTGTTATTGGTAACCCATCAGGGCTTCCTACTAAAATCACTGCTGGTGGATCTGTGAGGGACAATAGTGATTATAGGTTTTTCGTGGCCTCTGTTGATACCTTTCAAGGAAACTCAGGATCAGCTGTTTTTAATGAAAGAACAGGAGTTGTTGAAGGTATTTTAGTAAGAGGGGAAACTGACTATAAGCAAGACTACGCAAGGGGATGTCGTACAGTAAATGTTTGTACCGAGTATGGATGTCGTGGAGAAGATGTTACAAGGATTACAATGCCGGAATCTTTAAAAGGTCTTATCTACGAAGAGTCTGATGAGGTGGCCTTAGATCAAGATAGTGTAGAGGTAACCAAATCTGCGCTTGAGCTACCCATTGAGGATTTTAAACTGACGACTTTAGCATTAGAAGTGAATAAGAACACTCATGTTGATGGGCTCGTATTTAAGATTAAATTGGCCCATAGTTATGTAGGAGATCTTGCGATAGGGTTAAGGCACCCTGATGGAGAAGTTATTGTTCTAAGAAACCGTCAAGGCGCTAGAGGTACGGGGCTTGAGCAGGAGTTTTCGACTGATGAATTGTCATCATTTGTAGGTAAAAATGCCTTTGGTAAGTGGGAGGTTCTTATTAAGGACTTTGCGCGTCAGGATCAGGGAAGTCTTCAGTTTGCTCAATTAGTTATTAATTAGTTTTTAAGTTCAGTCCCTAGGTGGTATAAACCACCTATGGGAACGAACCACACTTATCAATTCAGAGAGCAATTTCGTCAAAAAATCCCAAAGCTCTATTCAGGATTTTTTCACCTTTTTTTTAACTTCACAGTACTTTTAGTAAGTTTAGTTGTACCGCTGACTTATATAGGTGAGCTTAAGACTGTAGAGCTTTTCATTATTCCCCTAGTTTTATTTTTAGGAAATGTGGCGGTTTATGTAATTCATAAATATCCACTTCATAGACACTCTCGTCTTTTTAAGTTTGCCTATACTATTCACTCTAAATACCACCATGTTTTTTTTACTGATAAAGTTTTAGTTTTTGATTCCTCTAAAGACTTTTATATTTTATTTTTTCCTACATGGGTCGTTGCAGGCTTTGTTTTGAGTTACTTTCCGGCCCTGTATTTTATTGGCCCTTATTTTTTAAGTATCAATAGTATTTGTTTGGCCATGTCTATGGGCAGCTTATACTTCTTACTTTATGAGATCTTGCATTTTTGTTCACATTTACCAGAAACTCACTCTGTTTTACGCATTCCTGGTGTAAGATATATGTGGGAGCACCATAAGGCACATCATAACCCTAAGCTTATGGCCTCTTGTAACTTTAATATTGTATATCCCTTAATGGATATATTGATGGGAACGAAACACAGGGAAAAATAACGTGAAAAAGATTTTGTTTTTAGGCCTTTTCTTTTTTTCTCCACTGGTCTTTGGGCAAGAGGATAGAGCGAGTTGCATGCAAAGATGTGTTGATGATTATAATATCTTTGTAAAGGCCAATGATAAGAAATATAAATTTGATGAGCAGGGCCAAATTATTGACGATAATAATGAAGGCGTATTACGAAAAATGGAAATGCTCAACTTGGCCAAAAAACTAGAACGCTGTCAAAGATCCTGCTAAGCTCTTAAAATTTAAATCACCATCATACCCTTGACACTTATTAAAAAGAACACACCTTTTTAGTAGAGACCATTAATACTGTAATGGAGGAGGTAGTGATGTTAGCTTATAATTTACCATCCCTATTTTGGGGATCAGAGTTTAACGAGGCCAAAAAATCTTCAATTAAATCTTATGTAAGTGAAGATGAGAAGGAATTTAAGCTTTTGTTTGAGCTTCCAGGAGTGGAGCAAAACGATGTGGACTTAGAGATAAAAGAGGACCGTCTTTATCTAAAGGCCAGTAGGAAAGGCGAAAATGGATTTGCTGGAGAGTTTGAATCCGTCTATAGGCTTCCAAGAATTATTGATAAGGAAAAAGTTTCCGCTAAGCTAGAAAAGGGAATTCTCAATGTTGTTATTCCTAAAAAGAGTAGTGAAGCGGCCAAAAAGGTTAAGATCGATTTATCTGAGTAAAATGAAGACGGGGTAAATTTCCCCATCGCTCAGAAATATCAAATATGAGAAGATTAGGTGATGATTCACCTAATTCTTCTCACTCTTGTTTTTCTTGTTAATGACTTTCTATTTATTAGTTTGTCATCTTTTGAGTTGGCCTTATTTATTGATTATCTTTTAAGGCTTATAGTAATCATTTTAATTCTTAGATTTTACTCTAAAAAAGAAATAGGGCTTCAAAGTATCAGAGCAGATTTTGTCCTTCTACTTCTTCTTATATTGGTTCCCATGGGTATTTATCTCTATGGGCCTTTAGTCAAAGACCTTTATGGGCGTTTGGATTTGGCCGCATATGTTCCATCTTTTACTTTAACAGGCCCATTAAAAAGGTTTGATCAAACAATAGGTATATTTCTCATTGCCTGTTCTGAAGAAATGCTTTTTAGAGGTGTCATTCCTTACAAGCTCAGAAAACTCAATCCAAACCTTATGATTTTAGTTGGTTCCATTATCTATGCGTTAGCTTACTGGGGTTCTGGGGTTGCTTTTATAATCGTTTCTTTTATTTGGGGTCTCTTGGCCTTTATATTGAGGGATAGGATTAAGAATATAATTCCTTTGATATTTGCTCACTTTCTTTTCAAGCTTATCCTTTCCATATAAATAAATTTTATTGATGTCATAAAAATGGGTCTAGTCGTGTCAGTTAAAGGATTCCTGCTATTTAAGTTATCAGTGACTTAAATAAATTTTCTGAAATTACGATAAATAGGAATAACATTTTCATGAGGGACTATGAAAAAAGCATATATTTTTATCTTCCTCCTTCTTTTGAGCTGCGGTGGCAAGAAGGAAAAATCGACTCAAACGAAGTTTAAATTCTCGGCAGGAGCTGCAATAAGCCAAGGTTATCTTGGCGGTGTTGTTGTCATGGGTAAGAGTGCCACTAACAGCTTCCAGATGGTCATCCCCAACGCAGCCTCAGATGTCGAAGTCAACATCCCCGATGGAGTCTGGGACTTTTCTATCATCGGTTGGAATGGAACCTCTCCTATGTCAGGAACGCTTAGTTGTGATCGATCCAGCTTAACGATAAATGGAGAAGTGGAATCTATACTCAATGTAAACTTCT
>JBMSGH010000018.1:0-62023 GCA_049415445.1 Bacteriovoracaceae bacterium | reverse complement strand
ATTATTTTGAAGTCAGAGTAAAAACACCGCCCCAATCACTTGGAGGTGGTGTTTCCTTATAGATCTCACATCTTTTTATATAAACTTCACTTGGATTCGTTTTAACACCTTTTAATTCTGGAAAACGTTTCCACTCACATTCAAGAGATTTTTTAAATTCAGAAATGGCCTCATCCCATTTTTCATTTTTATAAAGCTCTAACCCTTTTTCAAAATGATCTTTTAAGTCTTTAAGATTACTTTCAGCTTCATTTAAAAAACCCATGAGCTCATAAGTTGTAACAGGTTCACTCTTTCCAACAACCTTGACCGTATCCAATTCACGCCATAAAAATTCATCACCAAGAATCATCTCTTTGGTAAATTGACTAACCTGAGTAAAAACTCCATATTGCTTGGCCGCTTCTTCAAGACGAGCAGCTAAGTTAACAGCATCGCCCATCATGGTATAATTCATTCTTGCCGAACTACCCATGTTACCTGTAACCATGGCGCCCGAGTTGATTCCGATTCTCATTCTCATATCTTTAACAACATCTGGCCACTTATCACCTTCTGCTGTCCATTTTTTTCTAAGCTCAAGAAGGCCTTTTTGCATTTTAACCGCCACTCTGGACGCCCTATCAGAATGATCCTCAAAAGACATCGGTGCTCCAAAAAATGCGATAATAGCATCTCCTTCATATTTATCTAATGTGCCACCTTCTTCTAAAAGTATATCCGTCATAACAGTGAGGTATTCATTAAGCAGCTCAACTAGCTCACTAGGTGTTAGTTTCTCACTAAATGTCGAAAAGCTTTGGATATCAGTAAAATAAGCAGTAAGTACCTTTTCTTCACCACCGAGTGAAGGTTTCTGACCTGACTCATACATAATATCTATAAGCTCAGGAGATATATAGTTTCCAAATACATCCTTTAAAAACTGCTTATCCTTATTAGCAACATAAAAATTGATAAGGGTGTCCCATGAATAGGTACCAGCAACTGTGACAATAGGGAAAAAGATAAGAATCTCATATCCCTTTGGCATAAAATAAAAGTAATCTACTACAAGTGTAGCGATGACAAAAAAGATAACCCAACTGATATCTAGAATAGCATTATGAAAGAAACTTAAAAGAATCATAATGAAGGAACCAATAATCAATAACCCCCAAGAGATTAAAAGAGAAGTATCTCTTTTTTGATGAAAGTGCCCTTTTTCCAGCATAGATAATTTATTCATGTGAAGAAAAACACCTGGCAATTTTGGATCTAGAGGCGTATGTCTAAAGTCATGCGCTCCAAATGCAGTTGAACCAATAAAAACCGTTTTATTTTTAAGCATTTCTTTTACTTTATTTTCGATTTGCTCATTCTCAGGGTAGAGAATTTTTGAAATCCCTACAATAGGATAATTATCCATTCCACCTAGCCATCTTACTTTAGACTCACCTTCGTAATTAAGATTAAGCGTACCTGTTTTAAGCTTTAATTTGGCATCCCCACTTAAACCAATTTCAAGGTTAGGGCTATCTCCAGTAGATAAGACATAGGCCTGTAGAGAGAGAGAAGGAAAATAAATACCATCGACACCGGCCAGGAGGCTATAATGCCTAAACTTACCGTCCGGGTCTTCTTGAGCAGCAATATAACCTAAGGATGGTTTTGCATCTAGTAAGGTAGAGATAGGATACGTCATTTTATTAACAGCTTTTTTTAAAAGCCCTAACTCTCCTGCTTCTGTCGAATTTATCATAAAATCAAACAAAGAATCGGGAACTTCTTTAAACTTTAAGTCGGGATGATCATTATTATCAACAATGGAATAGGGTAAAATAACGTAATGTCCGGGCCCAGACTGAAAATCTTTTATGGATTTAGCAAAAAGTTCATCTGGTGAAAATCCATTCTCTTTTTTTAAATACCTTTCTTCTTCAGAAAAAATCACATCAAAGACGACGATTTTAGCACCATAATCTTTAAGTTTATATAAGAGATCATGCCAAACTTTTCGAGGCCATGGAAAGCGACCAATTTTTTTCAAACTTGCATCATCTATAGCGGCCAGAACCTGAGTAGGATCCATGTACTTTTTATCTCTAACAAAGTTTTCCCTTAAGTCATAAATTTGATCCTCAAAAAGAGAAGGATAAGAAACAAAGCTTTTAACCTCAGGACTAAGAGAGCTGCGTTCAATCTCTATTCTGAATTGATAAAGGAGAAGACTTATTGTCGAAACGATTAGTAATAATAAAACTCCTAACCATTTGAGAACCTTATAGATCATAGGCCCTGATCGTCATAAAAAAGAATTAAATTAAATTCATTTAAAAGAAAAATAATGGTCTAATTTCATGACCTTTAAGGCTTGATCGGGCCTTAGAAAAGTTCTTCGTCATACCAAGTAAGAACCCTCCTCCTCCGGCACCACAAAGCTTTAAATAGAACTCTTCAGACTTTAGACCATCTATCCAAAGTTCTTGGTAGAGGTTAGGAATCATAGGTATAAAATAGCGTCTTTGAAAGTCACTTAGCTCTCTAAAAAACTCATAGAGAGAGGCCATATCGGCCTCAAGAAAAGAGTTAATACAACGGTTATTTATAGGCGCCAAAACAGAGCTCATTAAATTATCGAATTCTTTATTTTTGCATTTTTCTAAAAATAGATTAACTAATGGTTCGGTACGTCTTGGTCTTGTTGTATTAAGAAGAAAAATGGCCCCCTCACCTTTATCAGCAAAGCTAGGGGTAGTAACAGTCAAAAGCTCATTCTTTTCAGTCTTAAGTAAAGAACTGTTAAGATAACTAATCAAAGGGTCGACACCGGAACTTTTTCCATGAAAGTGAGACTCCATATCGGCAAAAATTCTTTTAAGTCCAGAGGTTTCGTAGTCATCTTTTGCAACACCATATCTATCAAATAAGGCCGCACATAAAGCACCAGAGCTACCTACTCCATAACCTTGTGGTATCGTGCTATCAAAAAAGAGACCTTGGCCTATATCAAAATCTAAGCTGGCCGTATCAATAAAAAAGTCACCATCGTACTTAGACTCTAGGTTTGAAAGGTAGCGAAAAATTGCTTTTAACTCAGGATCGATATAGCTACTTTTATTACGTTGAAAAAGAAGCTTTCCTTCAAAAAGAGGATAAGGAATGGACAAGGCCATAGAGTCCTTGATAACGCTATATTCCCCAAACAAAAGTACTTTTGAGTAAAAACTTCTATCCATATATTAACTATTCAATTCCAATTCCTTTAAAACAGGTCCTTTTCCAACCTCATCAAAAAGGATTTGATGTTTATTAAAGTTATTTTTCACAAAAACTTCAACTTCTCTTTCGTATTCTTTTGAATAGAGAAGATGGACATTGGGGCCTGCATCCAGGGTAAAATAAACAGGCACATTATTTTCTTTTCTAAAACTTTGTACCTTCGAAATCACTTCAACAGTAGAAGGTTTTATCAAAACAAAGGGATTGGGAGAGCTCATCATAAGCCCATGAAGCATAAGTGCTTCTCTTTCTATAATATTGCCTAACCCCAAGCAGTCACCATTTTGCAAATACTCAAGAGATTTTTTAAAGTTCTCTGTGGCCATCTCATAACGGTTTTGAGCAAAAGGATGCTCATTCATAAGTGCATGTCCTTGACTGCTAGAAACGGCCTTAGGGCCATTGTCGACGACAATAATTGCGTCTCTATAAGAATCAAATATTGAGTGTGCCTTTACAGGACTCCCGTAGAGTTCATTTTCCCAAGCACATACTGGCCCATATAAAGAACGACAGGCACTTCCTGAACCTAATCTTGCCAAGTAGCTTGCTCTTTGAAGAAATTGATTCTCATTAAACACTTTCTTATCAATAACTTCTTCTAGCTTGGTTAAAACGAGAGCAAAAGAACTAAAACTAGAGGCACTAGAAGCGATTCCGGTGCTATGGGGAAAGGAGTTTTTTGTATCAATCTTTAAAGATACTGAATTTAAAAATAAGAGCTCTGTTTTAAGGGAATTAAAATATTTTTCTACTCTATTGCTAAAAGCAGTATTAGGACGTCCCTCAAAAAGAAATTCATAATGAGCTTTAGTCCCAAGCTCCCACGTACAAGTTGTCGTTGTCACTGAGTTTTTCAACGTCAGACTTAAAGAAGGGTTACAAGGTATTTGATTTTCTTTCTTTCCCCAGTATTTAACAAGAGCAATATTTGATGGGGACTCCCAAGTCATTTTACCTTTCATTATAATCCTCAAGCCTTCAGAAGATGTTGGTTCTGATTAATTAACTCATCATAGGTTTTCACAACCGGAAAGCCTTTATCTTGAAAGTATTTAATTGTTTCCTCTTTTGTCTTATGGGATGTGGCCATAACAAAATCACCTCCCCAGGCGCCTAGTGATTTTACTTTACCGTCCCAATCAGAAAAGTAAAGAAGTTGGACTGGAGGTATATCGAGTCGATGGGATACAATTCTCTCATGTCTTCCTATTAGCCCTTCAAATTCTGCTAAGCTTGCGGCATTACACATTTTTTCACTAATCTCTGAAATTTCAGTGATGGTCTCTCTATTATGAGGCCCTCGACTTCTATATAAATTTATAGAGTCTTTAGTTTTTTGCTTTTTTCCAAGATGAATAAAATATAGGTTTTCCTTAAATGAAGGATCAAAATTTACAATTTTCCAATACGGGCCATCTTTAGATTTTTTATATAAAAGGGGACCTTCAGTTTGTGCACAGGCAATATCGTAGCCACTACCACCAAAAGTTCCGGCGGCAAGTTCAAAGGGTGAAACATAGGCCCATTGGGCAATATTATAAATTAAAGTAGAGCTAGAACCTAGGCCCCATTCTATAGGAAAGTCTAGTTGTGTCTCCACATGCACTTCAAGATTTTCTTCTCTAAGAAAGTGTGAGTTTAACTCTCTGGCTTTTTTCAATAATCTTTGAAGAACTATGACTTCAGGTAGTTCTTTATTATCTTCCAGACAGTCAAAATGCCAAAATTCAAAGCTTGTTTTTAGCCACGTCTGCCCCTTGTTATCCTTAGACTCCCATATAATTTTAGGGCTAAAAGATTTTTTATAAGTCACTGTAAGGGCCTGACCATATACAGTCGGTAAAGCAAGTGCCTTGGCACCATCTAAAACAAAGTATTCCCCAGATAATAAAAGCTTCCCACGACCGAAATAACGGGTTACTCCCTCTTTCTCAGTGGGTTTAAGGGCATCAATTGTTTCACCACTTAGTTTTGCCGCTGTTTCTATTTCATTAGTAATCATATTAATGATAATCCCTTTGTTCATGCAAGAAGTCCTGAACGGCCTTAAAGGAAACTGTTTTTTCCTTAAAAAAGCCAATAGCTTTTTTCTTTTCATCATCACTTGCTTGAAAGTGATTCAGGATATTGAGAAGGTGCATTTTCATATGACCTTTTTGAATACCGCTGGTTACAAGTGAGCGTAGTGCTCCGAAGTTTTGCGCAAGACCCACGGCCGCAGTAATCATCATAAGATCTGAAGAAGATGGGTTGTTCAATAGCTCAATACTCATTTTGGCCAAAGGGTGAAGACGAGTAAGCCCCCCTACAGTACCAAGAGAAAGAGGAATTTCTAAAGAGAAACGAAATTTATTATCTCTAATTTCAACTTTTGTCAGACTTTTATATTTTCCATCACGAGCAGCATACGCATGCCCGCATGCCTCAACCGCGCGAAAATCATTTCCCGTTGCCAAAACGACAGCATCAATCCCATTAAAAATTCCTTTATTATGAGTTGTTGCTCTATAAACATCAAGTTCGGCGACTCTTACTGCAAGCTCCACTTTCTTAGCAAATAGCTCTGGCCCCATTTCTAATTTTGGATCTCTGAGCTCATCAATATCACACTCAACCCAAGTCCTTACAAGGCACTCAGGCGTATAATTAGAAAGTATGGACATAATGATAAGAACTTCTTTTTCATCTCCAACAAAAGAACTGTCAGCACAGATGAGCTCTTCCCATTTTTTGGCCAAGGCCTCTAGAACTGTATTAATAAAGTTGGCCCCCATAGCATCACAGGTATTGAAGGTGGCCATAATTTGATAATAATTATCTTCTTCGAAGGACTTATCAACTAAATCTAAATCAACAAGACCCCCGCCTCTTTTTTCCATATTCTCGGTAACAGGCTTTACGGATTCAACAAGCTCTTTTTTATGGGTGTCAAAAAATTTTTGAAGTTTATTCTTATCACCTTTCCAAATAAAGTGTATTTGTCCCACCTTTTTGGTATCGATTATTTCTGCGTGGAATCCACCTCGTGATTCCCAAAATTTCGCACTTCTAGAAGCGGCGGCCACAACACTGCTTTCTTCTATGACCATTGGAACGCAATAATCATTACCATTAAGTTTAAATGAAGGAACAACACCGTATGGAAAATAAAAATTTGTTAGAGTATTTTCAGAGAACTCATCAAATTGTTTTTGCTGAAGACCATCTTCATGCCAAAAGCTTTCAATCAACTCTCTCATTTTCTTTGAGTCATTCTCGAAGTACTTACCAACCAAAAGGTCAATTTTCTTCTCTTTTGAAAGTTTAGAAAAACCCGAAGAAATCAAGCCTACTCCTATTGTTTGATCGCTAAAAACCTATGGGCCATTGCTAGGCCTTTGACCTGAGAACCAACATACTTATCAAGAGGTTCATAACCTTCTTTGGCGTACTCAAGAAACTTCTTGGCCTGCCCATATATACTTGGCATCCCTAGTCTTTGCGTTAAATAAAAGCCTTGTAAGTAATCCTCAATTCCTCCAGATATAATAAAGCTGGTGCAACGAGCATTTGTTCCAAGATCCTTTTTTAAATCGAGCACGATTTTTACCATTTCATCGGCAGTATGGCCAACTAGACACATGTTGTCATTAAGCCCTTTGGAAGACCGTAATTGCTCAAGGTATGAAAAATTAGTCCCACCAAAAGCACCAAAATCAATGGCCTCTAACGGCAGTTTCATTAAGGCCTTTAAAGACTTTGGGCCCATACCTTGTCCAACTTCTTTGACAATGATTTTTACATTTGTTTGCTCAATCAATTGCTCTAGAACTTTTAAGGCCGGTATTTTTAGCCTATCGCCTTCGTCTTGAAACCATTCTTGAAGAGGGTTTATATGAACTATAAGTCCATCCGCTTCTAATTGATCCACTAACTCATCAATGGCCTTCGCTTTATTCTGATCAAGTAATTGTTCTATTTGGCATATGCCTAAGTTGGCATAAAGAGGCAAATCATACCCTAATAGATAGCGCATATTGAAATCATCAAATCGAGTTTGACTCTCTAATAAGGCCCGACAACTCCCTAACCCCATACCGAGTCGATACTTCTTAGCGACTTTTGCCAAGTTAGTGTTTATTTTTTTAGCTAGCTCAGTACCGCCGGTCATACTGGAAATCCAGATAGGGGCCCCAAGTTCTTTACCTAAAAATTTTATATTGGTAATGGAGTCATCATTTACTGGGTGGGCCGAAAATAAAGGCTCATAGTTAAAGCGCTCATCACCTGTTTTCGTTTGGGATTCAAACGTAAGTTGAATATGATCGTGTTTTCTTTTTTCAATATCTTCTGTCATGGGGATGAACTATACAAAGATGCACTTAGTTAGGCCATGAAAACAATTGCTGTGATGCGCCGTCTAATGCGAGGATAGACTCATCTTTTTTACCTTCTGTTATGGCCCAAAACTCTACCAAATTTCCATAAATTAGTTGCTCATTTTCACCATTGAGCTCTATCGCCAAAAAGGTATATTGAGAAGGATTGATTTCTGCGAGTTCTCGACAAATCTTATTCAACCAATAAGGAACATCCGTAAGGACTGCTGTTACTTTTCTATTCACTAGTTCATGTAAATAACTTAGAGCGGCTCTTTTTCTCTTCGGGGATATCCGGCAAAGTAAAATCTATCATACCTAATTCCAAATAAGGCCAGTACCAAGGAAATACTATGAGAATAAGGTGTAAAGATAACTTTGATTTTATTTTGATGGCATTTTATAGCTGAATCATCTCTTATTTAAAAAGTATTAGTTTTTCCTAAAAAGAGTCATTTCACTTCTTAGAGGGTATAGAAATTCTGATAGCTTATATACTACATAAACCAGAACAACAGAGAAGACTAAGTCATATAGGTAATGGTATCTCAAGGCCAAAGTGGCCCAAAAGATAAAAAAGCTTATGAAACCAAATACAATATAATAAATATTATTCCATCTATATAAAAATAAACTGACAAGAAAAGATATTCCAAAATGCCCACTAGGGAAACAATCAATTAACGTATAATGATACCTTTGAATTATGGAATAAAGAAACTCTCCAAAAAAAGAAAACGGTAGGGCCGAATTAAAGTACTCTTTTTGAAAGTATTGAGGCCCTGTGATAGGCACAAGTAAATAAAGTAAATAATTAGTGATATAGAATAGACATATACTGAAGATAAATTGCCCCACATTATGTTTAAATTCTCTAGAGAACTGACGGTATAAAAGAATTCCTCCAATAAAAGGGGTCACAAAGTACAAAAAGTAGTTAATGATTAAAACATCATAAAAAACGACACTCATCAACGGAAAGGGATTTAAGGTTTCTTCAATAATTAAAGCAATAGGCCGATCAAAAAAAAAGTTATCAAAGGCAATGGCCCAGTGATCTTTTCTCGCTAAGACGTGACTTAGTTGATCGATATCTCCCACGGAAATATAGCCGGTAATAGCAAAGCCAGTAGGTATAGGTATATTGGCCAAGAATTTTGTTAAATTACTACTCTCACAAATTTTTTGCCTAAAAATCAAACTAAGCGCCGAAAGCCCTATAGGAATGAAAAGGTACCATAATGGCCTAAGTAATAATGCCGTAATGATAAAGTAAAAACTTGTGTAAACCAATATAAGAAGGGCCGTTCTACCTAGACCAAAATCTTGTCTATAATTATGAAAAGCATTCCTAAATAAAATACCTACTCCTTAAAAGCCTAGAAGAACCCCTATTTATATATTATAAGAAGAAAATGATTGAGAATATAATTAAATATCAGTTTTTTATCATAATTCCACCAGGTTTAGAGGAACTAGCAGCAATGGAGCTTGAAGAGAAGTGTCCTGACCTCTCTTTTAACACCCAAAAAGGAGGAATTGATATTGAAACGGATTTATTGACTGGTCTTGGTCTGAATTACCTGCTCAAAATACCCAACCGAATACTTATTCGAATAGCAGAGTTCAAATGCCGTGATTTCCCTAAGCTTTTTAATAAACTGAAAAAGATTGATTGGAATGACTTTATATCTACAGCGCCTACAAGTATTAAAACAAGTTCAACCAGCAGCCGAATATTTGACTCTCGAAAAATAGAAAAAACATTCCAAGATGCCTTTAAGGCCTATAGAAAAGGTCGTCCTCAAAAAAGTAAATTCCTCGAATCTCAAAAAGGTTGTGAAGTCTTTTTAAGATTCCACAATGATACTTGTACCGTAAGCATAAATACATCGGGAGAGAGGTTACATAAACGAGGATTAAAGACGCAAAACTCAATAGCAAGTATAAGAGAAAACCTGGCCAGTGCTTTATTTTATTATTGTTTAAAGCAAACTAAAGAACCTATCAAAGTCATTTTCAACCCTATGGCCGGGGCCGGTACTTTACTGATTGAGGCCGCTTACTTTTACAAAAATAATGATAATAGAGAGTTTGATTTTCTAAGCTTCCCAATCCTCAAAAATAAAGCAATCAACTTAGATCAAAAAAAACTTCCCAATTATAAACTTATTGGACTGGACCAATCTCAGCAAGCACAAAAGGCCTTTGAGGCCAACACCTCCAATGCCAAACTTGATTGCCAATACATAGATAGTGACTTCTTTGCTCCTGTTAATGAAAACTTCCCTAAACCGACACTAACTCTTATCAATCCCCCCTATGGAAAGAGGTTAAAAACAGAACAAGAAAAGCTCAGCTTTTTCAATAAATGTATTAAGTCCGCCATAAACTGGGGAAAACCAGATATTATTGGTATCGTGGCCCCAAGTGAATTTATTAGAGATCTGGATGTCCCCGAAGATTATGAAGCCTTAAGGCCCTTAGAGTTTGAAAATGGTGGTATTCCTGTCTTATTTAGACCCTTTCTTCACCTTAAGAAGTAGCATTGTTATAAACAAAAGAGCGTTTACTCACACCTTTGATATAATCGATATAGGCCAAGGACCCTTTTTCAGATCCACTTAATTCATCACCCCGACTATTCCAAATTTTTTTAATAAGAACTCTTTTCTCCTTACCTTCTGGAGTAACAATTTTAATAGGCGCCCCTTTTACAAGGCCTTCTTTTAAAATTTTTATGGCAATGTAAGACTCTTTTTGTGAGGATAAAACTTCACCAATAAAACCATCTTCTTTTTTTATAAAGTGCTTATTTTTTAATCTCGTAAATAAAGCATCTGACTTATTTACATTGAAATAACCTTTAATATGAGGTTTTGATTTTTTTATCACTTCTAAGTCAGAAGAATTTCGAAATTTGATAAAGTTTATAGTCTGAGCAACAAGCTCAGTACTATCAACTCTAAAGTGATCTACACCTAATGTTTTTAACTCGTCCAAGTAATCAAGCAAAGAGTGATCTTTTGGATGAAACATAAAGGTTCCGTGCCTGTTCTCAGTAATACGAAAGCCTTTATGAGGTGTTTCTTCACTTTTACCATTTACGGAAATTATTCCTTCAGCACTCTTATTAAAATGAGGTGAAAGAAGATTTCGAGGGCTATAAAATAAAAGAAGTGGCCCAATGGCCATAATTTCAAAATGTATAGAATATGGTGATAACTCTTGAATAATTTCTTTTAACTTATCTTTACTTAGCTCCAAAGAAACAATGATCTTCTCTAATTTTCTATGAGACTGACAAATAGCAACGAGTGATTTTGTATTATGAAATCCTGTCTCAGCATTAAACTGCACAGGAATATTAGGGTGCTCTACTCTCATGTACTCTAAAGCACCAAGATCTTGAACTCTAATTGAGTCAAAAAGAGATAGGTCTATGTTCTCAATAAGTTTTTGAGCATACTCAAAGTCCTTTTGGACCATTAGTATATCCCATACTAAAACTTTTCTTTTATTAATTGATTTAAGAGCTGGAGCTAACTCTTCGTAGGAAGCAACACCATGTCTTGATAATTCGTTTGGACAAATTAAGAGCTCATCAACTTTGTCAATATCTAGGGACTGTGAATAGTTGGCCACAATTTTCATATATTGGCCCTTTTTCTAACAATATTGTTAACAGCTATATTGGGGATATAGGGAACTTTTACGAGACCACCAGGGTTAGTAAACTCTATCTCTTGACTATCCATCAACAATAGCTGGGATGCCATAAGTTCATGGATAGGCCCATTAAAAGGTAGTACTTCTAGTGTTTCACCTTTTTGAAATTTTTTCCTTACTTCAATAACAATGAATTCATTTTCGACGACATCTGCAACTAAACCGACAACATCGTACTCCCGATTACTTTCTTCTCGTTGATGGTATATAGAATCATTTGAGGCCTTCTGAACCAAACTGGCCTCTGTATAGTCACGGTGAGAAACTTTTTTGAGTTCATCTTCCCATTGCTCGATGAGTTTTTCAGTGAGTTCTTCACCTTTTTTGATTACCTTAAGAGCATCAGAATAGACTTTTGTTATTGTACCAGCGTATAAAGGGCCTTTATTTCGTCCTTCAATTTTAAGAGAAGCTATACCGGCCTTTTGGTACTGCTTAAGAAGTCTGAGTCCAAAAAGATCTTTAGAGCTCATAAATGTATCAGTTACTTTCTTGCCATTATCTTCTAGCTCATACTCAAAGCGACAGCTATGAGCGCAACCACCACGATTACTATCTCTACCAGAAGTATAATTGGAGATAACACAATTACCGGAGTAGGCCATACACATGGAACCATGGACGAACATCTCTAGTTCTATATCTGTTTGCTCTCTAATTTTTTGTGCTTCATCGAGGGATACTTCTCTTCCTAATACTATTCTCTCTACCCCTCTTGATTTCCAAAATTGGGCACTATAGGAGTTAAGGCATGAGCTTTGGGTTGATAAATGAATAGGGATGGAACAATGTGAATTTATCAATTCAACTACACCAAGGTCACTGACAATAACAGCATCGACTTTAATTGACTCAAGAAAGTCTAAATAAAGGGGAAGTTGGTGTATTTCTTTATTGTGAAAAAAGCTATTTAAAACAACGTAGACCTTAACATTATTTTGATGGCAAAGATGTACGGCCTCTAAAAGTTCTTCTTCGGTAAAGTTCTCACTTGCGGCCCTCAGCCCAAATTGATTTTTTCCTCCGAGATAAACTGCGTCGGCGCCATAGGATACTACGACTTTTAACTTTTCTAAATTTCCTGCCGGAGCTAATAACTCAGGAATCATAAATCACCCATATGACACTTTATTCCATAGACTTATAACCAAACTTATTATGTTCGGCAATCTGTCAGCTGATAAATTTAATGCATAAATCCATAATTAAAGCTAAAATGGAAAACATATAAGGTTTTGTTTTCATGAAGAAATTAAGTATATTTACCGCCCTCATGCTCGCTGCGTTAACTTACTATGCCTATACCCTACCTACTCAGAACTATCCCTACACCTATATAATAGAAAAGCAGCACTATCCACGAATACGCTTGGCCGAAGACTCACATGTCCTTATTGTCGGAGACCGATTAGGTCACCATATGTCAGACTATATTCCCCAAATACAAAGTCTATTCGGTCAGACTTTTTCTAGGCCAGTTAAGGTTTTCAATTGGTCCCAACCAAAAGAAGGTATTCATAGAACATTAGATAAAATAAAATCCTTAAGGAGGTTCCCACCTGTCATTGTCTACATGGGAGGTAGTGAAGAGTTTTTAGAAAAGCTTGTTCATATTGAAGATTACAATAAAATACAAAAATCATTTGAATCTTACCATAACGCTAAAATCAACCGCTGGGTAAGTAACTACCCTTGGCTATCAAAGTTTTTTTACTACTTACCTAATTTTGTTCACCTTGATGAATATCATGAGTACTTAAAAATTCTTTCACCAAAACAACAACTTCAACAAAAAGAGCTTCACCTATCCCTTTATGGATTTGCCTTAGAAGAAATGGCAAGAAAAATTCTATCTCAAAAATCAGAGCTCATTGTTGTTGTCCCTCCAATAGATCTTTTAAGTAAACCGGAAAAAAATTGTTTGGCATCAACCAACGATAAACTAGAAAATGAACTCAATTTGGTAGAAAAAATTCAAAAGCAAGGAAAGCTAAAGGATTCTCTGACTTTACTTGAATTGATTATGAGAAATACTTTGGCCAATGCACGTGCATGGTATATTTATGGTAAAACTTTCCTTGAGCTAGGCAGACTCAATATGGCCATATCAGCACTTGAAAAGGCCAATGCATATAATTGTAATGATCGTAAAGCATCAATCTTAATCAATAAAGTCATGAAAAAAATGGCCCAAGAACAAAGTGTTATAACGATAGATTTTTACTCAATAGTAAATAGAACACTTGGGGAAAAAGAAAACTTTACTCCTGAAAAAATGCCCGAAGAATCTCATTTTAATTATCTGATAGAAGAATTAGAAGAAAAAATTGCGCCACTTTTATAAATGAGGAAGGAAAGATGGAAGGAGAATTTCTAGAGTTTAAAAAGGATCAACTCGTTTGTAAGCAGGGGGAAGAACTACATGACATATATAAAGTTATAAGCGGTAAACTTTTCATCTGCACAAGTAAAGGTACTATGGTCACGCCCTTAGCGATTATTAAAAAAGGTGAATTTTTTGGTGAAATGAGCTTTTTTACCAAACACCCAAGGACCGCCAATGCAATTGCTCTAGAGGATACTCAACTAGTTAAAATTTCTTCTACAAAATATAAGGAATCGATTCCTCAGTGGGTTCATCAACTAATAAAGAATGTTGTACTTGATATCAGCAAACTAAACCAAATCATTGCAGAAAAAGGAATTCGAAAAACCATTGACGAATCAGTAAAGCCTCTGTCTATTGAAGAGCAGAGGCATTACCATAATCTCATTAAAGAAAGTTAAATTAAACCGTTTGATTTGACTGTATCACGCTCACCTTGAAGCTCAGTAAGTGTGGCACTAAGTTTTTCTTTTCCAAATTCATTATGCTCAATACCTTGAACCACTTTAAGCTCACCATTTTCTACTCTACAAGGAAAAGAAAAGATCAGACCTTCATCTACCCCATACTCTCCTTTCGAAGTGAGACACATTGAGAATGTTTCACCTGCGACTGTATCATGAGTTAGGTTATATATTCCATTAACTGCGGCATTCGCGGCCGAAGCTGCTGATGAGGCCCCTCTCGCTTTAATAATAGCAGCACCTCTTTTTTGAACGACAGAAATAAACTCTTCTTTTAACCATGCATCATCGTTAATAACTTCACTGGCAGGTTTTCCATTGATTTTAGCATTATAAAAATCTGGATATTGAGTTGCTGAATGATTCCCCCAAATTGTTACATTCGTTACTTCAGTAACATCAACTCCGGCCTTTTGTGCTAACTGTGTTTTGGCCCTATTTTCATCAAGAGCAGTCATAGCAAAAAAGTTTTCATTAGGAATATTTGGAGCATTATTCATAGCAATGAGACAGTTTGTATTACAAGGATTTCCGACAACAAAAACTTTACATGTTGGCTTGGCATTATCACTGATAGCTTTTCCTTGTGCCGTAAAAATCTTTCCATTTATATTAAGAAGGTCACTTCTTTCCATTCCATCTTTACGTGGTACCGACCCAACTAAAACGGCCCAGTCTGCATCTTTAAAACCAACGTTAATATCATCTGTCGTAACTATGTTTTTTAAAAGAGGAAAGGCACAATCGTCGAGTTCCATCTTAACACCTTCAAGAGCGTTTAATGCGTGAGGTAGTTCGATCAGCTGAAGCTCTACTTCTGTGTCTGGACCAAACATTTGCCCCGAAGCAACTCTAAAAACTAATGCATAACCAATTTGTCCAGCGGCGCCAGTTATGGCCACTTTTACGCGCTTATTTGCCATTGTTATCTCCCATTTATAACTACGTTTTATTAATTATTTAGATAAATACCATTTTAATTTTTTTTTTATAGTCCCAACGTGTAAAAATTTGATCCTTTTACACACCGTTAAAAACGGCATATAAAAGTAATTATGAATTATAAGAGAAGTCACCATAAGAAAAACAAGCAAAACAGGAAAAGGAATAACAGAGGGCGTTACAATAAAAAGGGCCCTTACCTTAGTCCTGAGGAACGCATTTTTAAAAAGTATATGAACCTTCTTGAGCAGCATATTGTCGCAAGAAAAAAATTTTATGAGCTCTTTTTTAGGGCCGATCCTAATCAGAAAGTGAAATTAGAGAAAGCCTTTAATAATACAATTGAACAAGTGAGATCCTTTGAAGACTCCCTTAGTCAAGATGAAAAAAAACTTCTCAATTCAAGGATCAATAAATACAAAGAAGACATTGATTATTCCCAAAATCATTCATTAGAAGAAAATAAAGCTCAATACGACGTCATTGAAGATCCTCATCTACTTCCATCTCAAAAAAGTACTGAGTTTAAAGAGGATACCGAAGAAAGTATAGGAAGTATTGAAGACTATCAAGCCTACAAAGGCCTCAAATAAAAAAGGGCCTAAATAGGCCCTCACTTTTAATTATTTAAATTGAAATTAATTACCCTGTTTGTCTCCAGCTATCACTACCAGCTTCATTAAAAGTACTAATAGTTTTTTCATCTTCTGACTTGTGCTCTCTTCTTTCATCTAAGTGAGTCACATTATTTTCAGTTTCTCTTTGAGAAACCTCTAGATAATTATCAAGTGTTTTATCATGATCTCTCAGGATCGCATCTTTTATATCTTCACTGTTAATATCAAGGATTTCAGATACTCTCCCCAACATTTTTAGAGGAATATTGCAAAGGGCCCTTTCTACGTTACTAATGAACTGACCATTTTTATATCCTAACAAGTGTGACAATTCAGACTGTGAGTATCCTTTTGGATGACTAAGTCTTTTTGTTTTAATCAATTTTGCAATATTCTCAAAACAACGCATTTTCTCTCCCCTGATAAATAAAACTAAGTACAATATTGTAGACACCTAGCTTGTTTGTTAAAACTAAGAACTCATCGGTTCTTGTTTTTAAATATAAAGTCTTGAGCGTAAATATCTCAGGGCTTTTTACCAATACTCTATAAAATTAGTTTAATACAACAGGATTTTAAATACTTAACCGCTTGATATTGTGAAATTGAAGGGCCAGAATTAGTCCGAAATATGCCAGATATATGTTGCAAGGAGACACTTATTAAAATAGCGAGTTGGAATATCAATGGGATAAGGGCCTGCCTTAAAAAAGGCTTGCTGGAATGGATCGAATCGGAAAAACCAGATGTTATCTGTTTTCAAGAAACCAAAGCATGTGAACACCTGATACCTGATGAGATCGTCAATCACCCTCTTTATAACTGTTACTTCCATAGCGCTGAAAGAAAAGGATATTCGGGAGTAGGACTTATGATCAAGAAGAAGCTCAAGCCTATTTCTATAACTAAAGGTATAAATAAAAAAGAATTCGACTCTGAAGGAAGAACTATAATTGCAGAGTTTAAGAACTTTATATTATTTTGCTGTTATTTCCCTAATGGGGGTAGAGATCATGAAAGAGTTCCTTATAAACTTAAATACAGCAAAGCTATTCATAAATATATAAATACATTAAGCAAACCAGTTGTTATAACAGGAGACTTCAATACGGCCCACCATGAAATAGATCTAAAAAACCCAAAAACGAATCAAAAGACTTCAGGCTTTTTGCCAATTGAAAGAAAGTGGATGGATGAATTCCTAAAAGAGGACTTTGTCGATGCTTTTCGCTATTTACACCCAGATAAGAAAGATGAGTACACCTGGTGGACTTATAGAGGCGATTGTCGAGCGAGAAATATAGGGTGGAGGATTGATTATTTTTGTGTATCCAATCAATTATTAAAAAAGGTTAAGGACTGTTTCCACGACAGGAACGTTCTTGGTAGTGACCACTGTCCTCTATATCTTGATATTAAAGTTTAACACCTATCGTTTATAAACAATAAAGGCCGTACCTACAAGACAGAGAAACATTCCAAAAACTTTTGAGAGACTTAAGGGAATATTTTCTATAGAAACATCCCAAAAGCATGAAAAGATCATTTGCGATGCGACCAAAATGATAGTGAATTTAACCATTCCCACTTCTGAAATGGCCCAAGGAACAAGTGCTACAATCAAAAGCCCTAATACTCCAGGCCAGATATACCACCACTGCCATGTGGATATGGAAGTTCTAATCCGAAAAATCTCAGGCATTAGCTTTGGATAGTTCAAAGTGAGAAAATAAAAGGCGATTGAAAAAATAAGAGTCAGCACCATATTTATAAGAACGGCCTGGGCCACACCAATTTTTAAACCAATCTGTTTATTTAAGGCCCCTTGTAAAAGACCTATAACACCTATAAAGGCCGGTAAAAACAACATCATCATCTTTATTTTCCCATGAATTTTTTGGCTACTCTTTTATCTATACTTGCCGCCGTTAATACTCCACCTATTAAAGCACCAACGACTCCTAATGTCCCTATATCGGCGCCAGTCATATAAAAGCCTTTTATGGGTGTTTTAGGTCTTAATGCTTTGGTTCTCCATCTTTTAGGTGTCGGAAGCAACCCATATATGGCCCCTTGAGGTGCTTCGCAATAATGAGTAGTAGAAAGAGGAGTTGATAGCTCGTGATACACACACTTCTTCATTAGCTCTGGTAAGTGCTTTGTAATTTGGGCCATCATCTTTTGCTCAATACTTTTTTTGAAAGCTTTGTAATCGTCCCCACGACGTCCTACTTTTGTACCTTCCCAGTTTTTAAAATCTTCATATTTTACAAAAGTTACGACTTCCCCTGTATGCAAAGTTTGTCCTTGCTTATCAGTTGTAACGTGTTCTGGGTCTTTAAGAGAAGGAAAAGAAGTATAAAGAATAGGAGCTTCATCTTTTTCAAGATCCCAAAAAGTATTTTCAAAGTCCCAAGTTTCACACCACCACTGATTACTTTCTGTTGCACCTAAAGGCTTAATATCGCCTTCAAACCCAAGGTAAAGACAAAGGTGACTGGGGCTTTGCTCTAGTTCGTTAATCTCACTTACCCATTTTTGTTTTTTATATTCTGAAGGAAGAAGCCTATTTACGGTTGCTTTAGCTCCAATGGCAGAAATAACTAAAGGCGCATGATACTCTCCCTGGTTGGTTTTTACACCAACGACACGACTCTTCTCCCAGATAAGTTCATCTACCCTTGTTTTTAAAAGAACTTCGCCCCCATTATCGACAACAGAGCCAAGAAAAGTTTCTGCTATTTTTTTTGAAGTACCTTCCGGATAATAGGCACCCTCCCAAAAGTGTCTTGTCGTTATAGCGTGAATAAAAAAGCTGGCCTTGCTTGGAGCAGCACCATAATAACCCCATTGACCTGAGAGGATAGATTTTAATTTAGAATCAACAAATAACTCATCCAATACCTCGGCCACGGTTTTATCCGACCAATAGTGAAATTTTCTTTTGGCCAATGGTGATATTAGTCCTTCAATAAATGAAGGCAATAATCTTGATGAAAAATGAACTTTAGCAAGCTTTCCAACTTCATTGATAATATTAAAATACTTTTCAATACTTTTTTCTTCTTTAGGAAATCTTTCAATTAAGTTTTTCTTGAACCCTTCTTTATCATTTGGGTATTCAAATTTTTCTTTTTCAGGAAAGAAAAAGGTTTCGTAGGGAAAGCCATAGGCATTCATCTTAAGTTTATTTTGAGATAGCCACTGCACAAGTTTTCCAGGCAATCTATTTGGTCCCATTTCACCTAAAGCGTGTACTCCAACATCCCATTCAAAGTTTTTTCTTTTGAAAGTGTGCGTCATTCCTCCAGCAACATAGTGTTGTTCTACGACTAGAACCTTTTTACCAAAAAGGGCAAGAGATGCAGCACATGACATTCCCCCCATTCCTGAACCAATAACGATTGCATCAAACTTCTTCATCTTCCTCACCTTAAAAATATTGATGTGACTTAATTAATAACGTAAACTATCAGCCTAGTTGTCAACATTAAAGAGATAAAAAAATGAGTAAACCCCTTTCATTACCACTTGAACGATTTGTACACTTTGAAAAAGCAACTCCTGACGCAGTGTTATTCAGACAACCGCTAGAAGGGACATGGCATGAAACAACTTGGTCTGAGGCCGGTCAAGAAGTCAGAAAGATGGCCCAAGCTCTCTTAGACCTTAACCTTCCACCCAAGAGTAAAATAGCTCTTTTATCTAAAAACTGTGCCCACTGGATAATGTCAGATTTGGCCATATGGATGGCAGGACATGTTAGTGTTCCTATTTATCCAACTCTAAGCTCTGATGCCATTCAAGAAATAATAACTCATAGTGAATCCAAGCTACTCTTTGCTGGAAAACTAGATGAATGGGATAAACAAAAAGCAAACCTCAAAAATGATATACCATGGATTCACTTCCCTCACTGGACAAACTCAGACTGTCAGTCGTGGAATGATTTCACAAAAGACAAACAAGCTTACCAGGCCCCCATTGAAACTAAGAATGATGATCTTTGTACTATCATCTACACAAGTGGAACTACTGGAACGCCTAAAGGTGTTATGCACACTTTTGAAACTTTCGCATGCCCTATCGTTACGGCCACAGATATATTAAAGTTAACACCGAAGGAGAGATTCTTCTCCTATCTTCCACTTGCTCATGTTGCTGAAAGACTCATTATAGAAGTGGCCACATTATACTCTGGTGGTCAAATAAGCTTTGCTGAAAGTCTAGATACATTTGCACAAAACTTAACCGAGTCAAAGCCAACAGTTTTTATGGCCGTTCCTCGAATCTGGACAAAGTTTCAAATGGGTATTCTTGCTAAGATGCCTCAACATAAACTTAATATACTTCTTAAAATACCTGTCCTTAATTCAATAATTAGAAAGAAAATTAAATCGGCCCTTGGATTAGAAAACTGTCGCTTAGCTGTTTCAGGTGCTGCTCCTATATCTGTAGATCTTCTGAACTGGTGGAAGAAGCTAGGAATTGAAATACATGAAGC
The DNA here is from genome assembly GCA_049415445.1 of Bacteriovoracaceae bacterium. Taxonomy (GTDB): domain Bacteria; phylum Bdellovibrionota; class Bacteriovoracia; order Bacteriovoracales; family Bacteriovoracaceae; genus JAURDE01. The sequence goes on along the minus strand of JBMSGH010000018.1, from coordinate 41,759 downwards.
CTATGGTATGACAGAAAACTTTTGTTACGGAACTTTTAACCTTCCAGGAAATATTAAATTTGGAACGGTTGGACAAAGTTGGCCTGATTCTGAAACAAAGATTGGAGAAAACGGAGAAATATTACTGCGCTCAAAGGCCAATATGATTGGCTATTACAAAAATCCAGAGCTCACAAAAGAAGTCCTTGATGAACAAGGTTGGATTCATACAGGTGATCAAGGTCAAATTGATAATAATGGCCATTTAAAAATTACTGGTCGAGTAAAGGAATTATTTAAAACGGCCAAAGGAAAATACGTAGCACCAAGTCCTATTGAAAAATTATTTTCACGTTCTCCTATTATAGAACAAGTTTGTGTTATGGGCTCTGGCCATCCTCAACCAATGGCAATCGTCGTACTTAGTGAAGGTGGCCAAAAAGAAAGCAAAGAAGAAATAAAGTCCAAGATGGATGTATTACTTCAAGAAATTAATAATGAAGTCGAAAACTATGAGAGGCTTAACCATATAGTCGTATCTCATGATGAATGGAGTACCGAAAATGGAATCCTTACTCCAACATTAAAAATTAAAAGAAATGAAATAGAGTCAAAGTATGGCCCTAGATTAAACGAGTGGTACAACCAAAGCGACAAAATAATTTGGGAATAGATGAAACTAACATTTTTAGGTGCTGCTCAGGGTGTAACAGGTTCTAAAACATTACTAGAGCTTGAACATGAAAACTATCTTATTGATTATGGCCTATTTCAGGGTGGTAGTAAGGTTCGTGCCTTAAATTGGAACTCTTTTCAAAGAATCAATGATATCACGGCAATTTTCCTTACCCATGCTCATATTGATCATTCGGGTTTACTTCCGCGTTTAGCAGCACAAGGTTATAGGGGAAAGATATACTCAACACCTGAAACATTTGAGCTTTGTAAAATACTTCTTATGGACTCAGCAAAGATCCATCAAGAAGATGCTGAATATGCCAATAAAAAGAAATTTAGCCGTCACAACCCTGCACTTCCTCTTTATACAGAAAAAGATGCTGAAAAAATTCTCTCACAATTTGAAACAATTGAGTTCAATACGAAGACCGAAATTAGCGATAACTTAAGCATAGAGTTTTTCTGGGCAGGACATATTCTTGGAGCTAGTTATATTAGAATTACAGCTCAAACAAAAAGTGGTCCCAAAAATATTATTTTTTCAGGGGATATTGGTCACGATAGAAACGTTTTATTAAAAAAACCCTCTACTCTTTGTGAATGTGACTATCTCGTTCTAGAGTCTACCTATGGAGATAGACTTCATCCGAGAACATCACCTATAGATGTTTTAGAGCTTTTTCTTAGAACCATTCTTAAAAGAGATGGTGTGGCCGTGATACCAAGTTTTTCAGTGGGAAGAACTCAGGATATTCTCTATATCATCAAAAAACTTATGGAAAATGGTCTTATTCCACGAGTTCCTGTTTATTTGGATAGCCCCCTCTCTCGTAAGGCCAATAGCATTTTTCAAAGAAACTTAGATGAAAAGTTTATAAAAGAAGAAGTGCTAAAAGATAATAATATTTTCCCTCCCACACTTATTGAGATTGAAACTGTTCGAGACAGTAAAGAGCTTAATGAACTTAAATCACAGGCGATGATCATTGTTAGTGCCTCAGGTATGCTAGATGGTGGAAGAGTTGTTCATCATGTCAAAAGCCGGATTGAAGACAAGAAAAACGGTATCATATTTGTTGGCTATCAACCTGAAGGAACCAAGGGTAGAATTCTCATCAATGGAGAGAAAAAGCTTCGACTTCACAAAGAAGAATTTCGTGTCGAGGCCGACATTTTTTATGTTGATGCCTTATCGGCCCATGCTGATTATCTCGATACATTGGACTGGCTAAGACAAAGTAAAATAAACCCAAAACTAATCATTTTAAATCATGGTGAGCAAAGATCCTTGTCTAACTTAAAGACACTTCTAGAAAGTGAGCTTGAGCTTAAAGTCACTATTGCTGATTTAAACGAGGCTTTTACTCTAGATTCTATTTAAGCAATGAGTCTATGATTCATGTCTCATTATGATAAATTGAGTTAAACATGAAAAAATTATTATACCTTTTATTACTTCCTTTTACTTTGCTGGCCAATGATTATCCCATTTATCAGATTCTAGAGTTGAAAATAAACTCCTCTATTAATCCCGCCACCAAAAGTTATATTGAACAATCATTTAAAAAGGCCCACACTGAGGGGTTTGATTTAATTCTTATCAAACTCAATACACCTGGTGGGTTAGTATCGACGACACAAGAAATCCTTACCGAGTTTGGTGAAAGTGATGTTCCCGTTGCCGTTTGGGTAACCCCTGAAGGTGCCTCTGCCACAAGTGCCGGCGCTATTCTCTCTAGTGGTGCTCATTTGCTTTTTATGTCCCACGCAACAAGTATTGGGGCCGCCACTCCCATTCAAATGTCCGGTGATATTCAACAAAAAGATGTTAAAGCAAAGGCCATAAATGCGCTTGTTGGTATTGTTCAATCAATGGCCGAGAGTAGAGGCCGAAACGTTAAAGCTTTTGGAGAAATGGTAGAAAAGGCCAAAACCTTTAAATCTAAAGAGGCCCTTGAACAAAAGCTTATTGATGGCATCGTCAACAATTTAGGAGATTTTGTCGATCAAATTGATGGTAAAAAGATCACCCTTAAAGGAAAAGAGGTTACCTTAAACTCCAAAAACCCTCGCTTTGTTGAATTTAAAATGGACTTTGGTCAACAACTGCTTGATATTTTTGCTAACCCAGGCCTGGCCTATATTTTATTTTTGATAGGTGCTGCTTTAATATATTTGGAATTACAAGCACCAGGTGGATTCATAGCTGGAAGTATTGGCGTCGTTGCCCTTGTACTTGCTGGGATTGGATTTCAAGTTCTTCCTCTTAACTTTGGCGCTATGGGCCTTATAGTTTTGGCCTTCATTCTTTTTATTATGGAGATTTATATAACGAGTTACGGTATCCTAACATTACTAGGTTTAGGGGCCCTAATTTCTGGGTCTATGTTTTTGTTTAGAACGGATAATGCCTATATGAATGTTAGTTATGGACTTATTTTTGGAAGTATTGCTGCAATAGTTATTTTTATTGGGGCCATGGCCTTATTTTTTTATTGGGATCATAAAAAAAGTGAGGGAAAACTTAAAGAGGACTATTATAATCTCGCCGGTAAAGCTGGGATGATTATGAATATCCTAGACTCTGAAGAATCTGGTTGGCATTATTATCAAGTTAAAATCCATGGCGAGTTATGGAAAGCAAAGAGCCGAAGTATATACAAACAAGGCGATAACATTACTGTAGAGAGTGAGGATAAGGACAATATGATCCTTACAATATAGGAGTTCGGGATATGTATACATTTTTACCCTTTATTATTTTATTAATCATTCTTCTTTTTAATACGATTAAGATCCTTAATGAGTATGAAAGAGGAGTGGTATTTAGACTTGGGCGTTTTGTAGGTGTTCGTGGGCCTGGTCTTATCATTCTTATCCCCGGAATTGAAAAGATGAGAAGAGTTGACCTTAGGACTGTAACAATGGATGTCCCCTCTCAAGATATTATTACCCGTGACAACGTTACAATTAAAGTTAATGGCGTTGTTTACTTTAGAGTTGAGCATCCTGATAAATCCGTCATCTCTGTTGAGGACTTTCTTTCTGCCACAGCACAAATCTCTCAAACGACACTTCGGTCAGTTATTGGTCAATTTGAATTAGATGATATTCTTGCTCACCGAGATAAAATCAATATAAAACTTCAAAGTATTTTAGATGAACAAACAGAGCCATGGGGTATTAAAATAACTGCTGTTGAAGTAAAGGCGATTGACCTTCCAATCGATATGCAAAAAGCAATGGCGAAACAGGCCCAGGCCGAAAGGGATAAAAGGGCCAAAGTTATATCCGCACAAGGTGAGCTCGATGCTTCAATCAAGTTAGCAGAGGCCGCAAGAATTCTGGGTGAACAAAAAAATGCTATTACTCTAAGATATCTTGATACCATGAAAGAAATATCTTCTGGTGAAGGAAAAAGTACAACATTCTTTCCATTACCAATGGACTTTTTAAATGGTCTTATTAATAACAAATGATTGAGTTTTCACTCAAGCCATTTAAAACCGAAAATGATTATTTAATATACGGTCAAATTGCTCGTACCTTTAATCAACTCTGGCTTACCATTGAATTAGAGGGCGAGCTTGATAATATATTCTTACCTCCCACAAAAGGGGCCCCTGTTCAAGCGGATAAACTCTGGGAGTCGACTTGCTTTGAACTATTTATGGCCGACGAAGGTAATACCCATTATTTTGAATTTAATATAGCTCCAACGGGAGACTGGAATATTTTTGAGTTTCTAACCTACCGTCAAGATCCAAAGACGATAAAAGATGTTTTTTCACCAAGTATCGATAGGGAAATTATAAGTAATCATAATATTAAATATGCTATTGGCATCCCTTTATTCAATGAAGTTAAATTTTTTAAGAAAATTGGTATTTCGGCCGTCATAAAAAACCTGCAGGGTGAGCTTAGTTACTTTGCTCTTACCCACCCAAGAGACATCCCAGACTTCCATGACCCAAGAGGATTTGAAATCTTTTTACCTCATCAACCATAATTATTTATAGTTTTTTTAACTTAATAAAGTAACCCTCTGAAATAATATAAAAAAAACTAAATTATCTAGATCAATTAAATCAACTAATCTGTCGATAAGCTTTGGTATTTACATAAAAAGGACTGATTTGAAAAAGATTGAAAAAACCTTTGTTACAAAAGGAGTGTACTGGATCAGTATACCGGAACAAGAGTTTTATCTTTTATGTGGCTGTCCTGCCGATATCGTAAAGCATCTAATTAGAAATGGTTTTATAAAAGAAGTCACTGAAGACAATGTCACTTTTGAGACTGGCCCTAATGCAATTCTTCTTTCTGATTATTCAATTCAAAATGGTGAGTTATCAAATCTCGCGGAGTTCCCTGTTTTACAAATGATTTATAGACAAGGAATGTTTATTCCAAATCATCCCAACAATAAAGGGCAAAGACCTATTCTCATTGGGACAAAACGACAAATAAATAGTCAGATTAACTATATTTATAGAGGAAACTATGGGCTTACTTCCCATAAAGAAATGATCAAAGCAGGTCTTTCTGACAAAGAGGCCAAAGAACAAATGCGCTTAAAACTAAAATTTGCCTTTGGTGAAATTAAAAGCTTAAAGGAATTTATTATCACAAAAGAGCTGGCCGAAGAAGAAATTGCTATAAAAAATGGTATTACGATAAAAAGAAAAGATATTAATAAGTTTGAATTAAATTATAAAAATGAAAGAGTAAGTATTGATCTAAATTTATCAGAAGGCGAAGTCTATGAACCCGCCTACCATCTTGGTTTTTATCATATTTACCGTGAGCATTTTGCCATCATTCATTCAGGAGAAGGAGATGGATGGGATATTAATAATCCTTGTATGAGCTCGGTCGTAGTTCACGATGGAGACCTTTACCTCATTGATGCTGGCCCAAACATAAAAAACACTCTTCATTCACTTGGTATCAGTATAAATGAGATTAAAGGAATATTTCATACTCATTGTCACGATGATCACTTTTCTGGTCTTACCGCCTTATTACAATCAGATCATAAGATAGAATACTATGCTACCAAACCAGTCAAAATGAGCGTCGATAAAAAGCTTTCAGCACTCGTCAATATACCTAATGTGCTAAGTAAGTTCTTTGATATTAAAGAGCTACAAGCAGAAGAATTTAATAATATCGAAGGGCTTGAAGTAAAACCTATCTTTTCCCCCCACCCTGTTGAAAACACAATGTTTTATTTTCGAGTTTTATCAGATAATGGATATAAATCTTATTATCATATGGCAGATACAAGTCGGCTAGAAGTATTAAAGAATATGATAACCACAAACAGCTCCGCACCTGGCATAACCAAAACATTTTATGAAAAAGTTAAAAAATCTTATCTCATCCCAGCTGATATTAAAAAAATAGATATTGGTGGCGCCATGATCCATGGATGTGCTGAAGATTTTATTAAGGACAAATCTGCTAAAAAAGTATTATCCCATACGGGCCGAAAGCTAAATAATACTGAAAAACAAATTGGAGAACGTGCTACTTTTGGTCAAGTCGATGTTCTTATCAAGTCGCATACACATTCGACAACAAGGTTTGCTTTTGAATATCTGAAGGCCTACTTTCCAGAGCTTGATAAAAAATTATTTAAAGATATTCTTAACTGCCCTATCGAAACCTTTGCCCCTGGCAATGCTATTCTTAAAAAAGGTGAAACAAACAACTATTTCTACTTAAGCCTTTTAGGAACTACTGAAGTCATTGAACCTGGTAGAGAGATTAATCATTTCTTAAATGCTGGGTCTATGATTGGTGAAATGAGCGCATTATTAAATAAAGAAAGAAAAAAGACATATATTGCATCCAGCCATGTAACTGCATTAAAAATATCGGCGACTCTCTACCGAAGCTTTGCCAAAGAAAATAATCTATACGAAGGAATTAAGGAAAAAAGACAAATAAAATCATTGCTTGGTAAAATGTGGTTATTTAATGAAGTGGCCGCATCTCCTAGTATCAATAAAATCTCTAAATTGATTATACCAATTGATATTGAACCTGGTAAATCAATCCCAATACCAAAAGGCCCTCATATATGCCTTGTGTTAGGTGGTGAGCTTGAATTTAAAGATAACCAGCAAACTCGAATTGTTAAAAAGCTAGAGTTTTGCCTAGAAGGGCTTATCGTAGAGAACAAATTAAATCCAAAATCGAGCATAATGGCAAAAAAGAAGAGTACTATTTATTTTCTTCCCTTAAAGTTTTTTAAAGATATTCCGGCCGTCATGTGGAAGATTCAAGAGTTTTATAATCACATCAAATTCAAGTTAGACAAATAAAACTCTACCCACATAAAGCTTTGCATATTCTTCTCATTTGGGCATCATATGGTGTATGAAATTAACCTTAGTTTTACTTTTTAGTCTTTGGCAGCCATCTGGTTATCCAAAGGATAATCTCAAAAAAATTTTAGAACTTGCCCATTCCAACCACCAACTTTTTAAACGTAATCAAATTGAAACCCAAAGAGCAAAGGACGAAGTCTCTTTATTAAAAACGGGGTTTATGCCTGAAATATCAATTCAAGCAAACTTAGATTACGGAAATAAGACTTTGACAAGCAAATCGGGATTTAACAGGTGGGACAGCGAACTTAAAGCACGCCTAGAACAAAGCATCTACAATGGTGGCAAAGAATATACTTATTTTAGACTTAAAAAAATAGTTCCCAATTTAGTTGAATATAATAACCTTATAAAAAAGCTCGATCATTTTTCTAAAATTAATATCAGTTACTTTCAGTATAAAAAATCATCGACAAACCTTAACAACCTAAAAAAACAAATAATGGTTCTTGAGAAGGCCTTAAAAGAAGTTAAAAGAAGAAGTCAGATCGGAAGAGTCAGTAAAGCTGATTACTTTTCTGGACAATCTCAACTTCAAAGGCTTAAGGCCAACCTTCTTTCGATAGAAGAAGAAGTTCTTTTTTATCAATCAGAATTAAATCAACTCCTAGGTATAGACTTCATTGAAGACAAAGATACTATTATTTCGTGGCAAGATTATTCCGAAGTTCCCCTTCAATGGAAAAACAAACTTCAATCAGTTCCTCAACTTAAATTACTCAAAACAGAGATACAAAGCGCCCAAGAACAAGTAAACATCATTAAAAGTGAATACAGACCTAAGATTAGCCTTCAGTCAAACGCATATTTAAATAAAAGAACTAATAGTGTAGATGATTATGATATCTCTCTCAATTTGAGCTGGTCCCTTTTCAGTTTTGGAGAAACTTCACATAAAGTAGAAATTGAAAAAGCTAAATTATATTTGGCCAGAGCGAAAAAAACTGAGGCCCAAAGAAATATAGAAACTTTTTATGACATGCATATAAAAAGGCATTCTAAAAAGTTAACCCATATCAATCGTCTCCAAAAGGCCGTTGATCTGGGAAAAAAAAGCTATCTCTTCCAAACGAGTGAATATAAAAAAGGCCTACTCAGTTATATAGAACTTTCCCGAACACTTGATGACCTTATCGACATAGAACGACAACTTACCAATGCTATTAATGATTTGGCCATGAACTGGTATTCCATTAAACTCTTTTTAGGAGACACTCTCATATGAGACTACCTGAAATTTCCATTAGAAATCCGGTTTTCGCTTGGATGTTAATGTTCGCCATAATTCTTTTTGGTTTACTGGGTTTTAATAAACTTGGGGTTAATGAAAATCCTGATGTTGACTACCCAACAGTATCGGTACGATACGATTATGAAGGTGCTACACCTGAAGTTATTGAAAAAGATATACTCGAACCTGTAGAAAATGTTCTTGTCAGTATGCAAGGAATAAGAAACCTTACATCATCCGCCAACAGAGGCAATGGAAGAATTACACTTGAGTTTGATATCAATAGAAATATTGACTTCGCATTACAAGAAGTCCAAACCCTAATTGGTCGTGCCCAGAGGTTTCTACCAGGCGTAATAGATCCCCCTACAGTAACAAAATCAAATGCTGATGACCGCCCCATTATGTACCTATCCCTGAAATCAAAAACTCTCAGTATGAGAGAGATTATGATTCTTTTTAGAGATCGTATTAGGGATAGATTGTCTACAGTAGACGGTGTCGCAGAGGTACGTGCTTTTGGTTTTCATGAGCCCATGATGCGTATTGATTTATTAAACGAACAATTAAAAAAATATGATCTAACCGCATTAGATGTTTTACAAAGCGTTAAAAGTGGACACCTTGAGCTTGCCGCAGGTAAATTTGAAAAAGCAGATTCTGAATCCTTAGCGCGCTTTATAGGTGAGGCCACCAAAACCCAACAATTCAAAGACTTTCCAATTACAAAAAGAGGTGGGGGCCCCAATTATATATCAATAAAAATCGATGATATCGCGGAAGTTTATGAAGGTATTGAAAATCTTAAAAGAGTATCTCGGGCCGATAAAGTCTTTGCACTTGGTATAGCCATTGTAAAACAAAGAGGAGTAAATGCCGTCAAAACGGCCGATTCCGTTATAGAAAAAATCGATGTCATTAATAAATCACTACCACCAGGCACAGACTTGTCTGTTAACTTTAATGGAACCCAATTTGTAAAAGACAGTGTAGATGAGCTTATTTTTTCGCTCTTGTTATCAGCCCTCCTGACTTCACTTGTATGCTGGTTATTCCTTAAAACTTTTTCGGCCACAACAAATATTTTATTAGCAATACCTACCGCTGTTATTGGTACTTTTGCCTTCATGGACCTTTTTGGATTTACCTTGAATACTTTCTCACTTTTAGGGATCACTTTGGCAGTCGGAATTGTAGTCGACGACGCTATTGTTATGCTTGAAAATATCGTTCGTCATAGAGAAATGGGAACTGATAAAATAAAAGCAGCATTTGTGGGATCAAAAGAAATTACATTTGCCGTAATTGCAACAACTCTGGCCTTAATAGCTATTTTTGCACCCATAACCCTTATGCCAGGTATTGAAGGAAAGTTCTTTTTTGAGTTTGCAGTTACCTTATGTATCGCTGTCTCTTTATCTTCATTAGAAGCACTGACTCTTACCCCTATGAGATGCTCTCAATTCTTATCTCATAAGGATAAAGGATTATTTATTCATCAGTGGGTCGACAACATCATTGTTAAGACGAGAACTTTTTATCTCAAGACTCTCCAATGGTCTCTAGAACATAAAGCAATTGTCTTAATAACATCTTTTATAATTTTTCTCTCATCTCTTTTACTTATAAGGGCCTTACCAAAAGAATTTGCACCAGCACAAGATAGAAATGTGCTCTTTCTTATTTTTATGGCCCCTGATGGAAAAAGCTTAGATTATACAAATAAAAAGGTACGTGAGTTCGAAGAATTTGCGACTGTTCAAGAAGGGGTTCAAAGAGTTTATGTTGCCGTCGGAGGATTTGGTGGTGGTGGTCAAGGTAATCGAGGTAACGGTGTTGTTATCTTAAAACCAAAAAATGAAAGAAAGCTAGATCAATTTGAAATAGCCCAACAACTTAGAGAGAAATCAGAAAAGATTAAAGGACTTAAGGTTATAATACGCGATAGTTTCGGCTCAGCTATTGGCGGTAGAAGAGGTTCTCCTGTTGAATTCACAATTAAAGGCCCATCAACACAAAAACAAAAAGAAATCTTTAATCAAATGAAAGGAGAGATGGAAAAAACAGGTAAAATCATTGGTATTAGAAGTGATGACGTCAACACTTTACCTGAAATACATATTAAACCTAAAAGAGCTGAGGCCCAAAAAAGAGGTATAGATATATCTCAAATCTCAAATCTTGTTAATGTTGCTCTAGCGGGCTCAATCGCCGGACAATATACCGATGGCGGTAGGCGCTTTGATATATTTGTTCAATTAAAACAAGAGGAACGCGAATCACCTAATCAGATTAACAGTTTATTTATTCGCAACAACAGAGGGGAGCTGATCAACATGGAAGAAGTGACAGAATATATTCCTACCGAAGGCCCTCAAAATATCTACAGAGAAAACAGAGAAAGAGGAGTAAGAGTTGATGCCAACCTTAAAAAGGGTGTTATATTAAATGAGGCCATAAAATTAATTTCTGATATTCGTAAAACAATTCAATTAGATGGACACACCATAGAGTTTAGTCAAGACCTAGAAGAGTCCTTAAAATCAATCCTTTTCATTATACTTTTAGGCCTTCTGATTAGTTATATGGTGCTTGGCTCTCAGTTTAATTCTTTTATAGATCCTATCATTGTTCTTTTGGCCGTTCCCTTTGGAGTTATGGGTTCTTTAATGGCCCTTTATATCGCTGATCAGAGTATTAATATTTATTCAATGATTGGGATTCTTTTGACTATGGGTATTGTAAAAAAGAACTCCATTCTTCTGGTTGAGTTTACAAATCAATTAAGGGACCAGGGAAAGCAAGTAAAAGAAGCACTATTAATAGCGTGCCCACAAAGATACCGACCTATTGTTATGACAACTCTATCCACTCTAGCAGCGGCACTACCTCCTGCTCTAGCTCTTGGCCCTGGCGCTGAAACTCGTATCCCTATGGCCTTAGTTGTTATTGGAGGAGTGAGCTTATCTGCCTTTATGACTTTATATGTTGTTCCTTGCGTTTACGATCTTGTCGCAAGAGAACGATTTGATATTGAACAACATTTAAATTCATAATGATTATTGATTTTTATATATCTCACATTCCAAGTGCGGCTCACAATGATCACTAAAACATAGATCATGCATACTTTGCGCAACAACTTTCGCTCTAATTGGCCTGCGCTTAGGTGGTAAAAGAAAAGAGAATTTAGGCATCCACTTTTGGGCAAACTCTTCAAACACTCTTTTGTTTTTTCTTTTCCCTAATAACAATGAAGGTCTTAAAATAACCAAACGATTAAAAGACAACTCTCTAAGCGTTACTTCTACCTCACCTTTAATTTTTAGGTAAAAGGCCATAGAAGACTCATTGGCCCCCAAAGAAGATACATAAAGAAAATTAGAAACCCCTTTATTACGAGCAAGCTTAGCGATCTTTATAACAATCCCATAATCTACTTCTTTAAAGACTTCTCTTGACCCTGCGTCAGCTATCGTAGTTCCTAAACAACAACATACCGTATCAACACCTTCAAACACTTTATCGTTATCAAGGTACTCAAAGTTTATGATACTTTGCTTCACTTTAGAATTCGTTTTAATTATTGGTCGACGAGTTAAAGTTTTTATTTCTGTTACGTTTTCATCTGTACAAAACAAATCTAATAACTCTGAACCAATTAAACCTGTCGCTCCCACTAATAATACTTTCATAGTTTGCATTTATCTGGTATTTTCCATTTATTTGAAATTTAAAATATATAACATAAATGAAAAACATCATAGAACAACAACTTTTCGATGAGATTCCAGTTTTTGAAAACTTTTTGGCCCGCATTGGCTTTAAAAGAATAGATGGATCTGTTTATGGCCTATTGGTTTTGGCGCCACGCCCCCTCACAAGTGAAGAAATAGAACAAGAACTTAAAATTAGTCAAAGCGCCGTATCAAACTCTTTAAAAACATTAGTTCACTATGGTGCAATACAAACGACCTATGACAGAGAAAAAAGAGCAAATGTTCATAAGGCCAAAGTGGATAGTTTGGAAATAGCGGCCACAGTATTTAAAAAAAGAGAGCAAGAAGTCATCAATGACTTTAAGTCCATGGCCATAAGAGTTAAGTCCCACTTAGAAAGCGGCCCTCAATCATCAAATGGCCAAAAGCTGATACTTAATCGAATAAACTCAATTCTCGCCACTTGTTCAATTGCAGAATCAGTTATGAGCTTTGTCATCTCTTTAGGACAAATGGAAGTCTCTTCAAAAATAGAGATTATCGCCAATAAACTTCCTAAAATCTTATCTACCCTTACTCAATCAGTAGAGGCCGTAGAAGGTATCTCCACTACTTTTAAGTCAATGATGACTCAACGATTAAAGAATCTGAAAAATAATAAGGATACTCATTATGAAACATAGAATTGTAATCACAGGTGTTGGTCTGACATGCCCTCTAGGGAATAACATCCAAGACTTTAGAAAAAATCTGCTCAATGATGAAAGTGGAATTCGCCATATTGATATCCGTCATATGGGTAAAGTAGCTGCTGGCATATGTGATTTTGATGAAAAGAAACATCAACCTAGAAAAATGAGAAAAAGAGGAACAAGGGCCGGATCTATTAGTATCTATTGTGCCAATGAGGCCCTTTTAGATGCCAATATAGAGTTTTCTATGGTTGATAAAGATAGAGTTGGAGTATTTGTTGGTATCACCGAACATGGAAATGTTGAAACCGAAAATGAAATTCATGAACTCTATGAAAATGAGCTCGACACAGGACTTTGGTCTCATCATCATAACCCTAGAACTGTGGCCAATGCCCCTGCTGGAGAAGTAAGTCTCAACCTTGGAATTACTGGGCCGGTTTATACTATAGGAGCGGCCTGTGCTGCTGGAAATATGGGCCTTATTCAAGGTCTTCAAATGCTTCAATTAGAAGAAATTGACTTGGCATTAGCCGGAGGTGTCTCAGAATCTACAGATACTTTCGGAATTTTTGCTGCTTTTAATGCACAAGGAGCTTTAGGTCAGCACGATGACCCTTCTCTATCAACAAGACCCTTGGACATCAATAGAAATGGCATCGTTGTTTCTGAAGGTGGCTGTCTATATACGCTTGAGAGGCTTGAGGATGCTCAAAAAAGAGGAGCAAAAATATACGGCGAAATAATTGGCCATCATGTTAATAGTGACGCAAGTGATTTTGTTTTACCAAATGCCCAACGACAAACAGAATGTATGAGAAAGGCGATGAGAAAAGCAAATATAAGTGCCAATGAAATCGATATAGTAAACCTTCATGCGACAGGAACCAAGGCCGGCGATATACAAGAGGCCAAGGCCGTTGCAGAAGTTTTTAACTCATGTCCTGAAACTTATATTAACGCAACCAAAGGTTTTATTGGTCATTGTATGGGGGCCGCAGGAAGTGTTGAGCTTGCCGGAAACTTACTCAGTTTTGAAGATAATAAGATTCACTCTTGTAAAAACATTGATAATCTTGATCCCGAGATCAACCTTAACAATCTTGTTCAAAATGGTAGCGTTGATAAAAAAGTAGAAATTATATTAAATAATTCATTTGGAATGCTAGGAATCAATTCCTGCGTCATTATAAAAAAGTTTAATAATTAAAAAGGAGAAAATATGCAAACATCAGAAGTAAGAGAAAAAATAGCAGATATTATCAGTGATATTGCTCTTGATGAAGATCTATCAACACTTGATGATTCTCAACCATTAAGGGATCAGCTTGATCTTGATTCGATGGACTTTTTGGATATCGTTATGGAACTTAAAAAAAGACATAAAATTGAAGTTCCTCAAGAAGATTACCCAAGACTGGCCAGTATGGATTCGTGTGTTGAATATTTAGCGCCAAAGTTTGTTCAATAATAAAGATGAGTGACTCTTCTTTTGATTGTGTCATTATCGGTGCAGGTATGTCCGGTCTCGCGGCCGGAATTCGACTTGCTATGTTTGATAAAAAGGTCTGCATCCTTGAATCACATAGTATTGAAGGAGGATTAAACTCTTATTACCAGAGAAAAGGGTTTAAACTTGATGTCGGGCTTCATGCGCTTACGAACTTTGCAACAAAAGAAAATAAAAAAGGGCCATTAGGCAAACTGTTAAAGCAACTTCGAATTCCTTATGATTTACTTGAACTTAGAGAGCAAGTTCAATCTCGAGTTAGCTTTGACGATTGCTCAATAAGGTTCACCAATGATTTAGAAGTCTTAATATCAGAGGTTGGAAATTCCTTTCCTCATGAAAAAGATAATTTCCTCAAACTCTTGGCCCATATTAAAACCTATAATGAGTTAGATTACGACGCTAAATACACAAGCGCCAAGCAAGTCGTTGCAAGTTTTATTAAAGACCCTCTTTTAAGTGAGATGTTATTTTGCCCCGTTCTTATTTATGGTTCGGCCTGGGAAAATGACATGGACTTCGCTCAGTTCGTTATTATGTTTAAAAGCATATTTATGGAAGGCTTTTCAAGGCCCGAAGGTGGTGTTCGTACTATTTTGAACCTACTTCTTAAAAGATATAAAGAACTCGGTGGTGAAATTCGTTTTAGGGCAGCTGTTGAAGAAATTAAAACGAGAGACAATAAGGCCTGTGGTGTTGTTCTTAAAAATGGACAATATATAGTGGCCGAACAAGTTTTAAGTTCCGCTGGTCTGGTTGAAACACATCAACTTCTAGGTCGGAAAAAAGAAACAGAACAAATCGGAAAGATGGCCTTCACTGAAAGCATTGTACTGCTGGATAAAAAGCCCATCGACTTCGGGGTAAAAGATACTATAGTCTTTTACAATGAAGGAAAAAATTATAATTACAGACGGCCAAAAGGACTTTATGACAATAGTAGTGCTGTTTTATGTCTAAGCAATAATTTTCAAGCTGATACAGAAAAGCAAGGAATTTACAGAGTCACTAATATGGCCAACTTTGATCAATGGAATCAGCTAGATAGAGCGACTTATAAAGAAGAAAAAAATAAGGTCTTATTAAACGCTAAAAAGACTATTAAAAAGTTTATTCCATCATTTGATGGAGAAGAGCTTCTTACTGACGTTTTCACACCTAAGACAGTTAAAAGATACACAAAACATGAAAATGGTTGTGTTTATGGTAGTCCTGTTAAACTAAAAAATGGAAAAACAGATATCGAAAACCTCTACCTTTGCGGTACTGACCAAGGTTTTTTAGGGGTTGTAGGGGCCATGCTAAGTGGAATATCCATGGCAAACCTTCATGTTCTGATGGGGGGACGATGATTTATAATAATGTTTTAATTCAGGCCACATCTCAATATAACCCAGAAGAATATCTAAGCTCAGATGATATTGAATATCACCTAAAGGATGTTTATCAACGTTTAAAACTCCCCTTTGGAAGATTGGAGCTTATGACCGGTATTCAAAAAAGAGGCTATTGGAAAAAAGGAACAAAACCAAGTGATCTTTCAACCCGTGCGGCCACAAAACTTTTTGAAACAGAAGGCGTTAACCCTGAAGAAATTGATATGGTCATTCACTGCTCTGTTTGTAGAGACTTTTTAGAACCGGCCACAGCATCAGTTATTCATAGTAATCTCAAATTAAGAAATGACTGCTTAATGTTTGATCTTTCAAATGCCTGTCTTGGAGTTATGAATGGCGCAATCATCGCAGCTAATATGATAGAAAGTGGACAAATAAAAAAAGCTCTACTTGTTTCTGGTGAGAACTCTGGGCCCTTATTATGGGATACCATAAACCACCTTAAAAATGATGAGGGACTAACAAGAAAATCAATCAAAAAGTACTTGGCCAATTTTACTATTGGGAGTGCAGGCAGCGCTTGGCTTTTATCCCATAAAGACTTTTCCGAAGGCCATAAGATTTTGGGAGGGGCTCAATTAACGGACTCAACTGCAAATCATCTTTGCCAGGGCTCAGGTGATACCAGCTCCCTTATGATGGAAACCGATGCAACTCAATTACTTGAATGTGGATTAAAATTAGCGAAACAAACCTGGTGTTCAATGCTTAAAACACTTGATAAATCTGTCTTTGACTTTGATTATTATGTTCCCCATCAAGTTGGCAGTGCCCATGAACTAGGTCTTGCCAAAGCTTTAGAAATTGACCAATCCAAAATCATTTCAACTTTCTCGTTTATGGGAAATACAGGAAGTGCCGCCGTTCCAACGGCCTTTGACTACTTAATTAACACAAAAGAAACATCGGGCAAGCAAGTTGCTCTATTAGGGATTGGCTCTGGCCTAAGCTCTATTATGCTGGGGGTTAAATGTCATTAGAACCATCTCTTTATCCATATCAAAAAAATACTTTAAGCATCAACAATGCAGCCCAAGAGCTTAAACTCAACTATATCGATGAAGGTCAAGGCAACCCAGTCGTAATGGTTCATGGAAACCCGACCTGGTCTTTTTATTACAGAAAGATGGTTAATAAACTCAAAGATCAAAACAGATGTATCGTTCCGGACCATATCGGTTGTGGGCTCAGTGACAAGCCTCAAGATTATAGCTATCGTCTTGAGAATCATATTAATAATCTTGAAAAGCTTATAGAGCATCTAGGACTAGAAAAAATCGACCTTATTGTTCATGATTGGGGAGGTGCCATTGGTTTTGGTTACGCAACAAGACACCCTGAAAAAGTAAACAAAATTGTTATTTTAAATACGGCCGCTTTCACATCGAAAAATATTCCATTTCGAATTAATTTATGTCGTATTCCATGGTTAGGAGAAAAGTTTATAAGATCCTTTAATGGATTTGCATGGCCGGCGACTTTTATGGCCGTCACTAAGAAAATGGATCCCAAAGTTAAAAAGGGATACCTCTACCCTTACAATAACTATAAAAACAGACTCGCTACGGCCCGTTTTGTTCAGGATATTCCCTTAAACCAGGCCCATCCATCTTATCAAACATTAAAAGATATAGAGGATAAACTGCATCTTTTAAAAGGTAAGAAACTTATCGTATGGGGCAAAAAAGATTTTTGCTTCAACGATTCATTTTTAGAAAGATGGGAAAAGATTTACCCTGAGGCCCAAAAAATTATTCTCGATGAAGCTGGTCATTATGTCATCGAGGACTGCAAAGAGGAAACACTGAATTTGATAAAAGGATTTCTAAAATGAAGCAAAGCCTGAACATAGCAGAGTTATTAATTGAACAAGCTAAGCTCAGACCTCATCAAAAGGCCGTCATATTTCCTAAAAGAAAAGCTGATCAATATATTTATGAACACCTTACCTTTTCTGATCTCAATGATGTGTCTAATAAATATGCCAAAAGCTTTCTTGAACTTGGAATTAAAAAAGGGACAAAAACATTAGTCTTTTTAAAACCAGGCCCAGATTTTTCTTCTGTTACATTCGCCTTATTTAAAATTGGGGCCGTTCCCATATTTATAGATCCAGGTATGGGTAAAGATAATTTACTCTCCTCAATTGAAAAAATCGCACCACAGGCCATTATAGGAATTCCTAAGGTGCATTTTTTAAGAATGTTTTTTTCTGAAAGTTTTAATTCCCTTAATATATTTGTAACAAGTGGAAACTTTTCTTTTAGCGGTGAAATCCCTCTTAAAAATCTTCGTAATCGTCTCAAAAAGGTTGAGCTTGATGAAGTTTTAGAAAAAACAGCACCTGATGATTTGGCCGCGATATTATTCACTTCCGGTGGTACCGGTAAACCTAAGGGTGTTGAATACACCCATCAAATTTTCTGGCATCAAACTCACTTGCTTAAAGAAATGTTTGGTCTGACGCCAGAAGATATCGATATACCAGGTTTTCCTCTATTTTCCTTTTTTACCCTTTCCCTAGGGATGACAAGCTGTATTCCAGATATGGATCCCTCAAAACCCGCCAAAGCAAAAGGCGAAAAACTCTACCAAGTTATAAAAGACAACAAGGCCACTTTCCTTGCTGGCTCTCCCTCTATTTGGGAAAACCTCGCGGACTACTTAAAAACAAATGGTCTTGAACTTCCCAGTATAAAACATATTGCTATGTTTGGTGCTCCTGTATCACCTACATTGTTAGCAAAGTTTAAAAAAGCTTTACCTAAAGCGAAAACATATACTCCTTATGGTGCTACAGAGGCCCTTCCTTTATCTTTGATTGAATCCAGTACTATTTTGGACAAAACTCAATATCAAAGTTTAAAAGGAAGAGGGACATGTGTTGGTCATCCTATTAGTGCTATAGAAGTAAAAATCATAGAAATCACAGACTCCCCTATAGAAAAGATTTCGGACATCAAAGAAAAATCCATCGGAGAAATTGGAGAAATTATTGTCTCTGGCCCAATCGTAACGTCACGTTATTATGATATGGAAAGTGAAACAAAATTATCCAAGATTAAGGACGAAAATAGATTTTGGCATAGGATGGGAGACCTTGGTTATCTTGATAGTGAAGGCCTTCTCTGGTTTTGTGGTAGAAAGGCCCATCGGATACAAGATAAAGACAGACTGGATTGTTCTGTGAACCTTGAGGCCATTTTCAACCAACATTCTATGATTAAAAAAAGTGCTCTTATCAATATCGGTGAAAAAGAAAATAATAAGGCCGCTCTTGTTATCCAAAGAGTTGATGGTAAAACCAAAGATAGAAATTACAAAATTTTAAAAAGAGAATTATTAGATTTGGCCAACTCTAACCCTATGACTAAACATATCCGAGATATTTATGTTACCAAAAAGTTTCCACTTGATGTACGTCATAATATTAAAATTGATCGTAAGAAATTATCTCACTTGGCCAAAAATGGAGAATTATCATGAAGATTCTTATTACGGGTGCCGGCGGATTTCTTGGTTTTCATATTGCTAAGGCCTTGGTTGAAAAAGGACATGAAGTTACAAATTTTTCTCGTCAGCATTACACGAATTTAGATGGGATAGGTGTAAAAAGTATCCAAGGAGACCTTAGAGACCGTGAGGCCGTTGAGGATGCAGTTCATGACCAAGATGCCATATTTCACGTTGCCTCTAAAGTTGGGGTCTGGGGAAGCTATCAAGACTTCTATGACATTAATGTAAAAGGTACAAAAAACGTAATCCTCGCTGCTAAACGAGAAAATATCGATAAACTTATTTTCACAAGCTCTCCTTCAGCAATTTTTGGCGTTGAAAACCTTTGTGGAGTCGATGAAAATTATCCTTACCCTGAAAAATATGTTTCTCACTATGCTAAAACAAAGGCCCTAGCAGAAAAAGAAGTCTTACGTGCTCACGACCCTAAAAGGTTAAAGACAATCGCATTAAGGCCTCATTTAGTTTATGGCCCAGGGGACCATAACCTCATCCCAAGAGTCATTAATAAAGCAAAAAGAAATAAGCTTAAAATAATTGGCCGAGGGGATAATATTGTCGATGTTTTATATATTGATAATGCCGTTCATGCGCATTTATTGGCCCTTGAAAAGCTTGACACAGACTCTAAAGTTGGAGGTCAGGCCTTTTTTATTTCCCAGGAAAAACCAGTAAGGCTCTGGGACTTTATCAATACGATTTTGGACAAAAATAAGTTTTCCAAAGTAAACTCTAGAGTCCCCTTCGCTGTTGCCTATGGTATAGGGTTCCTCCTAGAAAAGCTTATGTTTTGGTCTCAAAATGAACCACCTTTAACACGGTTTGTGGCGCTTAATTTAAGTAAATCTCATTACTTTAATAATCGAAAATCACAAAAGTTATTGGGATATCAACCAATTATAGGGCTTGAAGACTCTTTAGAGCGAACGACAAGCTGGATGGCCGATTCTGGTCTTTCTAACATCACTAAATAATAAAAATTTAAAGCTTAGGTATTATTTGACTATACCGATCAGTTACATGAGATAAGCTCTGGGTATTATATGAAAATTTACTTAGTTATTTGCGCATTATTTTTGTTTTCCTGCTCCTCTAAACGAGGGCAAAGAGGGCCTGCTTCAATTGAAAGTAAACAATCTGTAAAAGATATTGTCGTTAAGGCCAACGTACTTAAAAACAAAGCGCAACAAGTTCATAGTTGGGAAAAAAGAAGTTTAATCATTGAGTTTACATCCATACCTGATAGTGCCGAATTAGAAAAAGTTCAGTCAATTCTCAATGGCTCTCGCCTTACTCGTTTTTTTCCTTTTCCTACAGAGTATTTCAAAAGACTTTATCAGTTTCGATTTGAAGGTAACAAGGAGATGGCAAAGAGGTTACTAGATTTAATAGAAGAGTTTCCCTTTGTTAATAAAGTAGAGTTTGACTTTAACTTTGAGTCCTATTCAATCGAAGTTGATCCGGATGTACCTTTAATCACAAGCGATAGTTTCTCAACCTACCAATGGGGACTTGTTAATAATGGTCAAGTCATCTTAAGAGATCTAGATGACATTCACCTTGAAAGAGTATTAGGGAAAAAGGGAGTTGATCTAGGTGTGGCCCCACTACTCACTCAAATAGGCCCTATGATGAAAGAAGAAGTGATTGTAGCCGTTCTTGATTCTGGACTTGATTATCAACATCCAGATTTGAAAAATAATATCTTTAAGAATGAAAAAGAATGTAACTCTCGTGGTCTGCCACCTTTTAAAATGAAAGAAGACAAAGATGAGAATGGCTTTAAAGGCGATTGTATCGGGTGGAACTTTACCGCTAAAGAGGCCGGCGGCAATAACAAAGTAACTGATCTTCAAGGCCATGGAACCCATGTGGCCGGGGTTATGGGTGCAGAACTGGACAATGCTATTGGTGTAGCTGGCATTTCTAATAAAATAAAAATTCTTCCTATAAAAGTATTAGGTGAAAATGAAAGAGGAAGAAACCCAAATGGTAGTCTGACAAGTAGAATCGCCAAAGGTATTCTTTATGCTACAAAAATGGGTGCCAAAGTCATTAACATGAGTCTTGGTTGGCCTGTGATTTTAGATACAAAATACCTCAGAAAGGCCTTTGAAGAGGCCCAAAATGCAGGTATAACAATTGTCGCTGCTGCTGGAAATAACAATAATAATAGTCCTGTTTACCCTTGTGCTTATAAAAATGTGATTTGTGTAGGTTCCATTAGTAATAATGGCGCCATTTCTCATTTCTCTAATTATGGTGGTTACGTTAATCTTCTCGCACCAGGAGACAATATCCTCTCAACTTTTCCTATCATCAAAGACCCAAGCTTTTTTTCGGTCAAAGGCTACGAAATCAAAAATGGAACAAGCCAAGCATCCCCCTTTGTTGCAGGGGCCGTCGCAGTTCTCAAAGGAATAAAACCAGAAATAAGTGAAGATGAGATCAAAGCAAGACTTTATAGAACTTCCTACTCACCAAATCATTTCATAGAAAATAAAAAATATTCTGGCTTTGGACTTCTCAATCTTAAAAAGGCGATTGAGGTTGAAGACCTCTCCCTAGTCATACCCCAATTTAAAGATCTATCGGCCATATCTATTTCAGGTGAAGATAGTAGCTTTGAACTAAAGCTTACTTTAAAAAATTTAGGAGCTCGACTTGAAGGACTTAAAGTTAAACTCGACATTAGTGAAGAACATATCACTTTAGAAGATAATGAGTTTGATCTTGCCAAGATGGATAAAGGTGAAGAGCTTGTCCTATCCATAAGTGGAACTGTAAAAGACACTTCTCTTGATAACAATATGAGCTTAATCCTAAAAATCCAAAATGGCACTGATCACAAAGTTTATAAGAATGAGTTTAAATTAAGTCAATCATCTCAAAAGGATGATCGTTTTGAAACTTTTGCCATCGAAGAAATCGAAAACACACCAATCGGAAAAATCGAAAAAGACCTCTTTAGAACTTTTATTAAAACTGTTTCAGACCCTCTCCTCTATAAAGATGCCCCAGAATACTATCTGACTAAAAATCCTAAAGAAGAAGAAAACACGGGTATGAATATCTTTATTTTAAAAAGCGAAGAAGGTTTTTATAAGAAGAAACTCGACCTTTTTATTGCAAATGCTCAGCAGGTTTTATTTATTCAAGTTTATGACTTAAACTTTGATGAAAAACCTGATTATTTAGTCGGAACAATTGGAAAAAAAGGTCAGGATCGATTTATAAAACTTAGCTTTTTTGATGAAAAAGGTGAATCATTATATGGAGACTATGGACACTGGGAACTCACAGACTCTGTTGCCTTTTTAGAAGATTTAAGAAAAGTGGCCATCATTCCTACAGAGCTTAAAGGTTATGGTAAAGTAGGAACACTTACCTTCTTTAATCATCAATGTTCACCTTCAAGATGTAATTTAGGAATGGTCCCCATTGAAGATCAAGATCCTGATCCTTGGAAAGAAAAAGACTTTTCCAAAGGAAAGCATTTCTTCTTTATTTCACCAACGATAGAGAATGGCTCTGTAAAAGCAAAAGTCAGAGTTATGGATAATTACAAATGGACTCAACAACTAAAAAAGAAGCTTAAACTCGCATGGAATGATAATATCAATATTCTTGAATTGCTTCCTCAATCAAAGATTGAGCAATCCAAAGGTATCGCCCGAGGAGTTATATCGGTCGGAAAAAACTTTTTTACCAAAGGTCATACCGTATCTGTTAATACTAAAGGGCACCTTAAATTAACACCCATTCGATCTGACAAAATCAAAGTCGAAGGTAATCGGGCCACACCAGTAGTAGATTTATCTGGCATACCAAAAGTAAACGCGGCCACATCATTTTACGGAATATACGACCCTACGACGATTCGTTTTTCTCATCTTTCAGGAATCAGTAGAGCTGATTTAAATTTAAACAACACACCAACAACAGAGACTGTTTATAAAATTATCTCCTCACAAAGTAAGATCTGTCTGACAGGTGATTTGGTAACACAAAAAGTGTATCAATTTCAATGTAACAAACCAGATGGAAAAACCCTTGAGTGGAAAATAAATAAAATTGAAAATAATAAAATCACTATTTCAGAAAGAGATAATTGCTTAACCGTTCCTAAATATAAGCGGTACCGAAGCTGGGACAGCTTTGCTTATAAAAAGAAATGTGACAAAGGTAAAGATCAGGTTTTTGAACTGATTAAGGATAAAGGCAGTTATTTTATCCGTTCAGAGTTAACACAAAAATGTATTTCCCCCTCTACAAAGGCCCCTCGAGATCTGCACGATATCATCCAGAAAAAATGCAAACCATCTCATCAACATAAGTGGGAGCTTAAAAAAATCACTCGTCCCATTGAAGGTAAAGATCCTCATGTTTTATCTGAGAATAGCTATCAATTTGAAAACTCCGTTTTATTTAGAGTTAAGAACAAAAGAGATCATATCATTCGACTCATATCGAGTTTTAAAAAGGATAACCTCCACTATAATCTCCTCGAGACTAAGTCTAATTTGAAAATTCATATCTATGATGCTCAAACAGAAGAGTCTAAAACATTAACTAAACCAATCTCACGTTTTAGTTTCTTACCTGGAAGTTTATTCTCTGAGTCCCTCTTCCCTATTTTTATTGGTCAAGGTAACCAGAGAAGACCGGCCTTATATATAGACGCCACTCAAATTTCTCGAGGTGATATTTATGTCATGACTATAAACTCTAAAAATGAAATCATATCTCCTATAAAATATAATATTAGAGTACCAAAAAACTGTAGACCCATGAACCCTGTTGCCAGAGGAGCAGAGAAGGTAATGAACTTTACCCTTATTTGTAATGTAAAAACTTCTACTGGCCCAATATGGACTCTTCGCTATTTGAAGGTTGATTAATGAAAAACGTTATCTTTATTCTTTTATTTATTTGGAGCTGCTCACAATCTCACGATGGGCGCTCACCTGCCTCAAACGTTAACTTCACAAATGGTATGGTGCCCATGGAGTATGGAGCACGGCCTGCTACTGACCTCTATTATAAAGGTGAGCCTCTACTTCCTGAAGAGGCCCATCAAATGGTACTCGATAGTGAAGGTAAATTTGATCTTTCACTACTAAACCCAGACCCCAACACAGTCCTCTGGAAAGATGTCAAACCTCAAGAACTCACAGAAAAAGAAGATGAGCTTGAGATAAATGACGATGATGAAGTAAAGTATCTTGACGTTGTTCGTTCCCGGTCAGGTCGGTTTCGTTTTTCTGTAAGAGTCACTAAAAAAAATGGTGAAAAAAGAACTTACCGAGTCATGCTCTCAAAACAGATCCATAACCTACTCCTAAGAAAAAACCTACTTCGCAAACTTGGCTATAAAGTTCCCAAAATTAAGTATTATCCAAAACTTAAAATTAACTTCAGCAGTTATTTTGCTAAAGAAAACTTTTTCAATGATGTTTCTCAAGCGACATTTGGTGATCCTGCAAGATGGGTTATCGATTACGAAAAACATCTAAGAGAAGATGAGATACTTCCTCAAGAAGAGCGTAATATTCTAGACTCTCAAATTGAGGATGAAGATTTTAAAAACCTTCCCAAACACAGTATTCAAAATGTAAGCAATAAAAAATGCCTCTCTCGTGATATCAATAACGATCGTAAAGGGATCTACCAATACGATTGTAAAAGAGAACACTTTTATGCACAAAACTGGGTTTTTCAAAAGCAAGATGACTCAACTTATCTCATCAAAAGTGCCCAAACGGGTAAATGTCTTGATATAAAAAGGGCCAGTAAAATCACTGGTGCCGATGCAATTGAATATAAATGTAATGGTGGCACCAACCAAAAATTTATTATTGAGGATGGGGCCATAGAAAATGGAACACCAACAACGATAAAAGCTGTTCATAGTGGATATTGTTTACGTTTAAAACCTTTGCATTCAAGAAAGAAGAATAGAATACAGGTTGAGCAATCTCGATGCCATGATAAAAGTACGCAAAAATGGACTATTAACCCTTCTATTAGTGGTGATGGCCCATTAAGAGAAAAAGAGGAGATTTCTCTACAAGACGTGATCGTTTTAGAAGAACAAGATCACTACTATAACCTTGCCTACGGTTTTCTTCCACCAGAAGTTATCCAAGGGCGAAGACTTCTAAACTCACTTTTTATTCCCTATGCCCTTGTTGAAACACCTGAAAGTATCAATTTACTCAATTGGCATATTGGTAGAATTATCAATGGTTCTTTGAAGCTGGAGATGGAAAGCTCAGATAACTTTAACCCTACTTATTATGATGCTAAATGGATAACAAGAAGAATTCTAAAGCTAACAAGAAGTGATTGGGCACAAATTGTAAAAATGGCCTACTTCCCTCCGGAGGTTGAGGCATTACTTACAGAAAAACTCATCTCCCGCAGAAATCATCTGATGCAGTTATTTCATATTGATAACCTTAATATGAGAGTTCAATCTCAACAACAAAGTCAACAGGCCATTTTGCTCAACCCTCAAACAGGTAAATGTCTAGGCCTAAATGAAAAAAACAAATTAGCAATGATTACATGTGAGTCAGATGTAGAAAAAAAGTCACTACTTCAATTACGTGCTCGCAGTGAAAATGTATTTTCAATCGTATTAGATAGTAATCAAAATTGCCTTGATATAAATAAAAACTCAAGACTCTCTGGTGCCAACCTCATTCATTATCCATGTCATGGTAAAGATAACCAACTATTTGAAATTATCAAAGATGAAAAAGGCCTCGTTGATTTAAAGTCTGTAAGATCTGGCAAGTGCATTGGCCCAGATAAAGAGAGAATTGAGCAGCATAAGTGCGGAAAAGATAAATCACAGAAATGGGAGCTGCTCAATTTTGACAGACGAGGTGATTATTTTTTCAATCACTCTTTAAAAATAAACCCCGATATCTCAATGGGTGAAAAGCTTAAAAAGGGAAAACTTCAAATTGAAAACTGGCCTGGATATGCAAGCCGATTCTCCTTTGGTGACCCAGAAAACCCTCTTTCCGGTAAGGAAATTGGGCATTTTGTATTATCAAAGGCCGCTTCATTAGGCCTCTCTGCGGCCATCGCTCAAGTCAATCAGCGCTTTCTTAATAATACAGATTATCTGACAACTGCTCGTGATGCTTTTATGAAAGAGCTGCAAATTCAAACCTTTATAAAATATTTGATAACAGGTGTACCTCAAAATGTTCCTCTAGGAGTTTGGGCCTACCCGACCATCAATGGAAATATTATTGTTAACAGAGATGTTGTTATTGGAAGTTATTTAGCAACTGATAATCAAGTGCAATTGGCCGACACTATCGGCTTCAATGTAAACTTAGGTGTCTATGCAGAACTTTATGGGCTAAGTGCCTTATTACCTACACCAATCCCCGTTGGAGTTAACGCTCGAGCACAAGTCGGCTTTACAAGAACATTTTCTCATCTAAGGCCCATCAAAAGTTTTAAAGCGGCCAACAAATACCCCGTAAAAAATCTTATCATCCCGTATCTTACGATAAAACAAGGTAAAATATTTGATGACCTCTTACATGCTAACCTAAAAGATCTAGAAGACGAGGAACGAAAAAAACTTATCACCAAAGTCATAGGAGAATTTAAGAAACAACTTCCCGTTGGGGATTCTTTTATCATCTCAGATAATATTAACCTTGGGGGTAATTTAACAGGCGGACTTCAACTTCAAAAGCTTGTGAGTTTAGGGGCCAGCGTTGGTGGAAATAACCTTACTATTGCGAGACTTCATATTAACCGTGCTGATGAGGATACGATTCACGTTTATAGGGACTTAGGGAATGTCACTTCTCTTTTGATGTCGATACAATTTAAGGCCTTAGTACCAATTCTTTCTCTATCAAGTCAATTTTCTGCAGGTGTTGCTAGGACCAAGTTCTGGTCAATAAATATAAATGAAGATGAAGAAAAAAATTCAAAACTTATTGAAAACATCACTGGTCTTCGTTCTGTCTTAGTCTGGAACTCTTTAAGAACACTTAAAAAGGCAAAAAAACCATTAAAGGTAAAACATTATTTTAAAGAGTCTTTAAATAAGGCCAGGTTTACAGCATTAAGTGGATCTAAGCTCAGAGGAAGAACTCGTATTGAGCTTACCCATGCCAAAGGATATAAAAAAGAGCTATATCAAACCACACAGGCCGTAAGAAAAGGCTACAATATTGAGCAATACACAGTTGATGCCTTAAATAATATACTTAGTGAATATACTGAGTGGGATGTCCAACTCTCAAGTATTAATAAAGGTGCCCCTGGTGATAGTCTAGGTGGCGGTCAGCATATCTTTAAGGTCAGCTATGAAGGTGAATTAAAAGATCGACAACGCCGTTTAATGGTTAAAAAGGGACTTATAGAATCACCCTTTGTCATGGTTTCAGAATCCTATAGAGGTTTTGTTATATCTAAAAAAAGGGCCGAAGGTCTTCTTCAGAAAATTAATGAAAGATACCAGAAAGACTTCTACCCTGAAGAAATACTCAATCAAACAAAAAGGATATTCCTCTATAATATAGGGGTTGATGTTCAAATATATAAAGATGGAATTAACTTTCTCTCAGGTCTTGATAAAAAGACATTTTCAGAGATCATTAAAAAGCATACACGAGCTGGTGCCCCATGGTTAAAACGTAAGGCCCTCGAGTTCTCATTTTGGAAATACTTAAAACATTTTCAAAAGAACAACTATACACTTTACTCCAAATGGATGAGGCACACACTTTCTCAGGCAGTGAGATGGCTTGATGTGGATGGCCTAAAAAAGATTTTAGGTGGTGAGGCCAATTTTCTCATCATATCAAGAGTTAATGGATACCGTATTGGAGACGAGGCCGCGGATCAAGCTATTATCTCTAACTCTATCGGTCAGTTTGGTGACGATGCTATAATGGGCCCTATAAGAAAAATAATTTCAGAGCTTGGAATTAATGAAAGTGAATTTATGGCCTATTGGATTAGAGGGCGTCTTAATTAAGTTGATCCACTACGCTTTTAACAATGTTTTGATCAAAGTAATTTGAACCCATCCCAGCGTCCACAACAATCCGTTCGGCATTAATACCCGAACTTCGAGGACTAAGTAAAAAAGCTATTGTATCAGCTACTTCTTGTGTTTTTAAGGCCTCATTTCTTAGAGTAAGTCTTTCTGCATAGAGATAATTATCAATATAGCCTGGTATACCAGCAGAGGCAGAGGTTTTAAGAGGGCCTGAACAGATACTATTAACTCTAATTTTTTGAGAGCTTAGAGACTTCGCCATAAAAGGAACTGTGCCATCTAACATGGCCTTAATGGGTCCCATATAGCCATATGGAGTTGCCTTAGTGCTAGAGATGGATACAGTCACAAGAGATGAGTCTGGTTTGAGTAAATCTTTAAGCCCATTGGCCAATTGAACAAAACTAAAACAAGAAATTTGAGTCGCTTGAAGAAAGTCATCTTTTTTCGTTTCTAAAAAGTCCTTTGGGCCTTCAGAATAATTAGCAAAAGCGATGGAATGTAGTAGACCATCTAAGCTAATATTTTTCTCTTTAAGCTCATTAGCAACATCCTTGATGTTATGCTCATCTTCAACATCGCAGATCATGGTCAGATCACCTGGAAAAAACTTTTCAATTATACTCATCTGATTCGTATTTTGGACTGTAAATAAAACATTTGCACCATACTCTTTTAATGTTTTGGCGACAGTAAAAGCGACACTTTTTTTATTACTAACACCTGTTATAAGAAATGTTTTATTTTCAATATTTAAAAAGTTCATATTTAATTTTCCACTAAGTTACACGTAAAATTTAACTGGCAAACTCTTTTGTTTTCTACAAATAAACGTGCCTCAAAAAAATAAGCTCCCGAAAGCTCTTCTTTTAACTCGACTTTGATATCAATGACATCTCCAGGCCTAACAAGAGACCTGAACTTCACATCACTGACTCTTGAAACAACACCCGTCTTATTACCTGCTTTTTCATTAACTAGTATTAATGAGCCTGATTGAAAGGCACATTCTTGAAGCAATACACCTGGCATAATTGGGTTACCTGGAAAATGACCTTTAAAATAGTATTCATCGGCCTTAACATATTTTCGTGTATGGATATGCTGAGCTCCCCGCTCCACAATCTCATCAACAAATAAAAAAGGTGGTCTTTGTTTTAAACCTTCTTGTATTTCATCCATTATAGACCTCCAGCAATTTCAACATCTGTTCCTGTTATATAGCTGGCCTTATCAGAACAGAGAAAAGCAACTAACTCAGCGACCTCTTCCGGTTTTCCAAACCTCTTCATTGGAACTTGTTTTTTATATTCCTTGATCTGCTCTGCCGGAAGATCAGCAATCAATTCAGTGTCAATAAAACCTGGTGAAACGGAATTTACAGTTATTCCTTTCTTGGCCACTTCTTTAGCAAGTGTTTTTGTAAAAGAGTTTAAAGCGCCTTTTGAACTCGCATAGGAGGCTTGTCCACTAAAACAGTACCGTGACCCGACTGAGCTCATATTAACAATTCTTCCAAACCTTTTTTTCATAAAGTATGGAACAGCGTATTTAGACATATAAAAAGCAGAGTTAAAATTTACCTGCATCACTTTATCAAAGTCCTCTTCTTCTAACATAGCAACAACTTGATCTCTTCTCATCCCTACATTATTGATAAGAATATCTAACCCTTGTTCATCCATATTATTGTAGAAGGTTTTAACCGCATCAAGATCAGAAACATCAAACTTTTTTAGTTCAAGTTGTCCTTCAAGATTAAGAGCTAAACTCTCTAGTTCTTTAGCGGCCTGATCATCCCTTGAGTAAATGGCCGTTACCTTGGCCCCGTGATTAAGAAAATGAAGGCTAATAGCTTTTCCTATACCCTTCGTGGCCCCAGTGACTACAACATGTTTTGATGAAAATTCCATAACTATCCTTAACTCAAAAAGTTTTCTATTTCATGACTTTGAATAACGCCATAATTTGCGGCCCCAAGCCAACCACTCATAATAATCCCCACACTACCCGCATGAAAAAGCCCTTCAATATTTTTATGGAGATTCTGACTTATTTCTAGGCCTTCAAACTTAGTTCCAAAAGAGGCACCGCTAAGATGATGGGTATACTTTTCAACTGTAAGTGGAGTTGCGGCATCGATAAAGTCAATTTTTTCCCGTGCTTCAGGAATGACTTCATCAAGAGCTGAGAGGGCCCTTTCAATAATATATTCTTTTTTCTCTTTATATTCATCTTCGCTTAAATTTGCCCAATCTTCGTAACGAGCGTTACTCGATGAAACTATAGCAAATCGATTATTAAGCTCTGGTCTCATATCAGGATAATAAAGGCTAAATGTTTGACTTCCAACTTTGGGAGATAAGACAAGATCTGTTGAGAAGTCTTCATCCTCTGAATAAAAGATAAGATCTTTCATCCTAGGCAATGTCTCACCTTCTTTAATCCCCATATAAACTTGGCAAGAACTTGTATTGAGACGTATATTTTTTGTCGCCTCTACATACTCTTTACTAAAATTATTTTCACCAACCATATTAAGTACGGTTGATTTAATATTGGCATTGGATAGCACAGACTTAGAAAGGATCTTTTGCCCTTTAAGCTCAACACCAATGACTTTTTTATCCTCTACGATAATTTTATCAATTTTTGAGTGTAACTTGATATCAACACCATTTTTAAGAAGCTCTTCTTTCATGGCATTAATCATGTGATCCGTCCCACCTTGATAGGTATAGACTCCCCCTTTCATGAAATTACTAAAAACAATCGCATAAGTAATAGCAGGGTCTTCTAAATTGGATCCATTAGCATAGACGATAGGCTCCAACAGGAAACGAAGAATATCTTTTCTTCCTGGAAAATATTTTTCAAATAACTCTCCATTTGTCATTTTTGAGTTATCATAAAAATTCATATTCTCCATATCATCAAAAAATCCATATACATTTTCTTTTGGTACTTTGAAGAAGTGTATAAGTTTATTGATATAATCTTCTTTGGTAAAATCTGTTTCTATATCATACATTGGGTTTGAAAAGCGTACCCCTTGGATCTGTACGATTCGATCAGCAATTTCTTTATTCCAATATTTTCTACATGTTTTTTTCATTCCAAATGGAAAACCATGAAGAGAAATATCAAAAATATGATTCCCTTTAGAACGTTTAAACCAAGTGGCAAATCCGCCTAATTTATTATGGGCCTCAAGCAATAAAACGGACCGACCATTTTTGGCCAATTTGTTAGCTGCAGTCATTCCTGCAAGACCAGAGCCTATAATAATGCAGTCGTAGTTTTTAGTGATAGGGTCTGCTTTTCTGTAAAGCATTTTATGTCCTTCCTTTAGCTCTTTTGGGAGTGTCATTTCTACCTGAAATACTAGTAATTGGGTACCCGCATCGTTCCACGCAACACTAGAGGTCAAATAAATGTCTAAAGGTCTATAAACAATTGCTTTCATCAGCTTGTGCGACACAATATAACAAGGGGCAGCACTGTCTCAGAAGTACCTAAAAATTTAATTATTTTTTGAACGATTGACGATTGATTCCGCGACTTTAATTCCATCGACTGCTGCTGAAGTAATCCCTCCAGCAAAACCAGCACCTTCACCACATGGATATAATCCCTCATGACTCTCACTCATCAAGTCATCCTTAGATCTTAGTATTGTTACCGGTGCGGATGTTCTTGTCTCAGGAGCAATTAAAATAGCTTGAGCAGAAGAAAAACCGGGCATTTTCTTTTCAAAGTTAAGCAGTCCTTTTCGAAGATGATCAACGACAAAAGAAGGAAGAATTTTTCTTATATCGTATTTAAATAACCCTGATGGTGAACTTGTTGGAGGTAGAGGGTTATCATTTAATTTGCCTTTTAAAAACTCCTCTACTGTCATTGCGGGAAGCTCTCTTCCACTTGCGTGAGTTTCAGATGCTTGAAAGGCCTTCTTTTCTATAGACTCAATAAACTTCAGCCCCTCTAAGACATCTTCATTCCCAAAGTCTTGACCCGCCTTAACTGAAACGACTAATGCGGAGTTTGACCAAGGTGAATTTCTTTTTGAGTTACTCATACCATTAACAACGATACCATCTTTATTTGTCCCAGAAGAAAGGACATACCCCCCTGGACACATACAAAAGCTATAACATCCTCTATCTGACTTTTCATTATGAAGTGATACTCTGTACTTTGAGGCACCTAATTGTTCACTATAGTCGCCATACTGAATTTTATCTATATCTCTTCTGAGGTGCTCTATTCTTACACCTACGGCAAAGTCCTTTGGTCTCATAGAAACATTTTTTTCTTTTAAATACTGATAAACCTCGCGGGCAGAGTGACCAACTGCTAAAACAACATGCTCTGATTTATATTCAATAACCTTATCTTCAGACAAATCTTTAACTTTTATTCCTACAACTTTGTTTTGATTGAGAACCAACTCCTCCATTCTTTGATGGTAATGGATCTCACATCCTTTTTGCCTAAGGTAATCTGTTATAGAATTAATAAGCCCTCTGATTTTATTAGAACCTAAGTGAGGGTTAGATAAGTACTGTACTTCTTCGGGAGCTCCAAAATCGACAAGCTTTTTCATTACATAGTGCACATAGGGAGACTTTATTCGAGTAATAAGCTTACCATCACTAAAAAGTCCTGCTCCTCCCTCGCCATAACAAACGTTATTTTCGTCATCAAATTGTCCATAACGCCAAAAGGCCGAGATTTTTTTCATTCTTTTATGAGCGCGATCACCCCGCTCCACAAGGATAGAAGGGATTCCATATTCTATTAAACGAAGAGCACAAAAAAGTCCTGCTGGCCCTGCGCCCACAATAACTGGTTTTTCTCCCTCAAAAGAAATGCTTTTAATGTCTTCTGAGTATTGAGAAAACTCCTCACCATTTTTAATATACTCGATATGATATATATATTTAGGCTCAATCCCTCTATTTGCCCCTCTGGCATCTAGGGATTTGGAAAGAATCCGAAAATCAACGGATTCAGGAAATCGTTTCATTATCTCCTCTTCTACTTTAATATAGAAGGGTAACGTAAATTGAACTTTAGTACTCATCTTGGTTTCAGGTTTATACCTAGAACCATGGGAGTGTCTACAAACAGGGAGTATTTTTCATGAAATGTGCCCTTTTAATCATTGGTGATGAGATCCTAAGTGGTAGAATTCAGGATAAAAACATCCAATGGCTGGCCAAATACCTCTTTAAAGTAGGTCACCAGCTCTCTAGCGTAGAGGTCTGTGCTGATGAACAAAAATTGATCGTTGAGCACTTAAATAAGCTCACTAAAACCCATGAATTTGTATTTGTCTCTGGTGGTTTAGGCCCAACTGCAGATGATGTTACCAAGCCCTCATTGGCCAAGTTTTTGAACTCTCCACTAAAGCATAGTGAAAAAGCTCTTCAAATGGTCCAGGCCCACTACCGGCGATATGATAGAGAGTTTGAAGATTATAAAAAGATGGGAAACCAATACGATCTTATTCCAGAGAATGTTACACCAATAGAAAACCCTGTCGGTCTCGCACCCGGTCTATTAGCTACTGTTGAGAACTCCTCAATCCTATGTGCACCCGGTGTTCCTTCAGAATATCAGGCCATGATTGAGAACTCATTTTCTCAGTTGGCCAATGCTAATACAGAATTTAAAAAGCACTTCACTTGCCGAACAAAGGGAATCCCAGAGGAGAAGATATTTTTGGAACTATGTCCAAACCTATGGGATGAACTCTCGCAATTTGGCACAGTCAGCTCTTACCCCCAAGTTGGAGGAATTGATATTGTCGTAACTTTTCAAGGGAATAAAGAAGATGAAATCAGAAACATCTTTGAAAGATCCTCATTAGCTTCTCATATATGGCAGTTTGGAGAAAAACCACTAGAGCTTTTAATAATTGAACTGGCAAAAAAGCTTAATAAAAAAATAGCTGTCGCTGAGTCTTGTACAGGTGGACTTGTTGCCTCAAAACTGACTGATGTTAGTGGTAGTTCCGAAGTCTTTTTAGGCGGCGTGGTCAGTTACTCAAATGAAAGTAAAATGAAGCTATTAAACGTACAAGAACAAACACTCAAAAGTTATGGGGCCGTTAGTGAAGCGACAGCAAAAGAAATGGCCAAAGGGGTAAAAGAGTTACTAGGTGCAGACCTATGTGTCAGCACCACTGGTATTGCAGGCCCTACAGGAGCAACACCTGGTAAGCCTGTTGGAACGGTTTTTATAGGCTCTTGTGATGAAACTGAGAGTGCGCAAAACTATAAGTTTAGTGGTAACCGAAACCGCTTAAAAACCTTTTTTACCCAATATGCTTTATGGCAATTGCTCGATTTACTCAAGAAATGCCAATAATCGACCTCAATTGACAGTTATGTGCCTTTCACAAACCATCGTAAAAACAATACGTTAGCCTCTTTATATTCCTCTATGAGGAAAGACCATTATCATAAGAGAAATTATTTCGAACAAAGTAAAGACCCGAAATCATTTGGCGAAAAGGTAGTAGTAATTTTATTGTATGAGGAAGCTGTACTTGAATAAGAAATTGGTCTGGATAATTTTATTGCCTCTTTTTCTTTGGGGTTGTTTGTTGGATTCAACTCCTAAAAAAAGACAAACATTAACTACCGGTGATTCAGGTAATGAGGTAACAACATCTACTGAGAACTCACCCAACTTCCCAACAACATTTAATATATTTCAAAACGGAAATGTTTCATCTTCTGCAACTTTTACCTTACCCCTATCTTTTACAGGCAGCTTTTTTATTAGAGGACCAGAAGTTGACAACTACATTAGAAAAGAAAACTTCAGTAAGGTTCAATGTCTTATCACTCGTTACCCTGATAGTGTCGCAAATAAAATTCTGGTTTTAGCAGCAAACCCCCAATTCTTTTATGATTTTAGTCGAAGTGCTAAAGAGTATTACTATCTTGTCTCACCTGCGGATGAAGACTTTAATATCAATTTTTGTAAAAAAACCGGTATCATCAATTTTCTTAATACGACTTACCCTGGAGAGACTGAGGCCTATGCACTAAACAAGGTTTGCCCAAACTGTATTACTACAATATTAAAAAGTGATACGAGTCGTGAAAATAAAACTAAGCTGTTTGATATAAGTGGAGCTCATATAAAAGAGATTAGCTTAAGCTCTCTAACTCTCAATATTAATTATTCATTTTTAGGAGAAGATAACACCGCCATTAGTTGTACTTCTTCAACTGCCTGTAAATCAAAAGGTCTTGATTGTTGTTCGGGTGGAATATGTGTAAAGGATGGAGAGATAAAAAACAGTACCGATATTACTTCTGATGAGTATCAACAATCTTTGATAGATATTGCACTGGATCCTCTCAATAAAAGAAACTATCCGAACCTCTATCATATATGTGGTACTAATGACTTATTAAATCCACCAATCAGCTCAGAAGAAGATGTGAACGAGAACCTTGAGGCATTTTTAAGGTTTAGAGAGCTTGAAGAGGTTTATAAATGTTTGAATCCAGTCAAAGGAGAAATGTCAATTTGCACTGTCGCCTTTGATGACATATCAGAGTCTGCTGGCCCTTACTTCACCACAGCAGATGATTTAAGTTTTAACACTATCTATTCTGGAACTCGGTCCATTAATAGACACAGTATTCTAGAAATACTTCATGGTGGTGAAGTGATTTATAGTGGTGAGGCGACAAGAGTTGACGGTGTTCAAATAGGGTCAAAGTTCACTTACGAAGGTAATGATAATTTTAGTGATAGAACGGATGTCACAATCACACACACTCTTTCTCCAAGTGCTATAGATAAGGGATTGAGGATAAGATATAAGGTAGATGGAAGTTGTGAAAGTGTGAACTCCGCTCTTGCTCAATGTTCAAAATTTTATGTTCAAGGACAAAATTTAGGAGAGGTTGATGATCACTTTCCAGCAACTAATAATTTTAGTATTCCCTTTTACGCTGATATCGACAGAACTATTTCTGTTAGTGTTAATGGAATCAAGAGAACAGAAGGCGTAAATTGGAGGCTAGTCCCCGGCACGCCATCATATATAGAATTTATTTCTATCGATGTCGATGAAACTCAAACAAGTTCTGCCTTTGTTTTTGATGACGAAATTGTGCAAATTAGTTATTTTGTAAATACCTCTTTGTTCAATGTTCTCGAATCAAAAAACGTTGCTCTCAATAGAGTAAACTCCCTCTGTGGTTGTGCTGAAAATGAAACTGAATGTAATTTAAAACCAGTCTTTAAAAATGAAGACTTTAATTTAAGCCCTGAAATAATCGATTATGTATGTATTTACCCTGACCCTGATGTTCCTGAACCTCCTCTTCAACAGGTAGTTCTTTTAAGCTCTAAATCAGTCCCTTCAAGATATTTTGATGTTTCAGGAACAGAGAGAACAGTTATTAATGAACTCACACCACAACAAGAAGGAGCAGCTTTTAAATATGACGATGGTTTAAATTATCTAAAACCTAATAATGTTGATCAATACATTGGCTTTAACGAGATCTATGGCAGTATGAGTGCTAGTCCAGGCGCCACCAAACCACCACTTCAAGTTAATCTAAAGGCCGGAAGTACATATGATATATTTGTTGATGATGGTACATTTTCCACTTGTTTTAGTTGTGGTACAGATTATCACTCAACCATTTTAACTCTATTTCCAAAAAACTTTCAATTTAATGGCGGAGGATACCTTCCTGACAGAGTTGAAACACATCGTTCAGAATCAAAAAACCATAGATCTGATGATATGCTTTTTGGTCGTGCTTGCTGGTTACCTGTAACAATGATTCCTTGGACTCATTCTCCAAAATCAGATACTCAAAATCAAAGATTAGGTAGATTGGCCTCTCAACACTTTCTTTTTGCAAATGGCTATCAAAGGGATTGGTTTGGTTTCGACTATGGCTCCGTTATTGGCAGCTTTGATGGAGTCACATGGTTTTCGGTCGGAAACCAAAGAAGAATAAAGGCAAAGTCTAATAAGCTATTTCTTGCTGTTAATGCTTACTTTGGTGACTTAACTCAACAGAGTACTTTTAGAGTTGTTGTAAGTGACGCAAGTAAAGTACCTTTTTCAGGATCATCTGTTACCAACGATTATTTTAGTGATGGTGCTCAGTGCCGTGAATTTCATGTCTGTAATACCGATCAAGATTGTGCCACTCAGCTAGGCTGGGATTACAAGTGTGAAACGATCACTGGTATTAAGTCCCCTTGGCCAAACTTTGATACCAACGCGACAGAAAGTGCAGGTGGTTCATCCCTACAGAGGCTATTTACTTTCTTTCAAGCAAATACAGCTTTCAACAAAAGATGTGTATATAGAGGAAAGGGTGCTCCATGTTCTCTTAATTTAAGGTATGATGATGATGATCTCGATAAAATATATAATAAATCAAAATCTGTTGGCATGCTTGCTTGCAGTACCAATAATTACTGTCAGCCTTTTCTAGAAGGCATTCCGGCCAAGAATTTTAATAATAAGATTGCCAGGTGGGCCAAATCTGTAAAAAATCAAAACGCATCTTCTGATGTAGCAGAATCTGATCTTGATGTCTTTGGTCTTGGAGCAAGAACAATAGGTCGTCCATTAAAATATAATGGAGACGAAAAAATAAATGATCTCGCATTCCCTAACCTAACCATTAATAATATCTCCAACATCTGTATACCTGGTAGAGAAGCAGACCCCACACTCGTAGGTAGTTTTGATACCGCTAATAAGGTTAAACCAAGTAGTAGTTTTACAGGGGATAAAGTTTCTAATATAGGACATACGCCAACTAATAATGGACCTAGCGAAGAATACCTCAGCTCCTGTGCTGTATTTAATACAACAGGAAATTATATTAATTCTTCCGCTGATTTCCTTGATAGGAGCCTCTCCTTTAGCTTTGCTTCAGATCTTGGTTTATATGGTGTACCCCATCTTGCGGGGACACAAAATATCAGCACAAACTCCTTGTCCGTTATTGAAACAATAACAGGAAGAGATTTTTTAAAGAACTTTGATAATACTCAGATATCCTCTCTTTCTTACGAGGAAAATAGATGTCTAAGAGCACCAGGTGCTTCATGTTTTACAAATCTAGACTGTGCACCAAATGAGTTTATTGCGGCCCATGCCGCTGGAATGGACCCTGACGCTGAAAGTGATACGGCCTTATTAAATCAACATGAAATAAAATTCTGGCAAGAAGAGCTCGTATGTGGTCAATCTGAAACAAAAGATATCACCAATGAAAAGTATAAATTAAATAATAATTTTTGCTGTAGAGAAACAGGTAAAGACTTAACAATTGCAAGTCTAGAAGAACAAGTAAAAAGCGAATTCAATTTTGATTTCGAATTTGAACCTGGATTGATACCAGGAATAGATATTGCTCTTAACGATAGAAAAAGATATTCGCGAATGGCCCCTATGTATAGTGAGATGAGATTAGACAGAGAAATCTATTTAACAAAATTATTTGCCGGTGAGCCTGCCGAACGAAACTATCCTCCACTGAAATACCCATATGATAACTATTGCGCAGGCAACTTTTGTATGCCTATTAAAGATGTAAAAAACAGTTGGAAAACACTATCCGGAGTGGCCAACAGAACCTGTTGTTCAGGTACATGGATAAGAAAGTTTGATCCCCGTAATGGTGGAAGCAGTCAAGCATGGCTACCTTCTCGCTTTCAAGATATTAATAAGGTTAGCTTTCGTTGTCTTAACTGGGAACCATGTACAACTTGTGGTGGAAATGGAGTTGGTTTTAGTTGTAACCATGTTGATGAACCTGATGATCCTAATTGTACGGCCAGAAATATATCTGCGAAAGAGGCCAATAAATATTTTAGATTTCTAGAGACACTCGAGATGACAGGGATACCTCAAATCTCTGTTTTTAGTGGGCTATATGACCCTGATGTAGATAATGTAAATGTTCGTTGTAAAGTAAACCCCACAGATCAATCAAGCGCTGCTATCGATTTAGCTATTCCAAATACTATCGAAATTCTAAGCGGAAACATTAATAATCTAGACCAATATGAGTTTGAAGATAATTCAACAGAATTTTCAGGAAAAGGCTACTACCGTTACTCAACACTCGATTCAGATAATTTTAAGAGTAATATTAAAACGATTTGGGCACAAAATGAATTTAGATGCTGTTTACCGGCAGGAACAACTGTTTCGGATACAACTCAACCTGAGGAATGCTGTACAGGATTGATTGCTAACAGCCGTTGTGCACTACCCGACTACACAAATGTCAGTCTTTATTTAAACAAATTTATTTCCTCTGAGGCAGGCCAACTTAATGATGCTGAGTTTGACCCTTTTACTGGTTTTATAAAAAATTTAAATGTGGCCCAACAACTTGCTTGCTCAAAACAAGTATGTGCTAGTGGCAAAATTGCTAATGGTGTGGCCCTTTCAAATTTACCCGTCCATGGTCATCCTAAAGAACAATTACGTCTGAGAAGATTTGTTGATGGTGATGAACCTGCTAATGCAGGTGATGGTATAAATGAATTATACGATGCTGGTCTTAGATGGAATAATCATATTTACTGCGTTCCAAGCTCATTAAATACATCAACTCAAACAGGTTTAACAGTCATTGATTGTACGGCCTTCCCGTCAAGCAACCAGTAAAATAACAACTCCAATAAATATCCGGTATAAGGAGAAGGGACCAAGCCCTATCCTTTCTATAAATTTTAAAAAATAATGAATCGATATAAGTCCAAAGGCAAAAGAAACTAGGCCACCTGCAAGGCAATGTTCTAAGGAAAATGGGTTATTAGATTGCAGTGCTTCAGGAAGTTTTAAAATAAATCCACCAAAGATTATAGGCAAGGAAAGAAGAAAACTAAACCTTGTCGAATTATGTCGATTAAGTCCAAGGCCACGTGCCCCTGTAAGAGTTATACCACTACGACTCACTCCAGGAAAAATCGCTATGGCCTGAAGCACCCCTATAAATGCGGCCTGAATTATATGGGAGCTTCCTTCAAAGTTTTTTTTGGTTCTTTTACAAAACTTATCAATAACAAACATTAAAAGGCCAAACACAATTAAGTTAAAAGCAATCCACTTTGGTGTTCTTGTATAATCATTAAGGCCAAACTTTAATAGAATCAAAATGATAATGAGACTCGAAATAGTGGCCACAAGCGAGTTAATCATTAAAAAATGAGAAGGATGTTTTTTTCTAAAAATAAAAAACTGTATAAAGGCGACGGACATGGCCATGACTTCTTTTCTAAAGTATAGCCCTACTGCAAGTCCAGTTCCCACATGCATAGTGAGATCAAAAAATACACCTGGATCATTAATATTTAAAAAATGTGGCAGTAAAGCAAGATGTCCAGAGCTACTGACCGGAAGAAACTCGCTTAAACCTTGAATGAGTCCATATAAAGAACTGGAGTAATAATCCATAGTCTATCCTACACCAAAGAACTTAAAGTTATTATTTTTTAAGTGAAGATAGAGATAATAAAACATTTCAAGAAACTGTGCGCTATACTTATTTTCTTTTTTCTTATTATTTATCTTCATAAAATAGTTTAGTTCTAAAAGTGCTTGCTCCACGACTAGAGCTTGTTCTTTTTTCTTACTATTAAGGATACTTTTTATTGTTTGGAAAAAATGAGCGTAGAGGCTTTCCTCCATTTTTCTTAATGTAAAAACATCAAGTTCATCATTTAAATAAAAGTCTATGAATGAAATCTC
Source organism: Bacteriovoracaceae bacterium (assembly GCA_049415445.1). Classification (GTDB taxonomy): domain Bacteria; phylum Bdellovibrionota; class Bacteriovoracia; order Bacteriovoracales; family Bacteriovoracaceae; genus JAURDE01. The sequence goes on along the minus strand of JBMSGH010000018.1, from coordinate 821 downwards.
GTCAAATTTAAAAAAATTATTTAACTCTCTCGCCGGCAATGAGTAATCAAACCACCATTTTGTACTTATAAGGTAGTGTGAAAAAAACATATCTCGATGATTTATCAACTCCTCTAGACCTATATCCTTATCCGAAAAATAGGCCCATTCATAAACAGATCCATTATTTGTATCAATTGGAAAAAAATAGGTTTTTAAAACTTTTTTCTTTTGAGATGGAATATCGTAAATAATTGTTTTTCTAAAAAACTCATTGCTTCCAATAAAAACAAAATCAAACAACTCTTGATTGCTCTCGGGTAGAAGCATTTTAATATCACGGTGCAGGCTGTGATGACCGAAAGGAAATGGACCCACATAACTTAAGAGCTCAAATGGGCCATAAGAATATAAATTAAGACTAGAGTTAAAAAGGTCTTTAATCTCTTCTCTTAGTTCTTTAGAAAAAAGGTGATGACTTTTATCGATTTCAATATAGTTCTTACTTTTATAGGCCTCTTCATCCGCCATTAAGTTTTTTATATGAGGGTAATATAGTGTAAATAATGGATTCCCCTTTAAGGCCTCTTTAAGGATCTTTAAAAGATTCAGATCATTTAGTCTTTTTAGCGTGCTATGACCTTCTGTTTTTTTTCCAACAAAATATAGGGCAGGAGACATTTTTTTCTTCCCATCCTCAGTCCTTCTCATATAAACAGTGGGTAAAATAAAGTCTTGATCTTTAGATAGATGCCCAGAAACTTTAAAAAAATCTGATCTGAATTTTTGGGTTTGCACCTCATGCTTATTAAGAGTAATTTTTTGATTACTCACAAGCCCTA
>JBMSGH010000017.1:0-71975 GCA_049415445.1 Bacteriovoracaceae bacterium | reverse complement strand
GAAAAAGGCGACTAAGAAAAAGGCGACTAAGAAAAAGGCGACTAAGAAAAAGGCGACTAAGAAAAAGGCGGCTAAGAAAAAGGCGGCTAAGAAAAAGGCGACCAAGAAAAAAGTAACCAAGAAAAAGGCGACTAAGAAAAAAACGACAAAAAAGACGTCTTCTTCGAAGCCCAAGAAGCTCTCGCCTCAAGAAGCATTGGAAGAATATAAAAAGAAAAACGCACAGGCCCTCGAAAAAGAAAGGCTTGATATTTTATCAACTCCCGTCACACCTGGAGCAAAACCAGAAGAAGAAGTTACCGAAACAGAAGAAATTGAAGAGGTTTTGGCCGATAAAGACTCTGATGTTGAATTTGAATCTTTGGATTCTCAAGAAGAAGAGAAAAAAGAAAACAGCAATGACTTTAGTAATGATGATGAAGATGACGAAATAGGTGAAGGTGAATATGGTTATGGCTGGGGCTATAACGATGCATTTGATAAACCTGACGAAGAAGAAGAACTTGATGAAATGGATGAAGATGAAAGGTACGCTGCTGGCCTTGATAAGGATGATACTGAGAAGAGTGAAGTTTAATGTTTCCTAAGCTTGAACTGTATTACTTTGATGCGTGTCCTTTTTGCCAAATTGTTTTACAAGCAATTAAGTCACTAGGACTTAAAGTTACATACAACCATATACATCAAGAACCAAGACATCATGAAAAGCTATACCGAGATACTGGGCGGGGAACTACACCCTGCCTATACATAGATGGCAAACCCATGTTCGAATCCGCCGATATTATTGAATGGTTAAATAAAAACCAAGATAAACTCGAAAAGGAAAGCTAGTGGAAATTAGAGATCCTGTTCACGGTTCAATTGATATACAAAATGTAGAAATACCAATTATTGAACATCCTGTATTTTCAAGGCTTAGAAATATTAAACAACTAGGTTTTAGTGAGTATGTTTTTCCAGGGGCCACGCATACTCGGTTTTTGCACTCCGTTGGTGTAATGCATATTGCTCAAAAAGTTTTTAATAAACTTTTTAAAAATTACTCTTCTTCCAAGGATCTTGAAAGGGTAAGAGAAACCTTTAAATTGGCCTGCCTTCTTCACGATGTTGGTCACGCTCCCCTATCTCACACGACAGAAATCGTAATGCCAAGTCTTAGTGAACTCAATATCCCTGCTCCCTTTGCTATTAAGCAAAACCGCCAGGCCACTCATGAAGACTATACTATTAAATCTATTGTCGATAGTGAGTTCTCCCAAAGCTTCAAACAAGTACAAGATCAATATGAAGTTGAGTTGGATCAAATCGCTTGCCTCATATTAGGCAAAAATCAAAAAGATGAATATTTTTGCTTGGAAGGAATTAACTTTTTTCCCATCCTCCATCAACTTGTCTCAAGTGAACTTGACTGTGATCGAATGGACTATCTTTTAAGAGATAGTTACTTCTGCGGTGTCAGTTATGGTAAATTTGATCTTGATTGGATTATTGATAATATTGGACCTGCAATCATCGATAATAAGGCCTATCTAGGCCTATCAGAAAGAGCTGTTGTTACCTTTGATGATTTCTTATTATCCCGCTTTCATATGTTTGTAATGGTTTACTTCCACTACAGGGCCGTTTGCCTTGAGCAAATGCTATTTAAATTTTTTAATTCCTCTAATGAGTATAAAATTCCGGCCGACATATCTGAATATGTACATCATGATGACCACTTTCTCATGAAAGCATTAAGAAACTCAAAAAACCCTTTTGCTAAGAGAATTATAAACAATAATATTCCACAAAAAGTCTTTGAATCTTTTAATATTGAGCAGGAAATTAAGCTTGATAATATTACTAAATACTGTGATCAAGAAGATATTGATTATATACATTGTTCTTCTTCAAGCCGTTTGTCCAAATATTATGGAAATGAAAACTCTGATATTAAGTACCCACTAAAAGTTATCCGGTCTGGATTTGGCATTGATGAAAACCAATATTCTGATATTGAAAAAACGACCAAGCTATTTCAAAAGTTCAGTAAAAGTCACTCAATAAGTAGACTACATCTTGACGTTGAGGACCTCTCATCGGCCCAAAAAGCTCAATTATTAGAGCTGATTAACACCTAGCTTTGACTGGCCTAGTTTTGTTAGAGATAATAAATACATCAAATGAGTAAGATATCTCTATATATATTTTTAATTATTGTATACCTTGGTATGTCCAGAACATTCTCTCCCCAGTTCCAGGCCCAATTCTATATAAAAAATGAAAGCTCATATGCCCAAATTTTTAAAGAACAGCCTATGTCTCTTATTTTAATGGATAGTTTTAAAACAGGCTTCATCATAAAGTCATACTTCCAGAAGTACCTTAAAGTTTATGCTTTTGGACCATCTGAAGAGATCATAGTTAAAGCAAGTAAGGAGTTCTGGAAAAATAATTTTCGAAATAGAGGAATGTCTTTATTTAGAAGAAGTGATGCCAATAATAATAATATAGGTACAACAGCACTCCCTCCGGGCATCGTTTTTATGAATAATCCTTCATTTGGTTCTTGGAGGGGTATGCCTAGTGACGACTATGAGTGGTATTTCCATCGGGCCTATAGAAATTTTCCCAAAGTTCTCGGTTGGGGTAAATATCAAATGACAAGATCACTCTATCTAGAGGCACTTAAGTTTGAAAAAAAAGGAGAGCCTTATTATGGCCCTCATAGAGAGTTTGGAGAACATGGAGTTATAACAGAAAAAAGTTTTCCAAAAAGTAACCTCGATCAGAGAATTAAAGTAGATTTTTGGGAACACCTTAAAAAGGTACTGCAAATAAAAGGGACTAGTACAAATGAATGAACTACTCGATAAACTTCTCATAAGAGTTCTTCTTGCCTTTTTTATCTGTCTTGGGATTTATTTGTATAAATATGCCCATCTTATTCTCTACCCTGGTACAAAAAATCAAATGTTCAAAAAGTTTTATCCAATGAAAAACTCTGCGGATACTATTTTTCTTTTTGGACGTATCCTAGGAATTGGAATGATTTTTTCCCAGTTCTATTTTTTCATGTCTGATGGAGTTTTCTTGGCCCTTTTTGACTTTATACTGGCCAGTACGATTTCACTTATTCTTTATTTAGGCTCACTTTATATTGTAGACAGTATCGTTCTTTATAGTTTTGAATACCATGATGAGGTTATCAAAAGAGAAAATTTATCCTACTCAATCATCTGCTTTGCTCATGCCATCGGTTTGGCCCATTTGATGAAAATCTCTGTCACAGTCGCAAGAGATAATGTAAACCATGTTCCCATTTATTTGATATTTCTTTGGCTATTCACTATGGTTATTATTGGGTTTGCAACAAAAACCTATCCTCTTATTTCAAAGTTTCAATTTAATAAGCTCTTGGTACAAAAAAGTATTTCATTATCACTGAGTTACTCCGGTTTTTTTCTTGGAATATGCTTAATAATTACCTCTTCTATTAATCATCAGGTTATAGACATAAAAGAATATGTTATTCATACCTGCCTTCAAATTCTTTTAAGCCTCATTATTTTACCTATTTTTAGAAAAGGCCTTATACTCGTATTCTCATTCCAAGAATCAATGGCAACGAATGAAATTGATGAAGTAAAAGAGATTGAAAACCCAACAATTGGTCATGGTATTTATGAAGGAATCTTATTTCTAACATGTTGCTATTTAACAAGTGTTATAACAGGTCAGCTCTATTTTGGAACTTTTTATCCTAGATTCTAAAAGATGACAGTATTTTCTTTATTATAAATTTTGTCATGAAAGTTTTTAAGGTGGTGCTCAACTCTTTCTAATTCAACACTTCCAACTTGAGATGAAAACTCTTGTTCAATCTCACTGATAGACTCCATTAGTGAAAACTTAAATTTTTCTCCATATTCTGTTAGAAAAATATTTTGTTCTCTTTTATCCTGATCATTAATTTTTCGGCTTATATAGCCTCTTTTTACTAACTCATTAAGATGAGAAGTCATGGTCTGTTTTTTTAGACCACAGCCTTGCCCAATATCTTTAATTGAGGAACCTGGATTTTCACAAATATAAAAAAGAATCTCTAGAAAAGATGGCCTTAAATCACTAAAACCTTTTACCTCAAGTCTTTTAAGGCAATTATTACTATAAATCCTATAGGTTCTTTTCAAAAGGCTACCAATTTTTGAAATCTTTAACATAAAACTCCGAAAAAAGTCTGTTCATAAGACTAAATAACACGATTCAATATTAAAGAATACATGCATAGAGCTAAAACAGATTTCTTGAGTTGGATATACTCGTGGCCAAACCTAAGCAAATACCAAAAGTTAATAGAGAGGACCCACCATAAGACATAAATGGCAGAGGGAGTCCCACTATAGGTAATAGACCTGTGACCATCCCCATATTAATGAGAATATGCCAAAAAAATATCGACATCATTCCAATGACGACAATCGATTCAAATATTCGTGGCACATTCTGACACAACCATATGAACCGAAAAAGAAGAGCAATATAAATTGCAACCAAAAAGAAGGCCCCTACAAAACCATGCTCTTCGTTAAAAATCGCAAAAACAAAATCGGTATGGTTTTCGGGAAGATAGTTTAAGGAGGCCTGGGATGATTTTTGAAAACCTTTTCCTAAAAACCGTCCACTTCCAATAGCAATTTTAGACTGTATAGCATTATAGCCAGACCCTCTGGCATCTTGGTCAGGGTTAAGAAAAGTTCGAATTCTTTTTCTTTGGTATTCTTTGAGTCCAAAGTTATACATACCAATACCAGATATTAATCCTATTATGGCCAATATCACCATAGACTTGGTTTTAAGCTTTCTATAAAAGGCGATTACAACAAATATCAATAGGAGAATCATTCCAGTACCTAAATCTGGTTCAACAATAATGAGTAAGGCCGGAATAAAGGCAATGATAAATGGCAGTATAAGTTCCCTTATACCAATTTCCCCATCTGGGTAATTTTTTGCGTAAAAACGCCCTAAGGCCAAGACGAGTGATACTTTCATGATTTCACTTGGTTGAATCCTAAAAGGCCCAATGACTAGCCACCTTTGAGCGCCCATACCTGAATCGCCTATCATCAAAACAAGAATAAGAAGAATTCCATTAATCGCATAAAAGGAGTAACTAAACCGAAACAAGTTCCGAGGCTGAATAAAGCTAATAACAAAGCCTACGGCCAAAGAGACAATGAACCAACCAATTTGAACTTTATATAGATTGGCCATATAAGTAAAAGAGGAGGCATGGGTCGCACTATATAGGTTAACAACACCGACGATAAAAATAATGATGGCCATACCAAAGAAACTAAAATCATATTTTTTAAGCGCCTCAAAAAAATTATTACCTAAAAACATGTGTGTTAACTCTCTTCGTTATTAATTTTGGCCTTTTGCTCTTCCAACTTCTTTTTCCGCTTTTGTTCGGCCATCCTTTCCTCTTTCATAATTTCTTTGCGTTCACTTGGAAAATATTTTTCCATATACTTTGTAGCAATTGCCCGAGCAACAGGTGCTGCGGCCGAACTTCCATGACAACCATGTTCAACGACGACACTAATCGCTATTCTAGGATTATGCTCTGGAGCATAGGCCGTAAAAAGCCCATGATGTCGATATTTATACTCTAAGTCCTCGCATTTATGATAAATCTTATCTGAAGAAAACCGTACAACTTGGCTTGTCCCTGTTTTACCGGCCATTTTAATACCTCTTCCCCGATACCACCAAGCTGTTCCTTTGGGATGATTTACAACCTGATAGAGACCTTTTTTAATAAGGTTCATCGTTTTGGGACTGATCGTATTTTTACTTATGACAGTTTTTTGTCCGCTATAAGTAATATTGCCGTCATTATCAAAAACTTCTTTAACGATTCTTGGTTTATATAGAACTCCCCCATTGGCCAATGTCATATAAGACATTGCTAATTGTAGTGGAGTAGTTAAAACAAAAGACTGCCCAATAACACAAGACAGAGTTTCTCCGAGTTGCCACTCTTCTCCGCTTGATTTTAACTTCCAATCTTTAGTCGGAATAAGGCCTGGTATCTCTCTAGGTAAACTGATTCCACTTTTGGTACCAAGACCTAAGGCCTTTGAATATTTGGCCAAAACATCTATATCTAACTTGGTGGCCAATTTATAGAAAAAGACATCGCAAGACTCTCTTATGGCCTTCACTACATTAACCTTACCATGCCCATTTTTTTTCCAACAATGAAACCGTCTTCTTCCGAGGACAAAATAGCCAGGACAATGAACCTCATCCTTTTCATTTATTAGTTTCTCTTCTAGTCCAGCAATTGCTGTTATCGTTTTATATGTCGAGCCAGGACTATAATGTTCTTGAATGGCACGGTCACGAAGCGGATTATGCTCATCATTAACTAAGCTACTCCAATACTGCGAAGTTAGACCTCTACTAAATTGAGTCGGATCATAGCCTGGTCGGCTTACCATTGCTAAGACTTCTCCACTATGCACATCTATTGCAACAGCACTTCCAACCTTTCCATCTAAGGCCTTATAGGCTTCAACTTGCAGATCACGATCAATTGTTAACCTAATATTATTACCGGCGGTGATCTTTTTATTTTTTATACCTTTATATATATTGTTTTCTAAAATTGTTTTTCTAACCCTTCCTCTAGCATCAACTTCTATAAATTGATAACCATCTTTTCCTCGGAGTGTTTTATCAAATTTTTCTTCGACTCCAGAATGACCTATAAAATCTCCTAATTTATAGTCCTTAGAAACTTTAGGAAGCTGTCTTTTATTAACTTCGCTAATATAACCTAATAGATGACTGTTTATTTCTTTGTCTTTATATTCTCGACTAATAAAGTTTCTTACAAAAACTCCTGGAAGTTTTGTTCCCTCCGTCTCAATAATGGCAACTTCCTTCATCGAAATATTCTTTTTTATTACGACTGGTTGATATCTGGCATATCCAACAGCATTTTTGAGTAAACGATGAATTTTTTTATTATCAACAGCGACAATTTTAGAAAGCTTTTTTACCGTTTGTTCTTTATGCCTTAAATATTGAGGAATAATGATTGCATCAAAACGTGGAGAATTATGTACGAGAATTTCATTATTCCTACTGAAAACAAGACCTCTGGGTGCTTTGACAACTTCTCTTCTTAACTTATTTTCAAGTGAGTACTTAAAAAACTCTGCACCTTTATATATTTGTAAATACCACAAGCGCGCCATAATGAGCGCAAATGCAACAAGAATAAGCCCAGATATAATTTCTACTCTTGGTTTATGGGCCTTGACAACATCCTGTTCTCCAAACATTAGCCATTACCCTCTAGAATCTGATCCTCTCTTGATACCCAAATCCGATCTAAAGTAGGAAATACAAAAGGAGATAAAAAGGAAACTATTACGCTGACTGGGATAAAATTAACAAGCCGAGTCCATACATACGTCATATCATCTAGCTTAAGATAAATCATGATCCCCATTATTAAAAACCATACAAATTGAAAAAGTTGCACCATTAAAAATGTCATTACCTTAGTCTTCAGATGGATGATATCTTTAACAAAGCTTATTAATATACATACTAAGATCCCGGTAACGGTACCCATGGCCCAACCTTCTATTGTAAAAATAGAATGAAAATATTCAATCAAAAAGATAAATATTGCTATATAGGGAGTCCTTATTCTTAGACCTAAGTATAAAATAAAAAGAATATGTAAAGAGAATCGGAATTGCCCCAAACCTATTAAGGGAAGAAGGCTAGAAAATAAGATATCTGTAATAAGAAGAAAAATTAAAGTTAATGAAATAGAAACAAGTCCACTTTTTAAATCATTTGTTTGCATTTCAATTTACCTCTGCACCAGATTGCTTATCTAAAACGTCCCATTCAGCCTGTTTGACCGGATCAATATCACTTACTAAAACAAGTACTTCCTCTAATTTATCCAGATCTACAACTGGCGTTACTTCAATTCTTTGAGTGATTCCAAAATGCTCTTTCTCAATTTTTGTTACACGCCCGACTAAAAGTCCTTTAGGAAAAATATTACCAAGACCACTGGTAACAATTTGATCATAAAGGATAACTCTGTCATTTTTTGGAATATATTTCATATTCATTTTAGACTTAGCATTACCTTCAAGCATACCGTGGGAACGAATTCTCTGCACCATTCCATCAATTTTAATTTCGGGATCAACTATTGTTATTATATCGGAGAAATGATCGGTCAACCTATATACATATCCAACCAAGCCTTTCCCTGTTACAACAACAGACTGTAATCTAATACCGTGAGAATATCCCTTATTGACTCTAAAAACTTTATAATCTGAATGACTATCACGTGCAACGACTTGAGCTGTAACAGTTTCATAAGGAATCTTTTTTCTAAACTCTAATAGAGACTTAAGCCTATCATTTTCTAGAGAAACTTCAGATAATTTAAAGATTTCATTTTCAAGCTCTTGAACCTTTTTTACTAACCCGACATTTTCCTTACTCGCGTTAACGTTGGCAATATAGCTATTGATTAAAGACTTTATACTAAACTGAACAGATGAGATTCCTCTTTGTATTGGAACAAAAGTTTCCATCATAACAGTCTCAAAAAGTGTTGTTTTCTGAAGAACATCCTTTTTGCTTGAAAAGCTAATTAACGCAAAAAGCAAAAACGAAACATTGAGGACTAACTTCAACCTCTTTTTTTGATAATTTAAAGAATTTAACATCAGAAAACTCCCTACTTCAAAAGATTATCCTTTAAGTAGAGTTATGCCAAGAAAAGGCTTCTTTACTAAGACGCTTTAAAAATGTTAGATTTTACAGGTTAAATACCAGAATTGACTTTTTGCACAAATAGGAAAAACTTATGGCCTCAAATTTTCAAAAAAAAACAAGTGGAATATTTCTTACTCTCTTAATAGGACTTATTGTCATTTCTTTTGCCATAACGGGTTATCAAGGTGGAAGTGGATCTACAACAGCTATTGCTAAAGTTGGTGACTTCACTATTGAATCAAAAGAATATCAAAACGGACTTAACAATCTTCTTAGATTCTATGCCCAAATCTATAACGGTGGTAAAGACCTATCAAGTGCACAAATAAAAAACATGCAGCTCAAGCAAAGAGTTCTCAACCAATTAGTTGATCAAAAGATCATGCTTATCTTTGCTAAAGATATAGGAATAACTGCAAGCCATGAGGAAGTAAAAAACCAAATTAAAGAGTTTGAACAAAATGGTACAAAAGTATTCTATACCGGTGATACCTTTGACCTCCAAAAATATAAGAACCTTCTCGCAAGTAATGGACTAACACCTCAAGATTTTGAAAATGAAACAAAAACAAGAATTGAAGTTCAAAAAGTAAGAGATATTCTACTTAAGTACCCTCTCAGTGAAACATATCTAAATAAGATAAAAAGTCTTAAGGAAAATATTATCGAGGCCAATGTAGCCTATTTTTCTAAGATGTCTCTTCAAAAATATGTTCCCGTAACTAAAAAAGAAATTGATACTTATCTTTCAGATGCCGGTAATCTTGAAAAAGTTAAACAACAATTTGAAAGATCTAAAAGCAGATTTTCAAACCCCGAAAAAGTAAAAGCATCACATATACTGATTGCCGCAACAGAAAAAGATGCTGAGAAAAAGATAAATGATCTTGCAAAAAAAGTAACACCGGCCAACTTTGCAAAAATGGCGAACAAAAACACACAAGATCCTTCTGGTAAAGAAAATGGCGGAAAACTTGGCTGGTTTCAAAAAGGTAAAATGGTTCCTGAGTTCGACAAGGTAGTATTTAGCCAAGAAATAGGAACTGTTTCTAAACCAATCAAAACTCAATTTGGGTATCACCTCGTTTATTTAGAAGGAAAGATGCCAGCTTATGAAGCTGTTTTTGAAAAACATAAAATTGAAGTAGCTAAAGAGATTATTCAAGGTGAAAAGACTGATATTAGAGACTCTGTTGCCAAAACTCTAAAAGATCAATTAATTAAAGCGCTCAACAAAAATGATATTAAGACGGCCACAAAAATTAGTAAAAACCATGGTATTACTTTTAACAAAAAAGAAAAGTATAACGAGTTTGATGGAGTTCAATTACCTCTAAAACTAAAGAAGGAACAACTTAAGGCCTTATTTAACAATGAAAATGTTCATGTTTTTGAAGACAGTGTATATACAGCAATCATTGATACTAAAAAGTTTAAAAAAGCCTCTAAAGAAGATGTCCCTACTCTAGATGAAATTCAACAGCAACAAAACCAAAGTTATACATTTGCTCTTAATAGCGAAATTCAAAAGTTATATCGGGATAAAACAAATATTAAAGTTTTCCGAAATATTGAAAACTAATGGCAGACAAGCACGCCAAAGTTAAGCAAAATGTACCTGGTCGGTTTTTCGTTGATGAAAACTGTATTGCCTGTGATGCATGTATATTTGCGGCCGAACACTTTTTTGCTATGAATGATGATCTTGGCCTTGCTTACGTAAAAAAACAGCCTCAAAAAAAAGAAGAAATTGAAGAATGCCTTGAGGCGCTAGATGCTTGCCCAGTAGGCTCAATTGGAGAAGATAATGAAGAGGCCACCTAATGGTGACCCCTTCAATACCTATTACCTTTTAAGGTTTAAAACTTCATTTAACATTTGATCGGCAGTTTGAATGGCCTTAGCATTGGCCTGGAAGTTTCTTTGTTGTGTCATCAGTCCAACAAACTCAGTTGCAATATCTGTTGTCGAAAGTTCTATCGACTTAGATAATACATTACCTCTTCCCTGCTCAGAAGGCTTCCCTACTGCTGCCTGCCCACTGGAGCGAGATTCTTTGAGTAGGTTTTTACCAACTTTAAAAAGCCCTTCATTATTCTCAAACTTCGCAACCGCTATTTGTGAAATATCTCTACCTTCACCATTGTCATAAATAGCAGTTAGAATCCCAGAATCGTTGAAAGAAAGTGATGTTAAAGCACCTGCTGTATATCCATCTTGGAAATGCTTCGCTATCGCTGACTTTGTACCATACTGAGTAGAGGCCTTGTACCCATCTCCACCTTCCGTAATTGTTTCACCAAAGTTGAACTCGATTTGTTGATCTGCTTTGGCGCCTCTATTAAAAGAAAATGAGTTCGATCCAACAGCTTCTTCTTGTAAAAGCCCTTCTTGTGTAAAGATAAGATTACCAGATGCCATTTCAGTTAATTGACCTTTTTCTACTCCGTCAACATCATCACTTCCGGCAGTTACGTGGTACTCCCAGTTATTATCAGCTGTTTTATTGAAATAAACTGTTAAAACTCTTGCTGTACCAACGTTATCATACACAGTAACACTATTTGAGTATGAAGAAGTATCATCAGGCTTGTTTATATCAAATTGTCTTATAGGCTCTCTAGAGTCTAAGTTCATTGAGACATCAACTTTTTTAGTCGACTTAGCTGGGATTGTCGTTGACCCAAGTTTAATGGCCCCCATTTTATTTGTGATTTTTCCACTTTCGGGATCTGCCTCAAATCCCATTACTCTAAAGCCATCTGGATTAACTAGATTTCCTTGAGCATCAAAATGAAGTGAACCATCTCTTGTGTATCCTCTTCCAAAATCAGCATCTACTACAAAGAAACCGTCTCCACTTATTGCTAAGTCAGTAGAAGAGTCGGTTCTCGAAATATCACCCTGATTATAAAGAACTTTAATGTGAGAAAGCTTTGTACCAGCACCAAACTGATCACCACCATCAATACCTTTAAGTGATGTAGCTAAAACATCTTGAAATTCGGCCCTTGAGGCCTTAAAACCCGTCGTGGCCGCATTAGCAATGTTATCGCCAATTACAGACATCCCGCCCCCTGAAGCACGAAGACCGGATATACCAATGTTCATTGATCTTAAAATACCCATATGTCCCTCCTAGACATTTGCTGAGGTGTTTGAATAACAACAGATTCAAATCGAGGCCTCCAAGAAGGACCGGCCAATTCCTCAGTCTAATAAAATTGTTGAGTCAATTTTTGTAAAAATATTATCTCTTATATTTTCCTTATCAATTGCTGTCACAATGGTGTTGTTCTTTACATCAACAATATAGGCACCAGTGTTAGTAATGATTAAGGACTCTTTACCTCCTTTTTCCTTTAATTTATCAACAGCATCTTTTAATTTATAAAATTCCTCACTGTTAACTTCTATATTTCTTTCTTTTAATCTTTTCGCAGCATGAGTTGAAATATTAATTCCCTTGTCTTCACGCTCAATTTCTTTTTGAACTAACTCTCCAAATTCAGAACTTTTGCCTTTTTCAAGCTTATTAGCTTCATTTCCCTTTTCCTGAATCTTAGTAACATTAGGGATTAGAAAGTTGTTTTTAACGTTATTTTTAACCATTATTGCTGCTGTATCTCTTCAAACTTGGAAGTTAAATTCTTTTTCTGAGGTGCAGACACCTCTGTTTTCTTATTTTGTAATGGAAGTCGAAAACTTTCAACATCTCTTAAATATATTTTCTTACCATCCTCAAGTTTTAATATAGTTTCACCGTCCTCAAAGGTCACCCCTCGAACGGTTCCACTTGCCTTTGTTTGGGCCTGAAATGGTGCTAAACTCTCATCCCATGCAAGTACCTGTACTCTAAATTGTCCCTTCTCGGCGTCAATCCCATCCGTTCTAATTCCATCCCAAGTTGTACTATTAAGTCCTGCTGGAACGTTCTCAAGGTTAAGCTGTTGAACAATTTGATTTTTTTTATCAAAAATACGAACCATCAAGCGTTCTGCTCTTTTTGGTAAGAAAAAAGGAACTTCTGTTTTACTTCCATCCCCTTTATTCATAATTGTAGATCCCGCTGTAATCGCCTCTTTACCGAGAAAACTTGCTCCGAAATATTTATTTTCCACGGCCGCATTACGATCCATTTTTTCGAACTTATCATTAATACCAGTTAACTGTTCAAGTGAGCTATATTGCGCTAGTTCTGCAGCAAACTTTTTCTGGTCCATAGGATTAATGGGATCCTGATTAGATAATTGAAATGCTAATAATCTCAAAAAATCACTTTTTCCAAGTTGATTATGCTTAGATCTATCAACAAACTTAACACCTTTACGGACCTGTTCATTACCCGCCATATTGTTAAGTTGTTCACCGATTTCAGTGTTTTGATTGTTTGATTGTTTTTCGGCCATTTTAATATTTGCAAATTTATTAAGCTGGGCCGGTTTACCTATATCCACTATTATGCACCTAGTTGTTCTTTATATTTTTCCCACAACTCTTTTCTCCGCTCCTGTCCTTCATTATACTGCGGATTTTGGGAATCTTCACTATAGGCATTATTTGAATGGTTTTGCTGAAAGTTAAAGTTACCATCATTTTTGGATGACTGGTTTGTTGGACTAGAAAAATTGGATACTTTGAAATCGAAAACAAAAATACCCTTATCACTTAATTTTTGGACCAATTCCTGTTGATTTGCTTTAAAGAAAAGCCTTCCCTCTTCTGTATTGGCCCGGATATTCAACTTAATATCACCAGGGTCTCCATTACGATGGGCCTCTACTTGAAATTGGCCAATATCTTTATGAGAAACCGTAACAGTTAAGCTTTTTTGATTTCCAAAGGAATTTCTCATTATATAGTCAGATATTTGTTCAATGACCTCTGATTTTGTTCCTTGCAATTGAGATAGTTGAAGTGGTGCTTTTGAGATTGTTTCAGTTTTTGTTATATTCACTTCTGGTCGTGGATCAAAAAACATCTCATCTCTTTGCTGAAACTTATTAAATGGCTCTACTTTTACATTTTCTTCAGATTGTATTTTTTTATCTATTTTTACTTCAGGAAAATAAGTTTGCTGTGAAATGGCCTTTCTAAATGGAAGAACATTATCTTTATCAACTAATGCTTCTCTTTCAAAACTAGAGTCAAGCTTACTAACCTGGCTTGGTAGTTTATTTATGGCCTTCGTTTTCTTAGGAAAAAAGCCTCCCCTATTAAGGGCCTTATTTTGATTTAAATTATTCTCGCTAAACTTAGATTCAAAATCCTCTATTTTTTGATTTGTAAAAAAGAAAGGTTTCCTATCAGTTTTTATTTTATTCGGAGAAGCTTCTTTTAAAGCCTGTTTTTCAGTTTGTAGACTTTCTGTTTTAGGCCTTAAAACATCATCAACTTTTAAAATCGACCCCTTTTGAGGCGTGACTTTTTTCTCTGATATAGGTGCCTTGCCTATATGAACAACTTCCCTTCCTTCGGGTATATCTTTAAGAAAAAATGGTTTTTCTAAATCACCGTTCTTTTCTTGCTTCCCTATATTTTGTTGGGATAGAGACTTAGCTTTTTTATTAGATGATAGTTTTTCTTGAGCTAGATTTCTTGTTAGCGAATTTTGATCTTTTTTAGGATTTTTTTCAACGATAGACTGCAAGAGTTTATCAAAGCCTTCAGGGTTAGTAGATTTTCCGTCTTGCTTTTGTTCTAATACCTTCGGATCAACTTTAGAAGATACTTTGGGATTATATATATCTATGGTTTTAACACTCATTTAACTCCTAATGCGCACTACACGCACCGTGTTATTTTTCCATAGTTAAGTACTGTTTTTGAAGTCGGGCAGATATTTCCTTGTCCATTAAGTTAAATATCTTAGAAACTTTTTCCGGTTCAAGCATTCCAAGGATTTTAACAGTAATATTTGCCTCTTGAACTGACAATACCTGGGCCGCATTGTTAGGTCTCATACCAGATATTACCTGTACCATATGAAGAATTCTTGTATCTTCCTTTTTTTTGTTACCATCTATACAACCTAAAATACGATCCTGATCCTCAAGAAGTTTTTTAACTCTATCATCAAAGTGCTTATCTCTAAGCTTTAAAGCATCTTCTTTTTTCTTTAATGATAGCTCTCTTTGAATAATGGTTTTTTCTTTTTCAAAAAGTTCATGTGAGAAGGCTACAATTCTTTTTCGACCACTTAGAGTTAATCTTTTTTCAACTTCTTTTTTTACTAACTCATTAAGCTTTTCCTGAAACTCAGACTCAGAATATTTCTTTTTATCCTCTGCTTGAGTGAGGGGAGCAAATATGAATAAAAAAATGATTAATGCTTTCATTGAGCCTTCCTATTCCTTTAAAATTTTATTTCCCTTTCGGATGAGGATATCATCAAGTTTTTCAAACTCTTTTTTATTTTTTTCTTTTTTATAATCTTTTTCTTTTTTTTCTTTTAGAGACTCAATAACTTTAACATCGGCCATAATTTTCTCCATTTCTTTCATCCTACGAGAAAGCTCTGACCTTAACTTTAAAATTTTATTTTCTCTATCTTTAATATGTTCCCATTTCCCCTGGATAAAATAAGGAAAAAATTGGAGTAATTTACCATCTGTATTCTCTTTTAGAATATCTTCTTGAGATTTATAACCTACGCCAATATCAGCTTTAAGAGTTGTAATCTCATCATTTAATATATTTATTTCTTTAATTATTTTTCCTAGAATAACCTTTTGATTATCCTCTTTAAATTTTCTTAGCTTAAGTAGACCCTCTAATTTAAACTTAAAAGCTTCCATTAACTGGCCTCACTTTCCTCTTCGCCCATGAGTTTGGCCTTCCTAGCAATTTCAACCATTCTATCAAAAAGATCCTCTATTCTAAAAAACTGACATAGCCCTTGCTCTTGTTTTAATAGATCCATTAAATCATCATAAATAAGAATGGCCCTATCAACTTTGTTATTTGAGCCTTTGGCATAGGCCCCAACATTAATCAGGTCTTCATTTTCTTTATAAGAGGCCATAAGGTCTTTCAAATAACCACTCACTACTCTATGCTCTGGAGTTGCCACTTTATTCATTAACCTTGATATAGATGAAAGAACATCTATTGCAGGAAAATGATTTTTAGCTGCTAAATCACGACTTAAGACCACGTGACCATCACTAATGGCCCTAATCGCATCCGAGATAGGCTCATCAAAGTCACCACCTTCTACAAGGACGGTATAAAGACCTGTAATCGATCCAAAACCTTCTTTTGTACCTGCTCTTTCGAGAATCTTAGGTAATTTAGCAAAAACTGATGGTGTGTATCCTTTTTGCCCTGGAGGTTCTCCTGAGCTTAAACCAATCTCTCTCATCGCCATCGCAAATCGGGTGATCGAGTCCATTAAAAAGAGTACATCTTTACCTTGATTTCTAAAATATTCTGCAATTGTTGTAGCGACATAAGCAGACTTTATTCTAACAAGTGGAGAGGTATCTGAAGTTGCCACAATAATAACGGACTTTTTTAAACCTTCTGGCCCTAGATCATTTTTAATAAACTCTAAAACCTCTCTTCCCCGTTCCCCGACAAGAGAAATGACATTTACATCGGCCGAGGTATTTTGAGCAATCATACCCAAAAGAACTGATTTACCGACACCTGACCCTGACATAATCGCCATTCTTTGGCCTTTACCAATTGTTGTAAAGCAATTGATCGCGTGTATTCCTGTATCGAGTGGTTCTTCAATAGGAGGTCTATCTAAAGGATTAATAGGTTGGCCAAAAATATTCATTTTCGTAAAGGGACCTTCTGTTTTACCTTTCCCATCAAATGGCTCACATTGAAAGTCCAAAACTCTACCGAGAAAAGAATCACTAACCTTAATTTCAGTAGTTAAATCTTTAAGAATTACTCTAGTCTCAGTATTAATCCCTGTTAGATCATTATAAGGCATCGCCATACAAGTCTTTTTATTAATACTAACAACTTCCCCTAAAGAGCTCTCCCCTACTTCGGTAATAAACTCTACACTCGAACCAATAACTGCACGTGACAGAGAAACCTCATACACAAGACCATGGTTGGCAATAACTTTTCCTATTTTTTCAAAGGGCTGCGAGTGCTCATAAGATGATCTAATTGAAGAAAAATCAAGATTCATTTCCGCTGGTTCCATCTTCTTCTCCTTCAATGACACCTACACTTTCAAATATTTTATTAAGATTTTCAAACTGTTTTTCTATGTCCGCACATATTATTCCGCTTTCCGATTCTATTTTTATTCCATTCTTATTTAAGTCATAGTTAACAACAGTTCTTACATTAGATAACTCACCTAGTTTTTCCTGAACCTTTTCCAAAACTTCTGGCATATCCTCAAACTGTTCTTGATTAACATGAATTATTAAGTTGTTTTTCTCACCTAATTCATGAATCATCTTTTCAATTAATCTTTCTATATATTCATCATCTGACTTTAATTCTCTTAATACTATCCACTTAGTTAAATCTCTTACTAATCTATAAACTTCTGTTTTATCATTACTCAAAAGATCCTTTTTATATTTAACGGCCTCTGAAATCATTTCAGTAAGTCTCGCTAATTTATCCTCAGAGTTTTCCTTAAGTTGCTCTAAAGCATCTTCCTTTCCTTGGCGAAGTCCTTCATTATAACCATCTTTATAAGCTTCATCTTTGAGCTGATTTATTCTGATCTCAACTTCTTTAGAAATTCTTCTTTTATTTTGATTTAATTCGATTTCTTTATGCCCTCTATGCTCTTGCACTATCGGGGAAATCTGAAAGCCCGTTTGAAGAGCGCTATCTTTTTCGATAGCGACATTTACAATACTTTTTACATTCCTCTTAATTAACTTACCTTCCTCAAAATCAGGAACATCAAATTCTTTATGTTCAAAGTCAGACTCTTCAGAGCCAAGAAAGGTCTCAAAATCATAGTTCTGGATTTTTAATTCATTCAAATGTTCGAAGTTTTTATCCTTGTAAATCATTTGTTTTTACCTTCTTAGGCTATTGCCTTATCAGATGAACCTGAGTGAATCATCTCAGTTACAATTTGAGCTGCCTTACCTGGGTTGGCCTCAATAAGAGAGATGATCTTCTCTCTCAGCATATTCCCTTCAATTTTCTCAGGATTAAGCTTTTCTTCAATTTGTGGTAATGCATCTTCAAGTCCTGGAAGCTTTTGTTGCGCCTGAACTTTTTCTAATTCTTCAAGTGTCTTAGGAAGAAAGTCTTCAACAGATTCAACAGTGTTGTCAGTTACCCATTGAATAAACGGCTTCACAATAAGGAAGAAAAATAGAGTAATCGTAAGACCAATGGCAAGATACATAATGATATTTTTAATAAGCTCGCGATTGGCCTTTTCTCTTAATAAGGCCTCTACATGCTCCATATCTTCTTTAACGAACTCCATATTTCTAATGGTAAGTTTATCACCACGAACCTCATTAATTCCTATAGAAGATGCCACAATGGCCTTAAAGTTCTCTAAGTCTGCTTCGGCCCACTTTTCATACCTGTATTGTGCTACATCATTTTTAACGACAGGGTTTCCTGCATCATCAAGAACAGGTACTCTTCTACCATCAAGCATAACTGCCGCACTTACTTTTTTAATACCCGCTGTTGGTCTTTTCTCTTTTGTCACTACACTAGGTACATTAAAGTTTTTGGTCGATAGCTCTTTATTAACTTGATTTGTAGTTTCTGGAATTCCTGGCTGTGGAGTTTCTCCTGGAAGATTACTTCTTGCACCAGGTATTCCCTGTGGAGAAGGTCTTTTGCCATCTAACTTTTGTACATTCTTTACTTCAGACAAAACCGCTGCGTTTTCTTGATCATATTGAGTCCTTGTGGATACAGATTGAGTAAAATCCATATTAACACTAACCTTAGCAACAACCTTCCCGTCCCCTACTACTTTTCCAAGGATTTCCTCAATTTGGCTTTCATACTGTCTATTAAGACGAGCTTCAAGCGCCATTCTATTAGAGGTATACTCCGTCAGAGCGTCTCCAACATTTTCTGATAATTTTTTACCACGGTTATTAACAATAACAACATGCTCTGGTCTCATTCCATCAACTGAAGCTGAAACCAGTGAGGCGACGCCTTTGATTTCCGGACTTGTTAAAGTGACCCCATCATTAAGCTCAAGAACAACTGAAGCAGATGGTGGCTTCTTCTCTTCAACAAAAGGGCTTTGTTCTGGAATAGATAAGTGGACTCTGGCCCTTTTGACACCTTTAATGTGACGAATTGTTTTAATAAGCTCACCCTCAAGGGCACGTTGCTTATTTACTTTTTGAACAAAAGAAGTCGTTCCAAAGCTTTGATTATCAAAAACTTCATAACCAATTGTCCCAGAGAACTCAATCCCTTTCATGGCCAATTTAATTCTCCAGGCATCGACCATATCGCTTGGAATTTTTATTGTTTTTCCATCATCATCAAATTGATAGCTAACCTTGCTTTCTTCAAGTAGTACTGCTATTTTTTTTGCGTCATCTCCGTTTAGGTCTGTATATATGGCCTGAAATCGCGTTTTTGAGGCCCAGACACCAATACCAATCATACCGGCCAGTATGGCGCCTGTAACAGACACTAAAGCAATTTTTTTAGCAGTATCCAGTTCTTTAAAAAACTCCATAAGGTTTCGAAGAGTTTTTTCTAAAAAATCTTGCAAGGTAGCCTCCTATTCGATCAGGTTATTAAACCTGCATTCTCATTATTTCTGTGTAAGCATCAATAACTTTTTTTCTGATCTGGTTCATTGCCTTGAATGCGATATCTGCTTTTTCAACAGCTATCATAGTCTCTTCAATGTTTTTACTTTTACCAGAAACAAGTTTTTCGATTGCTGTATTCGCCTCAACCTGTAATCCATTTACTTCGGCCAAGCTTTTTGTAAGTAAGTCTCCAAAACTCATTTTTGACTCTTCATTAGTAACTCCCGGCATCGGAGTATCACTGAATTTAAGCTTACTTTCAGCATCTAGACGAACTCCATCAGTCCACTCTTTTGCGTTGTAGTTATTTAATGTGTTCACAAGAGATCCAGTTGTTTGAATTGCCATTTAATCCTCCGTATTAGTTTCTACCAATTTCTAGGGCCTTCACCGCCATTCCTTTGGCCGTATTAAAAGCAGAAATATTAGCCTCATAGTTTCTTGAGGCAGAAATCATATTGGCCATCTCCTCCATAACATTTATGTCTGGGTAGGCCACATAACCTTTATCATTTGCATCTGGGTGCCCTGGCTCATACTTAAGAATAGGTGGTTTATTTGTACTGATCACTTCAGTCGCATGAACTTTTTGGGCCATTTCTTCGAGCTCTCCTTCCAGAATATCTGAAAAGTTATCTCTTGCCGGCTCTGATCCAAACACCACTTCTTTTTTACGATAGGGACCACCCTCGGCAGTTCTTGTTGTCTGAGCGTTAGCAATATTAGAAGAGATTGCGGCCATTCTTTTTTTATTTGCCGCAAGTCCTGAAGAGCTAATTTTTAAACTTGTTAATACATCCATAATTTATCTACCTTTCTCCACCAATGATATACTTCATTAAACCCAGCTTTTTATTAAGAAGTTGAACAGAAGCATCGTAGAGAATTTTATTTTCGGCCATTTTGGCCATTTCATCATCTTTATCTACAGTGTTACCGTTTTCTGAAACAATGCCATTAGGATCGTTATAAATTTTAGGCTCTAAATTATTAAAGCCCCCACTTCCAACGTCGTAATGTTCAGAATCATTAGAATCCATTCCCATTTGTCCATCAACATCTAAGGCCCTGGCCAAGGCTTCTTCAAAATCAATTCTTTTTGCCTTGTAACCAGGAGTCTCAGCGTTTGCGATGTTTGATGAGATAAGCTCTTGCCTCATTTGTCTAAATTTCAAAGAGGTGGCCAAGGCCTTTAATGTCTTATCTTCTATATCCATTTCATTACCTCAAGTTTACAAAAAATGAGCTTCCCGTGCTTCTGTACTCATTAATTTTGTTTCTTAGAGTTCTAATAGAAACACCTAGAATTTTAGCTGCTTGTGTTCTATTTTCACTTGTATGAACTAAGGCCTTTTTAATTAGAAGTTTTTCTGCTTCTTTAAGGCTCATTAGTCTAATACCTTCACTATCATCGTCGTTTAAAAGTCCTACTGATTTCTTCTCACCGATTTGAATATCTTCATCAGTAATAACATCATTTGATGTGCTTCCAAGACAAGATTCTAAGACTGTTTTTAATTCATGAACATTATAAGTCCAGTAGTGACTTAGGATTTTATTTCTAGCACTATCTGATAGAGAAAAAGGTCTATTCATTTCTGAAGAAAACTGATTTACAAAATGCTCAGCAATTAGATTGAGATCCTGAACCCTTTCTCTTAAAGGAGTGAGATTAATAGAGTTATTTGAAATCAGAGTATAAAGGCCTCTATAAAATCTTCCAGCACCGACTAGCTTTGATAGATTTTTAGTGGTTGTCGCAATAACTCTAACATCGATATCATAATCTTCAAGCTCTTGTAGAATTTTATGAAGCCTTTTTTGAAACTCTTCTTCTAATGAGTCAACATTAGCAAGAATGATAGAGCCTCCGTTGGCCTCCTCAAGTCCACCTTTATGAAAGCGTTGAGTTTCTTCGTCTCTATATCCTAAAATATTATTTTCAACGGTTTTCGCATCTTCACTACAATCGATAATTTTAAGAGGGCTTTGAGCTCTATTAGAATTTTCGTGAATAAAACGACCTAAGCATTTTTTCCCTGTTCCTGCTTCACCAACTATAAGAACTGGTGCCTTTGTTACTGCCACATTTCTGCTTACAGAAATAGCCTTTTGAATCTTAGGATCACTTCCAAAAAGTTCTAACCTTACATTATCCATTTGACCTCCTGTCATTTAATATCCCCTCCTGGGATAACTTTATAACGTTTTTTCCTTAATCTTTAGAAGAGAAAGCTCCGACTTCACTAAATCCTTTAGATGATTTGGAGCATCCTCCATGCCTAAAATTTCATTAAATATTTTTCTTCCCTTCTCCAGCTGGTTTGTTTCTACAAAAGCTAATCCTCTTAAATAATCTAGCCTTTTGATATATTCCGACTCTGGAAAATTTTTCTTAAACTCTTTTACTTTTGGTTCAACCAGTAAATATGACTTCTGTTTCTTATCACCGGATAACACTTCAATCATTGTATAAGAGATTTTTTCTTTAACTTCTTTTATATAGAGATTATCTGAAGATAAACCTTTCAGATCATTTAGAATCGCCTCGCCGACCTTTTTATATCTTTCTAAGTTTCCGACATAGTATAAGGAGTTTGTATATTTCCTTAAGATCTCGGCCAGTTCATACCCATCCTCAACCCTCTTTTCTTCTTGCTGAGCCAGATAACTTTCAAAAAATTTAATGCTTTCTTGATAGTTTTTATTTTCGTAGGCTAAAAATCCTTTATATAAATTCACACGATTATTGTTAGAGTTCATCTTCTCTGATTTTTCTATATTTGTTTTTAGCTCTACCCAGTTATTTTGTTTAACGTTTTTAATTAAGTTAAGTTCAACAATTAGATGCTCTCCCTTGATACCTTTTGGTCGACTCACCCATAAAGGATAAGTCCTCTTAGGGCCATCTCTAAGTGTTTTAAACTTTTTATAGGCTCTATTATACCCATCAAAAAGTCCCATCTCTATAAAGGCCTTACCGACAATAAAGTTGATATAAGGATCTCCAGCAACTTTGTCTATATAAACATCTTTATAAATTTCCCATACTTTTATAATTCTCGTGAAGTCTCTTTTTTGAAAGTTATGAAGAAGGACTCCATAAATAATTTCTGCCCCATCGGCCTGAAATACTCTACGCTCAGTTGATGTCATTGTTTCTAAAGGTATTGCGCTTAGATAGGCCAATGCATCTTCAAACTTTTCATCAACGATTAAAAGTCTTAACTTTGTTAACCAAAGAAGTTTCTTAAGGTCCTTATTTAATTTTATTTTCTTTTCGTTGGCGAGAAATACCCTTACGAGCTCATCTTCTTCATCAAACTTAATCTTTCTAAGGTTTCTCATGCCCACATATCTTAATCTTGCTTCATAAGAGACATCAAATTGATTTGTTCTATCAATAGCTTGTTTATATAGTTCTTGTGTTTGAGTAAATGGATAATTAAGTAATTCATATGAAAGAGCTAGTCTTAAACGGGCCCTTTGGCTATTGATATGGTATGAAAATCTACCAATGAAGCTATCAAAATATTTCCCAGCATTTTTATAGTCACCCATTTGGAAATAAGCTTCAGCAACATTGTAAAGAATTGAAGGGAGGTAATCTCCATCCATTCCTTTTTTATCTTCATTAAATCTTCTAATTACTTCTTTTGTTTTCTTTAAAGTCATTAAAGAATATATTTCATAGGCCAATACTTTTTGTTTCGCTACCAGCTTTTTAATCGTTTTATCATTTTTGAGATCATCGATTTTTGCTATTTGACCTACAAAGGAGAGACTATGAAAAATAACTTCTCCCATTTGACCACTCGTTTCATAGTCGAAGTTCTTTTTACTTAAAACATAAAGTGTTTTCGCCTTTTTAAGGACATCAACCCACTCCCCTTGTTCTTGTTTTATAGCAATAAGATATTTTAAAATGCTTCTCGAAAGCTCGTAGTTCGTAGTCTCGGCGGCCAATTTATCTAAGATAGCAAATGCCATTTTCTTTGGCTCATTCCCTGCATCAGATAAGCCTGTTCTTAAAATAGCATTGGCCTTTAAATATTCATTTAATTCGAAATCAACTTTTTCTCCATATTTTTGATAGTAAAGCTTTATTGATTTATACATCAAACCAAACTTTTTCTGTCTAAATAGATTTATGGATAATTGAAGATGGGCCTCTTGCTCATCCTTTTTAGCATCTCCAGAGTTTAACTTTCTATTTTTTATCGGATAGAAATGCTCGGGAGTCTTGCTTAAAATATCTATCGACTTTTCTAGACTTGGAAGAAGAGCTGGGTAATCCCATACAAAAGATGCTCCATATCTAAAGTCTCTAAATTCTTTTTCCTTTATTTTTTTCTTAACAGATTTTTTCTCTATAACTTTTTTAACTTCAGTAGGTTTTCTTGTAACTTTAACGACTTTCTTTTTTGTTAACTTTGGAGGAATTGGAGTTGGAACTTGCACAGATGCAGGTAATTTTTTTACTTCTAATGCTCTTTGCGCTTCGGCGATACTTTCATCAATCCAAAAGTCTAGAACATACTTTTTTTCACGATCTCTATAAAAGGAAAAAGTTTCAACTTCTGGCCCTTTTAGTTTTACCTCTATAGAGGTTATCATCCCGTGATCTTTAGATTTATGAACGAGTATATTACTAATATATTTATTATTTGGTCTTACCTTTTTAAGGCCTTCAACAAACTCACCAAAAATATCCGAGTTCAGACTTTTGATATAAAGAGACTGGCCTTTTTTATCAAATAGAAGGTTGTCTTTTAATGCATAGAAATTCCATCTTAAATTGAGGTCCATTTTTTCTTGGAAAAAGCTAGAAGATTCAGCTGCAAATACTTCCTGTGGTACGCTTAATACGATGAAAAGAAGTGTCAAAAAATTTAGATATAATTTCATACGACTAATAGAAACTTCCTGTTTCAAGATTAAAGTCATTACCAATAGGCAAGAAAGAATCATTTTCTTGCCCTGCACCTAAAATTCTACCCTCTTTTGGAAAATTTTGAAGGAATATTTTTCTAGAGGAATTTTTTTTCCGGTGATTTTTTGACACCCCTAGGGGCCCTACATTTAATCAATCAGTTAGAGACTTAATTGACTAAATTTCTTCA
The DNA here is from genome assembly GCA_049415445.1 of Bacteriovoracaceae bacterium. Taxonomy (GTDB): domain Bacteria; phylum Bdellovibrionota; class Bacteriovoracia; order Bacteriovoracales; family Bacteriovoracaceae; genus JAURDE01. The sequence goes on along the minus strand of JBMSGH010000017.1, from coordinate 47,287 downwards.
TTTTTTCTATGAGAGTGGTTCGATTTAGCCCTAGTAGCTTGGAAGCTTGATTCTTATTTCCCTTGGTTCGCTCAATGGCCTGTTGGATAAGTGAGTACTCTATCTCGGAAATCATACTCTTTAAATTTAGCCCTTCTGTGGGAAGCTCCACAATACTACTGGTATTGATAGTGTTACTTTCCGTATAGAACTTAGAGGGCAAATCACATGCTTTTATCTTCTGTCCACCCTTTAGAATAACAAGCCTTTCAATAAGGTTTTCTAACTCCCTGACATTACCCGGCCAACTATAATTCACCATCAGCTCCAGCGCACTATCATCAAAGCTTAAAGTGTTTCTTCCATCAGCACTAGAGAATCTCTTTAAAAAATAACTAATAAGCAAAGGGATATCCTCTTTTCTCTGACTAAGAGAAGGGATAACTATGGGTATAACATTAAGACGGTAAAAGAGATCCTCTCTAAAATTTCCATTTTTTACTTCATTTTCAAGGTCTTTATGGGTGGCCGTAATAATCCTTACATCGATGACCTTATTCTTATGGCCACCAACCTTTTCTATTTCTCTATTTTGCAAAACTCTTAAGATTTTAACTTGCAGAAGAAGAGGCATATCACCAATTTCGTCCAAGAAAATTGACCCTTTATCAGCAACCTCAAATCTTCCTATCTTATCTGAAATGGCCCCTGTAAAGGCGCCTTTAACATGTCCAAAAAGCTCACTCTCAAGAAGCTCTTGAGGAATCGCTCCACAGTTTACAGAAACAAGCTCATTTTCATTTCTTGGAGAAAGATTATGAATCGCTTTGGCGACAAGTTCTTTACCAGTTCCACTAGGACCACTTATAAAAACTGTTGAGCCAGACTCGGCAACCTTTTTAATTCTTTCAAACACATTTTTCATAACTCGGGAACGGCCAACAATACCTTGAAAAATATCCTCCGCTTCAGGCCCCTCCATTTTCAAGTTCAGCTTAGTCCCAGATTGAAACTTTTGCAGCTCATCTCTTAGGATGCGCTCTTTAGGAAAGCTAAATTCTTTTTCCAAAGAACCAACAAGAAGCTCTAATAATGACTTCATTTCAAAAGGCTTTGTAAGGTAGTGGTAAACACCCTGTTTGGTCGCCTTGATAGCGCCCTCAATAGATGCAAAACCTGTCATCACAATTGAAATAAATTTATATTTTTTATCTTTTAAAATATCAATGAGGTAGAGCCCATCAATTCCAGACTCCTCAAAACTAATATCTGTAACTAAGCAAAAAAGAGATGGTGGAGAGCTTTCTAGGCCATCAATACACTCTTGAGGACTTGTATAGAGTCTTACCCTCAGTTGAGTCTTTTTTTCTATATAAGCGCGAAGGGTCTCTCCAAGAGAGGGGTCATCTTCAACCAATATAATTTCTGGATCATTTTCGAATTCAAAACCGTTTAATAAAAATGAGTAATCCTTCACCATTCACCGCCTTCTTTAAGATTTTATCGGGCCTAGTGGTGGGTGTCAATTTTCTAACACAGTGGAAGGTTTTAACAGTATTTTAGTGGTCGAGGCCTAATAACATTCTAAAATGTCGTGGTGCCATGACCGGTCCCCCATGCCAAACATAATAGATAATGAAGAGGAAGCAAACAAAACCAATAGAAATAAAAAGGTAACTTGCATCCCTATAGGACTTTAACCAAAAGATATATCCGTAGTTAGCTGAAATAAAAAGAAGGGGTACGGCCCAAAAAGGGGTATGAGTTATGAGAAAAGCAATTCCTTCTAAGAAAAAGTTCATACCCCCCTATTGTACCATAATTAGAATTTAGATTTGAGTTGATCTAGTAGATCTAAACTTTCCCAAGTAAATCCTTTATCACTTACTCTACCAAAGTGACCATAAGCACTTGTTTCCGAGTAGATTGGTTGTAGAAGCTGAAGTCTTTCAATAAGAGCAGATGGTCTCATATCAAAAGTCTCATTTATAGCTGAGTTAATTTTGGCAACGTCTACTTTTTCAGTTCCAAACGTATCAACAAGAAAAGACATAGGCTCGGCCACACCAATGGCGTAAGCAACCTGAACAAGTACCTTGTCGGCCAATCCTGCTGCTACAATGTGCTTGGCCACATGTCTTGAAGCATAAGCGGCCGATCTGTCTACTTTAGAAGGATCTTTACCAGAGAATGCACCACCACCGTGAGCACCATGTCCACCGTATGTATCGACAATAATCTTTCTACCTGTTAATCCACAGTCACCCATTGGTCCACCGATAACAAATCGTCCAGTAGGGTTGATATAAATTTTTGTGTTGTTATCAATAAGGTCTGTAGGAACTACTTTTTTGATAACTTCTTCTCTTATTCCTTCTTCAATCTGAGAAAGAGTCATATTTTCAGAGTGTTGAGTAGAAAGAACAATAGCATCTAATCTGCTAATTTTTCCATCTACGTATTGAGCTGTCACCTGAGTTTTACCATCGGCCCTAAGCTCTGGCATAATCCCTGATTTTCTAACATCAGTTAGTCTTTTAGAAAGCTTATGAGAAAGATCAATTGTTAATGGCATAAAAGAGTCTGTTTCATTACAAGCGTAACCAAACATTAACCCTTGATCACCGGCACCTTGTTCTTTAAAAGTTCCCTCACCCTCATTTACTCCTTGAGCAATATCAGGGGATTGCTTATCAAGAGCAACCAGTACACTACATGTATTACAATCAAAACCTTTATCAGAGTGATCATAACCAATATCTTTGATTTTATTTCTTACAACTTCTTGGAAGTCGATTTGTGCTTTAGAAGTAATTTCTCCTGCAAGAACAACCATTCCAGTAGAAATCATTGTTTCACAAGCAACTCTAGACTTTGGATCTTGAGCGAGCATGGCATCAAGCACTGCGTCACTGATTCCATCTGCCATTTTGTCTGGGTGTCCCTCAGTTACTGATTCAGAGGTAAACATATAGTCTTTTAACATTACGCACTCCTACGCTATAAAAATTGAACCTAGAGACTATAACCCTAATAATTAAGGTTTCACAAGGTGATTCTAGGGATTTAAGGGGTAAAAGTACCTAAAGTGGTGGGGGTTACGATAGTAAAAAAAGGTTTTTGATTTTGGGTCGTAAGCGAGTTTTCTATTTTTAATTTTTATAACATCAAACTTTCTTTTCTGGGGGTTCTTAAAACTATAAAGGTATTGATAAATACCCTTTTTATAGAGGCTTTTTAAGCGTTTACTCTTTATAACTCTCTGCCCAACTCTTTCTGGAAGCGCCCTATAATCACTCCAAATTTTGGCCATATTAATTCTTCCTTTCATCGAATTTCTGGAGAAATAACGGGTGGCCTTAAAGTCATCAGCACCTTGTTTTAGGATATCTATGGCAATACGAACATTTTCTTTTCTTAAATATCTGCCTTTACGGCTCATATCGGGGCAAAATAAGCGAAGTGTTGAAGGAATGAAAAAGTACGTAAAAGAAAACTCTCCCGTTTTAAATAGCATATTTAGCCACGGATAATTCTCATTAATCTCTTTTAAATTAACCTTTTTTAAATAAGGGTAGAGGTAATCTTTTTCATTCATATGGGTATAGTGAGGCTTTCTAAGGCGGTTTAAAAGGATGCGCATAACATCTTTTCTCTCAAACGCCCCTACTCCATCATAGGGGCCAACCTCGTTGTAAAGAATCGTTTCAGACACAAAAAGTGCTCTCATTAAATAGTCTTGCTTTTTCCAGAACTCATATGTTTTTGACTGTCGTTGATAGACAAAGTCCTTAATTTTTTTAGTGGCCTTTCTTTTAAACCCAGAGATTTCACGCTGCATTTTTTTATTTTTAAGAATCTGAGAATAAAAGCTAACTTGTCTTTGAGTTCTTTTCTCCCACTCTTTTAATCTATTTAAATGATAGATTTTAGAACGGCTAAAATTTTTATTTAAATAATTCAAAATATATTCATAATCTGATCTGAGGTCTTCACTTAAAAAGTCATCAGCATTTTTAAGCTCAATCATCAAAGTATCAATCGCCATTCTTAAAAAATCATCATTTTGTGAATGATTTGGGTTCTGAGAGCCGTCTTGAACAATTTTTCGATAAAAATAAATTCTATTTTTTTTGTGTAGAGAAACCTTATCCTCTTTGTTTTTATAAAAATCATAACGCCTTCGAAGAAGAAGATGATTTATGGGATATCGAAATGAAAGAAAAAATGGGATTTTTTTTAAAAGTATTTGAGTCTTCTTTTTTAATTTTTTCATTAGCTTTTTTGATTGAAAGCTAACTTCAAGGTCTTTTTTGTCTTTAATTCTTTTTTGATTGGCCTCTTCAAAGCTTCTTTTAAGTTTTAAAAGCTTTGTTATCATTCTCTCTAGTTGTCTTACATCTCTTTTGAGGGCCCTAAAATCCTTAACACTGACTAGCTTTTTGTTGATAGTTCTTATCCACTTATGTTTTTCTTTTAGTAGTGGAAGGTAATCCTTGATTGTTTTTATATCAATACTTGAATCTTTTTTTAACGGGACATAAAAACCATTTCCTTGAAAATTTCTCATGGTTTTATCAAAACGATAATCATCACCAGGACGGCATAAACTTTTACTAAATGATTTATGAATTTTGTTATATTTAAGGGCCGCTTGTTTTAAATTAACATCTTTAAAAGAGGTACTAGCAAGAGACTTCTGGTTGAACAGGAGTAAGCTGAGAACTAAAAGTAGATTTCCATAAACCAAGACATGTCCCATTACTTAAAATCAAAAGTAAGCGGTTATCATTAGTTAAATTATCTATGATTGATAAAAGTTCTTCAAGTTTTGATGCCATATAGGCCTTCTTAGCTTCCTTATTTAAATCCTCAACCATTTTATTACAATCTAGATCATTTGAGTTTTTTACTGTTGTAGACTTTAATGGTCGAGCAACAACAACCAAATCGGATTTTTTAAGAGCATTTGTAAACTCATCTTGAAATAAGTCACTTCTGGCCGTAGCTGAATTAGGTTCAATAATAGTAACAATCTGCTTTTCTGGGTAATGACAGCGTATTGAAGACAACGTTTCTTCTACCGCTCTTGGATGGTGAGCAAAGTCATCTATAACAATGGCCCCTTTGTAGGTACCTTTAAGCTCTTGTCTTCTCTTAACCATTTTTAGGCCATGAATTGCTTTGTTTATTTGCTCTGGAGTAAAGCCTTCTTTAAGAGCAAAAAGGATAACAGAGCTCAAATTTAGAATATTATGTCTTCCTATAATATTTGTTTCGAACTCGTCATTAGCGATACTAAAGCGGGTACCATGAGGGCCTTGTTCGAGTATCTTAATATTATCTCCATAAGGTATCCCCTGAAGGCTAAATTCATTATTTAATTCTTCAGAGGCCAAATACTCATCACAATAAATATAATGTCCTTCAAAGTCTTTTAACAGAGCTCGAAACTGATCCTTTATATCATCAAGTGAGCTAAAGATATCAGCATGATCAAACTCTAATGAAGTAAGAACCAGGTGATTAGGACGATACAATCTAAATTTTGAAATTTTTTCAAAGTAAGCGCTATCATACTCATCGGCCTCAATAAAAAAGTATTTTCCATTTGGGGCCGCAGAACTTTTGCGTCCTTCTAAAACGCCTCCAATAAGATAACCACAGCTTTGCCCAAGATTTTCAAAAACTTGAAGTGCAAAATATGTCGTGGTTGTTTTTCCATGTGTTCCCGATAAACCTAAAACAGTATAATCATCGAGAATTAATCCACCTAAAGCAGCAGGAAATGAGCAAAACGATACACCTGATTTTTCTATCATTTCTGCTTCATCTGAATTTCGGGCCAGAACATTACCCACAACGATAAGATCAAACTCTTTTAATTTTTCAATCGAGGGCTTTTTATTTAGTAAAGGTATCTGAAGCTTTTTTAAATAGTCTCCCATCGGTGGATAAAACTCTAAGTCAAACCCTTCAACTTGTAGGCCTTTATCCTTCATTAAAGCAGCAGTGGCACCCATTCCAGTGCCACAAATTCGATAAAAAAATATTTTCTTAATATTAGACTTATTTTTTCTTAACTTTAAAGTATCAAAATAATTGGTAAGATCTAAGGCCCTCATTTAAGCACTCCATACGATTGAAGCTAAATTCCTTCTCAGCTTGTTTAATCCTTCTCTATTATACCAATAATTTTGTGTTACATTAGTTAAAAGCACAACACCCTTTTTACTTTCTGGATCTATCCAAAAGCTTGTTCCTGTAAAACCTAGGTGTCCAAAAGTTAATGGACTATGACCTTTACCGGCAAGTCCTTTATCATCTCTGGCCGTATCAAAACCAAGAACAAAACGGTGGGGTTCTTGATCCGCTATTGTTTTTTTCATTTTGGATAATAAATCATACGTCTTATCCATATTTAAAAGGGTCTTACATATTCCTTTGATTGTTCCAAAAAGACCAGCATGGGAGCAAAATCTATTTAAAGTGTAAGCATTATCATCATGAACCTGAGAACTAATCACATGACCTTTTCTAAATCCTGTAAAAACTGAAACTGCATTTTGATCAAGATCTTTCCAAAAAAGAAGTTCTTTATCATAAAAAGAGCTGCATAAATCTTTTAGATTCTTATTTTCTTTTTTTTCTATCTCAAGCATAAGTCTTAAGGCACTGAGATCCGAATAAAGCGTATCAGACTCTTTTATTGAATAACCTAAAACCTGTTCTTTCCAGTCATGCCCGAGTCTGGCCCAAGACGGTAATGATGCTCTATGATTAAGTAAAAGATAAAGATCATCTTCTCTTTTCTTCTCTAAAAAATAGGGACTCAAAGTTAAAGGTTTGGTAAGAGAGGCCAAATCAAAATACACCTCTTTTCCAAGAGGTGTTATTTCAAAAGTATTAAAGCTCTTTTTATTAAAATCTAGCTGAGCATAAGCAAGTGAGTCAAAAGGCATCTGAGAAAGTTCTTCTCTTAGCATTTTTCTAAGCTCTTTCATCAGGCTTGCTTTTCTTTAATCGCCGCCTGTGCCGCTGCCAAACGAGCGATAGGTACCCTAAATGGTGAACAGCTGACATAATCTAGTCCTACTTTATGACAAAACTCAATTGATTTAGGTTCACCACCATGCTCACCACAAATACCAAGGTGAATCTTTTCATTGTTTTTACGCCCCTCTTTACAAGCATGTTCAACAAGAAAACCTACACCACTTTGATCGATAGAAACAAAAGGATCCCTTGATAGAATACCTTTGAGAACATAGGCCGGTAAAAACTTCCCGGAGTCATCTCTTGAGAGCCCAAAGGTCGTTTGAGTTAAATCATTAGTTCCAAAAGAGAAAAATTCTGCTTCTTTAGCTATTTCTCCTGCAACAATGGCCGCTCTTGGTAACTCAATCATGGTACCAATCTTATAGGCCACAGACTCACCCTTTTCCTTAAAGACCATATCAATCACTTCAAGTGCATCTTTTTTAAGAATGGCCAACTCTTGCTTAGTAGAAATAAGAGGAATCATAATTTCTGGAATTACTTTTACGCCTTTACCGGCCACCTCAACAGCGGCCTCTATAATGGCCCTAACTTGCATTTTATATATTTCAGGATAAGTAACACCAAGACGACATCCTCTATGACCAAGCATAGGGTTGAACTCTTGAAGTTGTGAGGCCCTATTTTCAATATCATTAAGCTCTACACCTACAGAGTTTGCCAGCTCTTTTTTCTCTTCTTCTGTATGAGGCATAAATTCATGTAAAGGTGGATCTAACAGCCTTATATTAACAGGCTTTCCATTCATTTCTGTGAAAATGCCCATAAAGTCTTCTTTTTGAAAAGGAAGAATCTTATCTAAGGCCGTCTGTCTTTCTTCTTGAGTATTAGCAAAAATCATCTCTCTAACCGCAAGAATCCTCTCTGGTGCAAAAAACATATGCTCAGTTCGGCATAAACCAATCCCTTCCGCCCCAAACTCATTGGCCTGAGCGGAGTCGGCCGGATTATCTGCATTAGTTCTTACTTTTAGTTTTCTATATTCATCGGCCCAGGCCATAAACTCTTTAAACTCATCTGATATATCTGCAGAAATAGTTGGAACAATTCCATCCATAACTTCACCAGTTGTTCCATCAATTGTAAGAGCATCACCTTCTTTGAAAGTTCTATCCCCTACAATAAGTTCCTTTTTAGAAGAATCTACAAGAAGAGCGTTACAACCGGCCACACAAGGTTTACCCATACCTCTGGCCACAACTGCAGCGTGAGATGTCATCCCACCTCTTGCTGTTAAAATACCTTCGGAGCTAACCATCCCATTAATATCTTCTGGAGATGTTTCTAATCTAACAAGAATAACCTTTTCACCTGCTTCTTTCTTCTGAACAGCATCATCACTATTAAAGACAATATAACCAGAAGCTGCTCCAGGAGAAGCTGGTAGGCCATTAGCAATAATGTTTTTTTCTACTTTAGGATCTAGTCGAGGATGAAGTAATTGGTTCACATCTTCTGGGTCCATACTAAGAAGGGCCTCTTCTTTAGTTAGAATTTTTTCTTTATGAAGATCGACAGCAATCTTTACGGCCGCGGCCCCTGTTCTTTTACCATTTCTAGTTTGAAGGATATAAAGTTTGTTTTTTTCAATCGTAAACTCAATGTCCTGCATATCTTTATAATGTGACTCTAGCTTTAGATAAAGTGATGTCAATTCATCAAAGGCCTTTGGCATTGCCTCTTGAAGCGTCTGCAAATTAGCATTCGAATCATTTTTAGACTCTTCATTAATAGGCATTGGAGTACGTATACCTGCCACGACATCTTCACCTTGAGCATTAATCAGGAACTCTCCAAAAAATCTTTTATCACCAGTTGATGGATCTCTTGTAAAGCAAACACCTGTAGCTGAATCATCACCCATATTTCCAAAGACCATACTTTGAACATTAACGGCCGTACCCCAGTCGTGAGAATAATGATGAATTTCTCTATATTTCATGGCCCTTGGGTTATTCCATGAATTAAAAACAGCTGCTATGGCACGCCACAGTTGCTCTTTTGGGTCCGTCGGAAAACTTTCACCACTATCTTCAAGAATAATTCTTTTGAAGGCAGCAACAAGCTCTTTAAAGTCATCGGCCGTTAGGTCCGTATCTTCTTTAGCATTTCTTGCTTCTTTTAAACTCTCTAGTGTTTGTTCCAAAATGGCCGAATTAAAGTCCATAACAACATTTGAATACATCTGAATAAAGCGTCGGTATGAATCCCAAGCAAATCTTTCATTACCTGTTAGTTTTGCCATTCCTTCAACAGTTTCATCATTAAGTCCAAGATTAAGAACAGTATCCATCATACCTGGCATTGAAACTCTAGCACCAGATCTGACTGAAAATAAAAGAGGGTTTGAGCTATCGCCAAACTTTTTACCTGTTAATTCTTCAATTAGGCTTAAAGATGAATTGATCTGATTTTTAATCTCATCTGATATTTGAAAATCATTTTTTTGATAATCTAAACACGCTTCAGTCGTTATCGTAAAACCTGGAGGCACGGGTAAACCCAAGGCACTCATTTCGGCCAAGTTGGCCCCTTTACCGCCAAGAAGGTTTTTCATGGAGCGATTACCATCAGTTTTTTTAGCATTAAAATTATAAATCCATTGATGAGCCATTATGAAATCCTTTTTTATTTTTTAAAATCCTAATTTATCTCTCAAATAATTTTTAAGCTGATCTATTGAAACTCGATCTTGTTCCATCGTATCTCTATCTCTTACTGTAACGGCGTTATCTTCTAAGGAATCATAGTCAAAGGTAAGACAATAAGGAGTTCCTATCTCATCTTGCCTTCGGTAACGCTTACCAATTGAACCTGCCACATCAAATTCTGATTTATAATCCATTTGTAAATCATGAAATAATTTAAGAGCAGGCGCCTCTAGGTTCTTTTTCATAAGTGGAAGAACCGCCAATTTATTAGGGGCCATATGAGGAGCAAGTTTTAAAACAACTCTTTCTTTTTCTTTATCACCTTCATTTTCGACTCGATAAGCATCACAAAGTAAGGCAAGAAGTGTTCTGTCACATCCAGCAGATGTCTCTAACACGTAAGGAATATACTTTTTATTACCATCGGCTTGGTCGGTATAAGAAAGAGACTTGCCTGAAAATTTCTCATGCTGAGACAGATCGAAATCAGTTCGCGAGTGAATCCCTTCCATCTCATCCCAACCTTGTGGAAATTCATATTCAATATCTTCAGCAGCATCAGCATAATGGGCCAACTCACCTTCACCATGAGGGTGCCATCTCAATTTTTCTTTTCTTAGTCCATTATCAAGATGCCATTGCCATCTAATCTCTTTCCACTTTTCCATGAATTCTTTTTGAGTTCCCGGTTTAATGAAGTATTGCATCTCCATTTGCTCAAATTCGCGCGTTCTAAAAATAAAGTTTCCTGGACTGATTTCATTTCGAAAAGCTTTCCCTATTTGGGCAATCCCAAAAGGAAGTTTTTTTCTCATCGTACTTTGCACATTAAGAAAGTTAACAAAAATTCCTTGGGCCGTTTCTGGTCTTAAATAAACTTGAGACTCTTCATCTGAAACAGGTCCCATTTGAGTTTTAAACATAAGATTGAACTGCCTAATATCGGTATAGGTTCCAGACATTCCACATTTTGGACAAGCAGCATGGATATCAATTTTATCGGCCCTATATCTTTCCTTACAGTTTTTACAATCCACCAGGGGATCCATAAAACCATCAACATGTCCTGAGGCCTTCCAAACTTTAGGATGCATAAATATGGAAGCATCAACTCCCACAACATCATCTCTAAAAGTCATCGACTTCCACCAACGGTTTTTAAGATTATTTTTAAGCTCTATTCCCAAAGGTCCATAGTCCCAACATGAAGATAGACCTCCATAAACTTCGGAAGATTGAAAAACAAAACCTCGCCTTTTGGCCAAGCTCACTAGGTCTGACATGGATTTAATATTGGATTCACTCATGGAATAGGGCCCCTGTTAAGAAATAGATTTTCGGGGCATCATACATGAACTCAATTGAATTTTCTAAGACAAAAACGGCAAATGACGCTTTTATTAGACAACGCAGTTTCTCATTTAAGAGTACTGACTTAGCTCGTAAAGCTTAGAGTATTCCCCTTGAGCGCGAATAAGGGAGCTATGAGTACCAGATTCCACTAAACGGCCGTCTTTAAGCAGGTAAATTCGGTCAAAATCTTGAATTGTCGATAATCTGTGGGCCACCGCAATGACCGTATGGTCCTTAGATAGCTTATCTAGGGCCTTTTGAACGACCTTCTCACTTTCATTATCTAGGGCAGAAGTCGCTTCATCAAAAAGCAGAACTGGAGACTTTTGAAGAAAAGCACGCGCTATAGTGATCCTCTGGGCCTGCCCACCTGAGAGTCTTGTCCCCTTATCTCCAATAACCGTTTCTATATCTTGAGGTAATTTACTAATAAATTCATCTGCGTAAGCAACTTTCAAGGCCCTGGCCACTTCACTTGCACTTACATTTTTCCCCACCATAAGATTTTCTTTAACCGAATCATTAAAAAGAAAAAGGTCCTGGCTAACGAGCCCAAACATGTCTCTTAAAGAGCTTAAAGTAAAATCTTGGAGAGGTGTCCCATCAATTGTAATGGCACCATATTTAAAAGGATAAAGGCCAAGAAAAAGATTCATAAGAGTCGATTTCCCAGAGCCAGAAAGACCTACAAGAGCAACCTTTTCACCCTTTTTGATTGTCATTGAGAAATCTTTTAAGACCTCCCCTTCACCGTAACTGAAAGTTAAATTTTCAACTTTAATTTCTTTTTCAAAGCTAACTGCTTTTTTACCAACATCTGGCTCTTCAGGCAGATCAAGTAAGGAAAAAATTCGTGCCCCCGCCGCCTGGGCCTGACTTAACTTTATATTGGCCTGAGAAAGCTTTCTAATAGGATCCATAAATAAGGCCAAAGCAGTAACAAAGGAAACAAAATCTCCCGTCGTCATGGCCCCAGATTTAATGCGATAGTGAGCAAAAATAATGATCCCAGAAAATGCAATTCCCCCTACTAATTCAACTAAAGGGTGAGCAAACTCCTCGACCCAGGTCGTTTTCATTTGAGAGTGGAAAAAGCGATCTTGGATTTTTTCAAATCTCGATTTTACGTAGGCTTGCAAATTAAAAGCTTTCGTAATCTTTTGGCCCTGAACACCCTCTGTAATGACATGGGTCATCTCACCTTGTTCTGCCTGAACCTTGGCCTGATGATTTTTAACATGCTTACCACTTTTTTGAAAAATGATAAGAAATAAAGGCACCACAGCGATAATAATTAATGTTAAGGCCCAGTCTCTATAAAAGGCCAAGGCCAAAAACCCTATCCCTGTAATAGGCTCCCTCCAAGCATCAATAATGGCGCGAAAACCTTGAGAAAAGATATGGGTATCAATAACTAGATGGGAAACAAGGTTTCCTCCCTTATTCTTTTGAAAGTAACTTATGGGTAAGCGCTGTAACTTTTCAAACATTTGAGATCTAACTGAACAAGTGGCCTTATCAACAATATATCTTAACCAGTAAAAGTGAAGAAAACGGCTTGGAAAGTTGATTACCATTACACCAAATAGGATACCGCCAAGAACCAACACCTCTTCAAGAGTGGCCTGATCACTAAGACCTTTATCAAAAATGGGTTTAACAAGATAAGCTTGATAAACCTTTAACCCTGCGAGGACAAAGGAAAGTAAGAATGCACCAATGGCCAACTTTAAATTAGCTTTAATATATGGGAAGAGCCGTTTTAAAAAATCTATTTTCACTTAAGCACTTTACTTTACTTTTATTCAGTAGGGCCAATATTATGCAACGCTAAATTAGCAAAGAAAGCGATTTAAATGTCTGTGCTGAGAGCTGAAACTGAAAATAAAAATAATGCAGCAGAGCACTAGTCATCGTCTCAGTAGGAATAAGTGAGTCAAATTGATATTCAAACTCTTGATAGCGCGTTTTTGTACTTTGCCCCATAAAAGTCCACAGCTCCTTACCAAGCCTTCCACCTCGCTGACACCTTTCACAAGCAAACCCACCTCTTTCTGAAATTAATGAAAGAGTATCAAACTGATTAAGAAAATTTCCACATACTCGGCAACTCTCCATTCTCGGAAAAACGCCTTGTTCTAGTAAAAGCTTAGAAAGAAATAAAAGGAGATGCTTATGGATATCAAAGCTTTTTTGCCCAAGCTCCTTTTCACAATAAAATAAAGCATTCGAAACAACCCGAAAAAGACCTTGGAGCTCACCATCATCATCACTGTCATGAAGATTTTCTTCAAAGCTGATTAGGCCCATCACCTCACAATAAAAACATAAAAGATAAAAGGCCTTAGTATGATTACGAATATGCTGATGAGTCCAAATAGGATTCCACTCTTTGGCCCTATAGAGATCACTGCCTCCTCGAGACCATTGAAGATCTATGCTCATCATAAAGCCTAGTTCAAGAACTGAAGACTTTTTCTTCGTTCCTCCCCCTCTTCCTCCGTGAAAAATAACGGAAATACACTTTCCGTTTCTCAAAAGAATTTTTCCAATCAGATCCCTTTCTTTGAAAGGGATTTTAGAAATAAGAAGGCCCTCTAGTTTTCGTTTCATCACACTCCTACTAGATGTTTTAAGCTGTCCAAAAGCTTTTGACCATAACTGATATCAAAATCATCAAAGGTATGAAGCTCAAATGTATTGCCTTGCCTTCCCCCTCTGCCAAGCATTTGTACCCAAAACTCTTTTTCTTTGATGGGGTAACTAATGAAAATTTTTGAAGGATCAGGAAGATTAACTCCATGACTCAGTGTAGAAGTAGCAAATATACAACGGGGGTTAGGGTTTTCTTTTAGTGTTTCTCTAAATTTTAATGCCTCTCCCCCTACACAACCAAGAGCATTGATTCCTCTATCATTACAAAAGTTCATCCAATCATAGACCTCTTGTCGGTAGCGGCAAAAATAAAGCAGGGTTTGATCTTTTTTAAGCTCTTTTAAAAACCTTTTAATGAACCTTTTTTTAAGAAAGCTAAAATAATATATTTTTTTAGACAAAAGTGGTGAAACTCTTAAGTTCCCCACATTAATAAGATAAAGGTACTTAAAAGGAGAATGAAGATAATTTTTCCATTCATAAATAAGATCATCTTCTAGTGTTGCCGTTAACCCCAGGACAGAAGACTTTGTCGTGGAAAGAGCATAAAGAAATTCTTCTAAATAGGGCCTAAAGCTATAACCCCAACGATAAAATAAATGAAACTCATCAATAACAATCAGTACATTAGCGCCAGTCTCTTGAAAAACACCAAAATCAAAAACTTCTGGGGTGCAGACTAATATGGCCCTCTTTTTTTTGTTAAAGGCCTCATATTTTTCTTTAAACTCGGCCCTTTTAGTTACACATATCCCCTCAACTCTTTCAGTAAACTCTTGGGCCAGGGCCCTTAAGGGTGAGAAATAGAGAATTTTAGAGTAGCTCTTTTCATAAAGCTTAATTAACAGCGATGTTTTCCCCCAACCTGTGGGGGCCAAAAGTAGTCCAAAGCTTTGCCTATAAGAGAGAAGTTGAAATAATTCCAAGTGCATGGCCCTTTTCTTTGCATCCTTTTCACTTTGTTCAAGTTGATAAAGAGTTAAAAAAAGGTCATATTTTTGCTTTGCAATATTAAATAAATTCGGTAACTAATCTCTATGAATCGTATCCTCATTCAAGATAAGCATTTAATAGCTCCTAGCACTTACAAGATTACAGATCCTAGTGTTTTAGAGCATATCCACCAAGTCCTCGATAAAAAAGTCGGTGAACAATTAAAATGCTGTCTAATCGACAAAGGTCTTTATACCGGAGTCGTAAAAGATTTAAATCAATCTGAAATCGTCATAGGCCTTCTCAACGAAGTCCCTTCTGTAAAAACAAATATAGAGCTTTACGTTGGTCTTTCTCGGCCACCAACTTGCCAAAAAATTCTTGAGCATGGAACCACTCTAGGGGTTAATTCGTTTCACTTTACAAGAACAAAGCTTGGAGAAAAAAGCTTTATTGATTCTAAGCTTTTTAAAGAAAAAAGGTATGAAAAATACCTTAAACTTGGCCTTGCTCAAAGTGACTCTTTTACCCAATTTCCTCATTTTCATTTAAGTGATACTTGGTCCCCACAAGATATTAAAGGACATCAAAAATTTATCCTTGATCCTTTCTCTACTAAAACCTTCTCTGACGTTAACATAGACTTTAACGAAAAGATCACATTAGGTATTGGACCTGAAAGAGGTTGGCATGCAGATGAAGTTGAACAAATGGTAAGTCTTGGTTTTGAAAGAATTACTCTTGGGCCATCAAAGCTGCGGGTTGAGTTGGCCACTTATTGTGCTCTTTCTCAGCTTGAGCTTTTAAGGCCAAAAACTCATTAAAAACATTTTCTGGTGTAATCTTTGAGATACAATCTCTAAATTCATCAGGTGACTTATAAGCATCCGCCGGAACATCAGCTTTCAAATAGGTCTGACCTTCACCATAAGGGTGCCATTCAACAGGATCCTCAATACCAAAAACGGTAAGAGTTTTTAATCCTAAAGCGGCACAAATATGTTTAAGCCCAGTGTCATTTCCTATGTAGTATTTTGCTTGGCCCATACAGATAGGAAGTTCATTTAATGGAAGGTGTATGAACTGAGCTTGGTCGGGTAGATTCAGTTTTTTTAATTCAAGTTTAATCAACTCGTCTTGTTCATTTTGAGATAGAGGAATAAGAAACTTAATATCCTCACCCATTTTCTTAATCAGCATTTGCATTAGCTTTTTAAAATGGGTTAATGGCCACATTTTAGTATCTCTAGTGGCCACTACTCCTAGTACAATACTTTTGGTTTTTTCTACGGGTGAATTTAGTTTCATCTGAGGCGGATAATCCAAAAAATGAGGTATAGGACCATTTTTAAAGGCCGTCCAACACGCATCAAGATCTCTTTGAGTGTTGGCCTTTTTGATGCCTTGATCGTGAATTGTTCCGGTATTTTTATGATGATTATGGGCCAAGTAATTTACTGAAGGTTTAAGAACTTTAAGAATATTAAAAAACTTCGTCGTTCTTCCGCTTTGATTAAGCTCAATTATTTGATCAAAGCTGCTATTTTTAAAAAACTTATAAGAATCACACCACTTTGCAGCATTGGAGAAATCTAGGGCAAGAATCTCATCAGCATCTGTTTGTATATTTGTAAACAAAGGTGCTACCCAATGGGGAACGCCATATGTTATCTTGGCCTCAGGGAATTGTTTTTTTAAATAACTGACACTAGAGAGGCCTAAAACGGCATCACCAAGGGCGCGGTATTTAAAAACAAGAATATTTTTTTTCATAACGCGAGGTTTCTCAATGACCACCCCATTAGTTTCTGGAATTACATTTATTAAGGATGGACTAAGCTTAGGATACCCTATTCGAGAGAGTATTGAAAGTATAGAACCACTTTGTGATGAGGTCATTATTAACGTTGGGTTTGGGGATGAGGATTGCACTAAGGATGATGGGACATACGAATATTTGCGTGACCACCTCACCCACTCCAAATTTAAATTTATCAAAAACTACTGGTCTCCATTAAAAAAAGAAAAAGGACTTATTTTAAGTGAGCAGACAAACCTGGCCTTGGCCCAGGCCAAGGGAAAGTATTGTCAGTATATTCAAGGTGATGAGGCCATCCATGAAAATGATCTCAGTACGATTCAAGATAGTATACTTCAACTTGAAAAGAGAAAGAGTTTGTGGGGACTTGTTTTTAATTATATTCATTTTTATGGCAATACGAACATTATAAAAAAGACAAGAAATATATACCGTCAAGAAGTCAGGCTCATTAGAAATGAAAATGTTAAATCTTGGTTAGATGCCCAAGGTTTTCGTCATCTTGATGATCAAAAACTTTTATGCAAAAAAATTGATGCTTCTGTTTTTCATTATGGTTGGGCCAGAAAAGAATCAGTCATGAAACAAAAAGTTAATACCATGAACCAATTATATCATGGTGATAAAGTTAAAGATGCAAAGTTTGAATATGAAAGGATTTGGGGGCTCAAGCGCTTTGAGAAGAGTCACCCCAGTGTTATGAAAAACTGGATTGATCATAATCATAATGAACTTGATATTATGAAACTTAAACTTCGAAAAGATCCAAATATTGTTGGTCTTGCTTTAAGTGATTTTATTGAAGCACTCACAGGCCACAGAATTGGTGAATATAAAAACTTCAAGTTAACTCGATAAAGGAAAATTTATGGATTTTAAAAGTCTTATTAGAACAGTTCCTGACTTCCCTAAAGAAGGGATTATGTTTCGGGATATTACTACTTTGTTAAAAGATATGGTGGGCTTTACGGCCCTTATTGATAACTATAAAGAGCGCTATCTTACTTATGATATCGACTTTATATGCGGTATTGAGTCCCGAGGTTTTATCATCGGATCTGCTCTTGCCTATGCCATGAATAAAGGTTTTGTTCCCATTCGTAAAAAGGGTAAGCTCCCTGGAGAAACAATCTCTGTTGAATACCAGCTTGAATATGGCACAGATGAACTAGAAATTCACAAAGATGCTCTTCCCAAATACTCTAAAGTTCTTCTTGTTGATGATCTTTTGGCCACTGGTGGTACTGCCATAGGTGCCATAGAGCTTCTTGAAAAAATTAATTGCAAAGTTTTAGAGACTTGCTTTATCGTCGATCTACCTGAGTTAGGTGGCGGACAAAAGCTTCACGATAATGGTCATGAGTTTTATAAGCTTGTTGACTTTGATGGGCATTAAAATATAAGGGCCACGATTGAGTGGCCCAATAAATGAGAAGTCAAAAAAAGGATCAACAGAATACTTTTACTGAGTGTCTTACTGTTTGAATCTGATCTAAGTCGATATCGGCGGTAATTAACTTCTCACCTTCCCCAGCATCGGCAAGTACCTCACCCCAAGGCCCAACAATAAGAGAGTGGCCGTAAGTAGACATCTTTTCGTTATGCTCTCCCCATTGTCCACAAGCAACAACAAAGCACTGACACTCGATTGCTCTTGCCTTAACAAGTGTGTGCCAGTGTGCAGCTCCAGTTGGTTTAGTAAAAGCTGAGGAAATGGTCATAACCTGGGCGCCCATGCGCACATAGTTTTGATAAAGTTCTGGAAACCTTAAATCAAAGCAAACGGAGAGCCCTAATTTAAAATCCCCCACATCAATAACTTTTGGAGTATTTCCTTTTAGGTAAGTATCACCCTCATCTATTCTTTTTTCACTGCCATCTTTTTTTATATCACAGGAAAAAAGGTTCATTTTATCATAACTGCCTAAGTCTTTACCTTTGGGATCAAAGTTATAGACTCGATTATAGGCCTTCTCTTTATTTGAAGAAACTGTTGCCGCACTCCCACCTAGTAAATACAATTCATATTTCTTCGCAAGCTCTTGAATATTTTTATAGTGCTCATTTCCTTCTTCTACGAGATACGGAGACATTTTTTGTCCATCGCTCATTGAATAAAAGACTTCTGGTAAGAAAATATATTCTACTCCAAGCTCTTTTGCTTCTTTAAGGTAATGTTTAATTTTTTTAAGGTTTTCTTTATAGTCTAGAACAGAACAAATTTGGATAGCACCGATTTTCAAAGTAAGTCCTTTTGATTTTTAGTATCTATTTCCCAAATAATTTAGTCAACATGGCCAAAAGCGTTCACACTTTTTTAATTAAAAACTTAACAAAAATAATCTAAAGCCTTGTTTTTACTAAGAAATATTTACTTTTTGTTCACATTTTTATTGCAATGCATGACAAATAATGTTATCTTTATTCTAGGAGGTTTTTATGAAAGTAAAATCCATAGTTTTAACCCTATTTTCATTACTTTTTCTCTGCTCTTGTGAAGTGTCTGAGGGACTTCAGGCCATAGGAAGCTTAGACCAAAGAATTGAGGAGATTAAAAGAAGGCTTACCTTAAAATTAAGTCAACACTCTTTTGGTTCCACTTCTGTTCTTTTTTGTTTCAAACGTGTTCGTTTAAAGGCCGCAAATGATACCACACAAGACCTAAGGTTTGAGCTTGAAGACATAGAAATATCTGAACAAGGCACATATTTAAGCTCAATTGAAGTTCCTGACGGTACCTATGAAAGAGTCGAGTTCAAATTTGACAATCACTGTCAAAATGGAAAAAGTGTTGAGATTAGAAATGCCTTTGGAAGTTTCAGTACATCTGAAGAAGTTACATTAAGATTTGAAGGGCGAATCCTAGTAAATCAAGATCAAGTGCTATCTTTGAACACTGAAGGAATCATGGAACAGCTTGAAAGATATAATAATGGTAACTCGGGAGTTAAAGTTAAAATAGAAGGTCTGACTGGAAGTTTTTAAAAATGGAAGAAATTAATCTTTTTAAGTATCACGACTACAGAGAGTTTTTATCTGATTATATTAAAAAAGATAAAACCTCTTTAAGAAAGCTATCTCGAGACCTAGAGTTATCACCCTCTTATTTATCGATGATTATTTCTGGGTCTCGAAATATTAATGATAATCATATTAATCATCTCGCCCAAAAACTTAATTTTAGTGAACAAGAACGAACCTACTTTCAAAACCTAGTTGAACTAAGTGACTCTAAAGATATTCAAAAAAGAAAAATAGCCTACAAAAAGATGGGCCGCTTTAAAAAATATCAAGAAAGAAATCCAAAGGAAATTGAAACTTATCAATATCTTGAGAAATGGTATTATGTAGCTATTCGAGAAATGACTTTTTTAAAAGACTTTAAAGCTGACCCTAAATGGATACAAAGAAAATTACAAAAAAAAGTTTCTATACAAGCAATTAAAAAGTCTCTCAAATTTTTAGAGGAAAAAGGTTTTATTCAAATAAAGAATAAAAAAATTCTATCCTCTAATAAACAACTTAATTGTATTGGGGGAATATATAAACTCTCCCTATCAAGCTTTCATAACCAGATGCTCTCACTTGCCCATGAATCAATCTATAGTGTTGAATCTCAAAAAAGAAATATCTTAGGACACACATTGGCATTATCGGAAAGTCAATTTGAGCAAGTTAAAGAGATTATGAATGAAGCTCTTGAAAAAATAAAAGACATTAATAATCAAAAAGAAACAAATGAGCAAATATACCATATCTCCTTACTATCTTTTCCATTAACAAAGGAAGAAGCATGAAACATATCTTCCTTTTTATTTTTATCCTTTTTTATCAATCTTGTGGAACAAGTGCTGGTGATGGAGGCACGACAACAGGCAACCCTCAAACAAGTGTTCAAATAAAAACAGATGTCTATGATGCAAGCCCTATCGTATCAAGAATATTTAGACTATTAATACCTACTGCCTTCGCTGATATAACTTCTATAAATTTTTGCTTCAAAAGAATAAGGTTTAAACTTCAAGATCAAGATACTTCAGATCCCACAAACGATGAGGACAATATCGATTTTGAAATCGGGGATATTAACATTAGCTCGGGAGGAAACACACTCGGCACAATTAATGTACCTACAGGAACTTATGAGAGGATAGAGTTTGACCTAGAAGATAAATGTGGCTCTTCCAGAAGTGTAGAAGTCCAAAACTCAAGTGGAACTTTTTCTACTACAGATAGAATTACTATCAAGTTTAGAGGAACAATTAATGTAAGTGATGGTGTTGTTGTTTTAGACGTTCAAAATATTGTTAATGCCTTAAATAATACGACAAGCTCTATTGATATCAAAGATAACCTTGAAGCTGTATTCGGGTCCTATTAATTTCTTATAAAATTTTCTGAGTCCGCTAAAACCATTTTTTTCAAACTCTGAGGTATATATTTACCAATGGCGTAATAATCAAACCCTTCGTTCATAACCTTTTGAGTATCAAAAAGATTCCGACCATCAAAGATAACCGGGTTTTTCAGCCTTTTTTTCATTTCAGAAAAGTCCGGGAAGCTAAACTCTCTCCACTCTGTCATCGTAACAAGAGCATCACTCCCATTTAAGCAGTCATATTTATTTTCAAAGCTTAGGATATTATCATTATCATTCATATAATTTATAAAGTTATTGGCCGCGACAGGATCATAAAAATGAACTTTCGCCCCTAAAGATATTAAGGCTTGTGCCAAATAAATAGCCGACGTTTCCCTGATATCATCTGTATTGGCCTTAAAAGCTACTCCCCAAAAGGTAATAGTTTTACCCTTAATCTCGTTATTGAAGTATTTTTTAATCTTTTCAAGAATATAAACCTTTTGTGCCTCATTAACATTTTCAGCTGCTTGAACAATTTCTAAATCCATGGAATGTTCGTGGGCCGTGTATAAAAGGGCCTTTACATCCTTAGGAAAACAAGAGCCACCATAACCTGGCCCTGGGTAAAGAAAGTGAGGTCCAATTCTTTTATCTGTACTAATTCCTTTTCTCACTTCATTGATATCTGCTTTAGTAGCATCACAAAGCCTAGCAATCTCATTAATAAATGAAATCTTTGTTGCTAAAAAACAATTAGCTGCATACTTGCTCATTTCTGCTGAGAGGTTGCTCATAAAAAGAATAGGGTTTCCTTGCTTAACAAGAGGAGCATAAAGCTCTTGCATTACTTCAGCGACCTGCTCTTGCTCATGTCCTATAATAACTCTATCTGGTCTCATAAAGTCTTCAACTGCGGAACCTTCTTTAAGAAACTCTGGGTTATTAACCATATGAAAACTTTTTGAAGTATTTTTAGATATTATTTCTGAAAGCCACTGATTAGTCCCAACAGGAACAGTAGATTTAATAACAATAACGGAATCATTTGAAATATTTTTGGCGACTTCAATGGCCGCACTTTCTAAATATTTTAGATCTGCTTTTCCATCATCTGCTGAGGGTGTTCCAACGGCCAAAAAGATGCATTTGGAATCTGCTATTGACTCATAATTATGAGAAAAATGTAGTCGGCCGTCTTTAATATTTCTTTTTAACAGCTCTTCAAGTCCTGGTTCATATATTGGTGATTCTCCACGCTGCAACATTTCCACTTTTTCTTTAACGATATCGACACAAGTCACCTCATGACCAATCTCAGCAAAACATGTTCCACTCACCAACCCCACATATCCAGTTCCAATAACAGTAATTTTCATTAATTCTTCTCCCTAAGCCGGTTTTAACATGGTATTACCCTCGAAGAAATCGTAAGATAAGACCTAGATATGAAACTATCCGCCGTGATCATAACACTTAATGAGGCCTCTAACATTGCTCGGGCCATAAAATCAGTACGATTTGCTGATGAGATTATCGTTATTGATAGCTTCAGTACTGATGGAACGCAGCAAATTGCTAAAAAGTACGGAGCAAAAGTTATAGAGCATGAGTTTTTAGGTTATGGAAAACAAAAAAACTTGGCCATAACTCACTGCCAAGGGGAATGGATCCTCAGTATTGATGCGGATGAAGAAGTTACTGATCAATTAAAAGACTCTATTCTTAAATCCATACAAAGCTCTCGCTATCAGGCCTATATTATAGGAAGACGCACCCAATTTTGCGGAAAATGGATCTATCATGGTGGTTGGTACCCTGATAAGCTTCTACGATTATTTAAAAAAGATTATGCTGATTGGACAGAGCCTCATGTTCATGAAGAGTTATTACCTAAAAAAGGGACGTCTATTAGTGAGCTGAGTGGTCACCTTAACCACTATTCTTTTCCTTCGGTCGTTTCCCAGGTTCAAACCAATTTAAAATATGCTCCTTTAGGAGCACAGGCCCTTTGGGAAAGAAAAGGACGCCCTTCTCTAGCACTGATGATTTTCCGTCCGATAGGAAAGTTTCTAGAATGTTTTTTTATTAAAAAAGGATTCATGGATGGTACTCGAGGGTTCATAATAGCTATCAACGCTGCCTATTCTATGTTTTTAAAATACTCTATTGCCTATTTCAATAAAAGGAGCCCAAGTTGAAAAAGTACTTTGGCCTTCTCAAATTCGTTTTTGCTTTTGGTATTATCATCTACCTTATCAATAAAGGAGAGCTTGATTTTTCTCTTATTGGGGAGATGACTTATAATCACAAAAGTACTCTGGCCCTTGGGCTCGTTGGGCTTTTATTGGCCGCAACAATATCCGCCGTAAGATGGAGATCTATTCTCCATATTAAAAGTGCAAAAAAGATCAAAGTCCTAACAATGATGAGATTGACTTGGATTGGGCTCTTTTTTAATTGCTTTCTCCCTGGTGCCGTTACGGGGGATCTCATTAAACTCATTTATGCTAAAGAAGTTGATCCCACATTAAAAAAGTCTTTTCTTCTTATGTCTGCTTTTGTTGATAGGGTGATGGGACTTATTGGGATGATTCTTCTTTTAGGAATCTCTACACTGGTTTTTTATGATGAGATGATTGCTATGGGACCAGAGCTTGAAAAAGTCATATTTATAAATGCTCTGTTATTTTTAGGAATTATTATTTTCTTAACGACGTTATTTTTTCCACAAAATATTCAAAAGATAATTTTGACCTTAATAGAAAAGCTGCCCATTATAGGTAAACACCTTGTTCACCCCATAACAGATGTATGGACCATAGGTAAGAATAGAAAAGTCGTTTTCATGGGCATCACACTTAGTATGATTATGCAGGCCTGCAATGTTATGGCCTTATATACTTTGGCATCTCCGTTTTTCAATACTTCTCTTGAGCTTGCAAAGTCTTTTTCCTTTATACCAATTGGTTTTGTCGCTATGGCCATTCCTATTGCACCAGCTGGGATGGGCGTAGGTCACGCCATTTTTGGAACTTTATTTAGTTATTATGGTATTAAAGGAGGAGCTTCTTTATTTAATATTTATTTTGTAGCTATGGCCTCAATAAACTTAATAGGTGCTATCCCTTACCTCATTAGTGGTAAAAAGCTTAAGCTCGATGATGATAACTCTTTAGAGGAGCTTGTTAGTCGCTAAATCCCTCAGTCCCTGCGAGACTATGCTTAAATCCACGTGTTGTTCCATTTTTAAAAGCATATTTAAAGAAAGAGACAATTTGATCTGGGTTGGTAAGAGTTTTATACACTGTTGGAAAGTGGCCACCCTTTTTAAAAAGAAGTCTTAAGGCATTTGATCCAAAAGCATTTCTCATTTCTACCTGGTTCTTATAAGGAACTCCGGTGTCATTTCCGCCTTCAATAAAAAATATTCTATCAACTAAAGCAGCGTCGGCAAAATAAAGAGGATCATATATTAAATTCTTTCTCAAATAATTTGTGAATTCTACGTCACTTAAATTATGGCCTCTTCTTCTACCCTCTCTAATTTTCATTCCTCTTCTCAATTTTTTGATAAGACCTTGTTCACTATAAGTCATGATTTCCGGCATATTACCACCGCCGACGACTAGCATTCCATAAGATATGTAATGTTTAAATATTCCCATAACAAATCCACCGGCCACGGCCCCCATACTCATTCCGTAAATACCTATATTATTAAGATCAACCCGGTCTCTGAGCTCATGCTGAATATAGTCCAACAGATATCTAAAACGAATAACACCTCTTCTTAAACCATCGTTTATATCTTTTGGTTCATTTTTTGAATCAACCAAGTTTTCGCCAAAATCAAAAAGTATCGTATGAACACTATTTTTAGGCAGATATTTTCCTAAGAGATGATCGGCAGGTGTTATGCCTAAGACCGGAGGTAAGAATATAACTAAAGGCAGTTTTTTAGCATGATTAGAAAGGTGTACATAAAACTTAGTTTTTAATTTCTTCTTCCATTTCTCATCTATATAAATTTCTTTATTTGAAACTAGTTCAATTCTTTCTTTCTCAAAATGCCTTCCACTACGTTTATATGTAATTCTTTTTTGATAACCTGGAATATAAGCAAAGTCCTTATTTAAGGCCGCCCAAACCCTGGCATTGGCAGCGGCGCTATTTAGGGCAGGGGTTCTTCTCGCATCAAGCCTCTGAGCAATACTTGTAAGTGGTATCAATAGGACCAATAAAACACTAAATAATTTCATTCATATCTCCCAGATTATTGTAACATGAACTCGTTTTAAAAAAATATATCTTATTTAGTAGTGTTAATTTTCAAACACAAAAAATTTATGTGGGCTTAGATGACCATAACGTGCCCATCTAGAACGTTGGGCCTCAAGGTTTATAAGAAATCTTTGTTCTTGATTAGGTTCATTCATTTTTCTTAATTTCTTCGTATGCCTAATAAGGTTAGGTCTAATCTCCGAGGGCAGAAAGCAAAGTCCATTAAGAAGAATTCCCTTATCATTAACTTCAAGAACTCTTCCAACAAAAAGATCATTTTTCACTAATGAGCTTATAGGTGTTTCCTCAACTAAAGAAATTTTCTTGTTATGGAGGATATCCATGACCACTCTTTTTCTAAACAGACCATCCCCTATAAATTCAAATAAAGAGTAGTTTACTTTACCGAAGGCCTCTTTAACCTTTGGGTTTTCAACTTCATTTTCTAAATATTCATTTAAGTGAGAGCAGTATTGAAAAAGGAACCAATCATTAAATGAATTCATTCTCAATTCATAATCCTCATCATCTTCATTAATTTTACCTGTTAGAGCAAAATACTCTTCTTTGGCCTTAACAAGGTCGTCATAATGAGACCCTGAAGTGTAATACATAAGGGCCTTTTCAAGTTGAGAATAAATTTCCTTCATAGTCTTATTCTAGTCGTCAATTGAAGACATTTCCATATGGAAATGCATGAAGTACTCTCTTTTTGAGTATCAATGGCTATTGCTGCATCCAGCTATACCTAACGAATCCATTTAAACGGTTTTCCTCGGTATATTTTCCCACCTGGGTCTTGATTATCACACTCTAATAGCTTTATGGAGCTCTCTCTTAAAACCTCCACATATTCTGGAACTCGCACAAAGTTAGACACGGCCATCTTTCTTTGAGAGTCATACAAGGCCAATTCGAAATAATAGATCCCTTCTAAAGATCTTTGTCCTTTAAAAATAGCCGACTGAGCAAGAAACTTTAAAGGTTTATCTTGGAGCCTTGATTCTGATAATGGGCCTAAAATAAAACTTTCTACTGGCCTTCTAAATGACTTTCTTCTTATCTGTTTAATTTTTAACCGATGAAAAAGAGGTGGACATACAAAATGTATAGAGCGAGGAATTAAGCTAGCAGCACGATAATTAATCTGAAAGTGAGTTTTTTTAACTCCTATAAACTTTCGCCCCTTAACCTTTTCACTTCTTAAACTTCTCAAATACCTATAAAAAGGAATTTCCATATGGCCCATAATATAGGAAGAGCCCCGAATTTGGTGACCTACTCTAATAATATAAGAATCTACCCCTCTACTTTTGGCCAACTTTTCAAGATCCCCCTCAGAGATAAGAGGCAGTTTTAATTTAACCTGAAAACCCTGATGAAGTATGGTCTCTTTTGAATCAAACAACCTCCAATCAATAGGTCTAAAACTATCTAATTGGAGATCTTCACCTGAAATTAAAAAGTGATTAAATTTATTTTTGGTTACTTTGGTTGCAGATATACAGCTTGATAACAGTAATAGGATTAAAATAATTCTCATTAAATTATTCTAATCCTACTCCTCGATTTATTCAAATTTATCAGCAGGTCTGTACCAGCAGTGAGGTCTTGCACTTTCTTTAGAGTCTTCTTTATCAGTAGAAAAAACACAAGCCCCTACTCTTGGGTCAATATCATCAAAAGGAGTACTTAGATCATACTCACAATTAGCACCATTCAAAAAGGTATCTAAACGACATTGGGCCTTTGGGTGTACATATTTAGTCCTTCGTACAATAGTTCCATCTTTATCATCAATTTCAGGAAACTTTTGATAGGATTTAAGTGAATGAAAAACTTTAGCAACTGATACTGATGCCATAGCTGCACGCAAACAGTAATAGTCTTTCTGGTCTTTACATCTTTTCTTGGCCTTATCTAGAAGGGCCTGCTCAGCAAAACGAATGGCC
Source organism: Bacteriovoracaceae bacterium (assembly GCA_049415445.1). GTDB lineage: Bacteria > Bdellovibrionota > Bacteriovoracia > Bacteriovoracales > Bacteriovoracaceae > JAURDE01. The sequence goes on along the minus strand of JBMSGH010000017.1, from coordinate 20,242 downwards.
TTCTTATTTTTATCATGGTCATCGAAAATCTTTTTTAAACATTTTGAAGTAGCAAAGTAATCAGACTGACCTTCCGCTGAAGACCATCCTCTTTTAGAGCTTCTTCCTCTAAAGGCCTTAGGGGCCCCGCCGAGGTAGTGACCAAGCTCATGACAATATATGAGATAAAGCCCATCTAAAGTCATCTCTTGGTGTCTGGCCATTCCCCCGTAGACATTAATAACAGGGTTATCTTCCATATCTCTTGTACAGTATCCATTCACCTTTTCTTCATCCCAAGAATCAGTAAATTTTAATGTTTTACCATAATGTTTCTCTAAGAAAGGATCAAAAGCGGCCTTAAGCCTTTTTTGCACTCTCAAATAGTCACTTTTACTGACATCATTACTTTTCTCATTTGGAGAAAACCTTAGCTCAGAATCAGGAAAGCACAGAACAGGCTCTTCGACGCGGTCAATCGCAAAGGATATGCTAACTGTAAGAAAGCCCGTTAATAGTGTTGTAATAATTCCTCTCATCATTGTACTCCCCGTATAGTTAGGTGTAGTTTAACTCTTAGCCCAAATGTAAGAAAAGGTGAAGCTGATTTTTATCAACTTTTATTGAATTATAGGTCATTTAGATTAATATTCGTAGGGATTAAAAATATAGTTACTGAAACATCTCAAACCTTGAAGGGGGAAAAATGAAAAATCTTAAAACAATTTTGGCCTTACTAGCTGTAAATGTGGCCTTCGCAGGAACTCCAGTTGAAACACTTATTCCTGTTGATCACATTTATGTTCCAAAGGGATTTGATAGCAATGATAACTCGGAAGTTATTCTTTCTGGTCACCTCCCCAACTTATGCCATAAGGCCCCAAAAACTACGGTTACTCAAGAAGGTAATAAGATCTTAATCGAAGTTACTGCTCTTAAGTATCACCCAACTAATCCGTTTTGTGCGGAAGTACTCGTACCATTTGTCGAGCCTGTTTCTTTAGGGGTTCTTGATAAAGGTATCTATGACATTGTTGTTAATGGTAAGTCAATCTTTAGAAAAGAGTCTAGTATCTTTGTTACTGAGTCTACTTCTCCAGCAATTGACGAAAACGTTTACGCCAATGTTGACCACGTTGAAACAGAAATTGGAACAAGAACTGTTAAGCTTGCTGGTTACAACCCAAGTGATTGTTTAGAGTTCCAAGAAGTTAAAGTTGCATCTAACGATAAAGATACATATGCTATTCTTCCAATCATGAAGAAAGTATCTGACTTTTGTCCAATGAAAATGACTCCTTTTAAGTATGAAGTTGAAGTTCCAACTGAACTTAAAAAGGAAGCTGTTCTTCTACACGTAAGAGCAATGGATGGGAAATCAGTAAATACTCTATATTATCAAGATTCCTCTGAGGAATAAAATGAGATGTAGCTGCAAGACAGCGGAAAAGGGCCCTGGGAAGGGCCCTTTTTTTATTTAAAGATCAACTTCACCACGTACAATTTCAATCAAAGCATTTAAAGCATCAGTCGTTGTAAAGATCCCAAAAACTTCACCATGATCATCAACCACAACCATAGAGCCAATTTTATTTAAAGACATTTCATAGGCGGCCTCATCAAGAGAAGTGGCCGTTCCGATTGTTTTAGGGTTATGAGTCATAACGTCTTCAACCTTAAGCTCTGCCTCAACGCTTCTAGAGATATTTTTCAAAATATCTCTTTCAGTGACTATTCCAACAGGCTTATTGTTAAGAACAACTGGTATATGCCTAATGCCATCAGCTTCCATTTTCTCAATAATGGAGGCGAGAAGATCGTCTTTTTGAGCAGTTATGGGGCAGGGAGTTGTATATTCCTCAATACTAATTTTTTTGAGTACTTCAATATCTAGCATAAGTTCTCCTTTTCGGTGCGAAATACACGTATTTTTTACAGTGGGGCCATTTCCAAGTCAATTTTTAAAATATGATTAATCTCATATTTTATTGTATTGTATTAGCGTATTTATGACCAAGGTCAAAAAACTGGAGATTAAACAATGGCAATTAACACATCAGTTCCAAAACAATGCGAAGACTGTTCATCTATTTCAAAGGGAATTTTCTGTAATCTCTCTGGCCCTGACCTAGCAGAATTAAGTGATCATAAAGTAGAGAATACTTATAAAAAAGGCCAAAACCTTTTTATCGAAGGAAACCCCACTTATGGCCTTTACTGTATTAGTAAAGGAAATATTAAGATCTCAAGAATGGGAGAAAATGGTAAAGAAAGTATTGTACGTATAGCTACTGATGGAGATGTTATTGGTCATAGAAGTATTTTTTCAGAGTCAAACTTTAGTGCCACGGCCACGGCCATGGAAGACACACATGTTTGTTTCCTTGATAAAAAGTATATTGTTGATCTTGTTAGAGAAAAACCAGAAGTTGCTAGCCGTCTTATTGAAAAACTAAGCCGTGATCTTGGTGCCAGTGAAAGAAAAGTTGCTTCATTTTCTTCTAAAAACGTAAGAGAAAAATTGGCCGAACTCCTTCTTCTTCTTCAAGAGTCTCATGGACATAAAGAAGAAAATCGAACAAAAATTGATTTAAAATTAACAAGAGAAGAAATGGCCTCGCTTATTGGTACAGCAACAGAAACATTAATTAGAGTTCTCTCTGAATTCAAAGAAGATGATCTGATTGAACAGAGTGGAAAATCACTTTTCATCAAAAATAATGATGAACTTATGAGAATTGCTAACATACCAATGTAAAGTTCCTGACATTGATCATTTTATCTTTTCCCGAATGATATTAAGATATATTTATGGATACAGTAAGACTGGAAAAACATGAAATCAGTGCCTTAGGAAATATCTTTGAAGAGAGGCTTTATAACACTTCTGCGGAGCTATTTTATGAAGGACATATACCACATGTGGGTTATATTCTAATTGATGGAAATGTCATTCTTGGAAAAAAAAGAAAGGTAAAGTCTGAATTATCCCCAGGAACCGTTATTGGTGTTAAAGAACTGATGACCAACACACCCGTTTCCTATTTCGCTCGTATTTACTCAGGTTCGAAAGTCTTTATTCTTGATCGGTCCTCACTCAAATCTCTCAACCAAAAACAAGACCCTCACCTACGCCCATTGATCGATAAAATAACTACTCTCTAGTTTGATAATAACGGCTTCGATTATGCTTCGTAAGGTTTTTACCCGCAAGAACGAGAAAAACAGCACCCGGTAAATGCCACAACATCATAAACTCTGGTCCATTATACACTCGTTTATGAATAATACCTGCTGTAATAAAGGCCACAAAAAGAAAAAAATAAAAATACCCTAACCTAACTTCTTTCTTATTTTCTTTATCCATAAAAATACTCCCATAACACCAAGAGTGAATAAAACTAAAGTAAAACCAAATTGACCTTTAAAGCTTATCCACTCTTGCTCTTTAATTAATACGCTCTTATTCCAACTTTCATTCTTCGATTGAACAACTATCTCATATTGACCTGGTGTCTGAACAAAAAACTCTGCATGGTAATAAGAATCTATTTCTTTTACAGCAACCGTACCTAATTGCTTAACAAGCACCTTTGGTTTATCTTGGGCCTGCTCAATTTTTAAAATTACAGGGATCGTTGTTCTTAACTCTCCATCAGTAACGATAGCGACTTTCATTTTTTCTTTTTACGTCCTTTTCGCGCTACCCATACAGAAGCTCCTATACCGACAATAAGCATAACCTCTAAAATTCTTAAAATAATATCAAAAATGACCGGTGGATTTTCCATACAAAGAGCTCCTCTTAGCTACTGAACCCCTTTAGGGTTAATAATCAGTGCCTTCTCAATATCATCATTAACAATTAAATGAATTCCAATTGCTTTACTGGTAGGAGACCGAAGTCGATAAATACCTTTAAGATGAAAATTATCTTTTCTAATAACAAATTTATCCCCATCACTGATAGTGATAGGTCTTACAAACTTCCATTTTGTTTCATCTAACCTTTCAAAACGAACTAAGTGCTTTTTCCCTGAGTTGTTTATAAGGTTAATATTTTTACCTTTAAAGGCAGAGAGGTTTTCAACAAATCCACAGCCCGATATAATCACATCCATGCTCTTGGGTTTCACTGATTTACTAAGATGAATAATAGAACCCTTACATCCAAACTCACTATAATCAACTTTTTCTTTCTCTAATTTAATAACTTTTTTGATCTTAATAAGGCCCACATGATCCTCAATATTCATCTGGATACCAAAATGAAGTAATCCAAGACCTATGGCAAGAGCATGCCTTTTCCAAAGGGCCTCTGTTTTCCAATTGATGAAAGTTTTAAAGTAAATAAAAAAGCCAATATAGAAGATCCCTATACAGGCCACTGAAATAAAACTGCTAAAATGACCGACATTTACTTTTGTAACACCCAAAGAATAAAAAAGTTCAATCGTCCCTAAGATAGTCGCATAAATAGAAGTCCAAATAGTGACAGGGATAAGAGATTTTTCTTTTTTATGAAAGTCATACTGGATAAAAAGAAAAAGAACAAAAAGGTGAAGAACAAACCAATAATGAACACCACTAAAAAGAGCGGAACCGGCCCCAAAATTTCTTACCATAGGGATAAGAAGATTATGGAGGATAAGATAAGCAACCATTCCTCCATGAAATATAATTAAAAATATTTTTTTTAGACCTAGCTGGTTATTCATTTCTACTTATTAAGCCATATCTTCAAATCTGGCCCAAGATAACTGACAAGATAAACGATAAGCCAAACGATTAAGATTGACCAAACGATCTTAATCACTAGGGGAATTTTATGGCCTTGATACTCAAACTTACCATCACCATTTTCCATAAATATCCTACTCCTTATTCTCTACCTTAAGAGGTAGATCATTTAACTGCTCAGTATCTTTAAAAGCTCCTCGTAACCAAAGCCCTATCGCACTAAAAATAGTAAAAAGAACCAAACCACCAATAAAGGCCAAAAGAAAAAATCTCATTTCATCAGAATCTGCCCCACAATAAAAGCAGGGCAAAGTATTTCTCGAATTAATAATCTTTTTCAACTTCATTAAGAGAAATTCCTTCCGCTTCAAAAACTCTATATTTTACCTGTTCTGTGCTTTCGTCGTACTCAGAGTGGGCCTTGATAAAGGCCCAGAGTTGAAAACCTAAAAACAAGATACAGACAAAACCATATCCAAGAGTCGTAGCAAAAATCACCTTATTCATTGAGCCAAACTCAGGAATGAAAAGGGCCAGCATACAAACAACAAAAACCCCAATAGCTATATAAGAAGGTAGTTTATATCTCATTGATCCTCCGGAGAAGGAGGCATTGTAATGGAATTCATATCATATTGATTCTTTAAAATTCCTTCTTGCCAGGCCCCTAACTGTTGAAGATAGGCCACGAGAGCAACGGCCCCTCTTTTTGGTTTTGGTGGAGTAACAGACTCATCAAAATACCAAGAATAGGCCGGCATTACAGACTCAGGCTCAGTACTTTTAGGGTTATAAAGATGAGCGAAATGCCAATCGTTACTTCTTTTACCGGCCTCACGAGAAAGGTCTGGGCCAACTCTTCTGGTTCCAAAAAGATGAGGAAGATTTAAATCATTTTGATATTCCCCCGGTGTGGACACAAGACCATACCTTTCATGTTCACGTCCTACAGGACGCACATACTGAGAATGACAATGCCAACAGGCTTCTTTGATATAGATATCCCGACCCTCAAAGATAGCGGCCTTATAATCATCAAGGTCATCAAAATACTCTTTGAAGGACTCGGGAATCTCTGTCACTTCAGGTGCCGTATTTTTAATTTCATCAGTCATAAAGGCCGGCCAAATTCCCAGCACCGTAAAGGCCACCAAGAAACTAATTAAACCTGCGAATAAAAAAATAGTACTAAACTTCTCTAGATTTTTCATTATGCCGTCACCTTTTGAGATTTCTTTTCCTTATTAGAGAAATAAGTCATTACAAGGTTAATGAGAAAAATAACTTCACCTGTTAAAATAACAACTCCTGAAAAAGTCCTAATCCACCAATAAGGCTTAGAGGCCATTACTGTTTCAATAAATGGAGATAAACCTTTCCACATATGGCCCTGAACAAGCCCCGCGGCCATCAGGTCAATATCCATAATAACAATACCTAAAGTTGAGAGCCAAAAATGCCACTCGGCCATTGATTTAGAAAAAACCTTTGTTCCAAATAGTTTTGGAATTAAGTAATAAATAAAAGCAAAGGCCCAGAATGAGAACGTTCCAAAAAGAACAAGGTGAGCATGGCCGACAACCCAATCAGTAAAATGGATAATTTCTTGAACACTAAGAGTAACGTGAATAGCACATTGAATACAGGTGACAAGATAACTTAAGGCCCCGACAAATAGAAACCTTAAAGATATATTTTCATACACCTTGCTCCAATCTTGGGCCATTGTGGCAAAAATATTAAAGACAACAGTATAAACAACAACGTGAACACCAACCGAGGCAACAACTGAAGCATATTGAGTCCACATCGGAATTGGTGACCAGAGAAAGTGGTGGGCCGAGTTCATCGGATAGAAAAAGGCCAATCCCCAAAAACCAATGAGTGATAGAGCATGACTATAAAGTGGTTTTTTCATAAGAACCGGAAGAAGGTAATAGGCCATTGCGATTCCGACTGGAGTTACAAAAAGCCCAACCAAGTCATGGATATACATGGAGGTAATAGTCGCCCCACCCGTTCCAGGAAAAACGTATTCCGGTAAAAAGTTACCCATAACATAAACAAGTGGCGTCCACAAAAGAGCGGCCAGAACATACCAAACACTAACGTAATAAGGCTCTTTTCTTCCCCTCCAAATACTACCAACAAGTATATTAACAACCCAACAAACCACCGCCACTGCGATAAAAGGATCTAAAATTTTTGGTGTCTCACCCCATTCTAAGGCCTGTCCAAAACCACCAAGGATAAGAACAACCGCACCCACAACAAGAGCGTTATAGACCCAAAAACAAAACCAACCAAACTTTTCTGAAAGAATAGATTTTTTTGTCAATTTAGGCACCATATACAACATAATTCCAAAAAAGACGTTGGCCAACCAAGCATAGGCAACAGACTGAGTATGCACCATTCGAACTCTACCAGGAGAGAGAAATTCAAACTTGGGAAAGGGATAAAGGTCAATAAATTGGAGAGAGTAAGTTAATCCGGCCAACACGACCAACAAAGCATAGGCCACAGAAATAAATATATGGGCCCGGACTAAGGGTAATGAGACTAAATGATCATCATTTGTTTGCGCTTGCATAATTCAGTCCTTTTAAATTTCGTCTTCAGTTATTTCGGCAACAGGAAGTTTGTCACCATACATTCCGGCACCCTTTCCTCTTAAATAAAGAACAAAGGCCGATAAATCCCACATCTCTTCATCAGAGATAACGTCCTTAAAAGACGGCATCGGAGTTCCTCCAATTCCACTCATGATAACTCTATAGATATCTTCAACAGAACTACCTGATTTAATTGTCTTATAAGTTAGATTGGCAGGCTTAATGGGTTGGCCCCATTCATCTTCAAGGTCTTCGGCGCCTTCTCCATCGCCACGACCTTCTTGTCCATGACAGGTTAGGCAGTTCTCAACATAAAGTGCTCTACCCTTTTTGGCCTTGGCGATAAAGCTATCATGCGATCGGAATTCTTCGGCCGGTAACGGAGCTCCACCGAGAGATCCACCGTAGTTATCCTCATCTTGCCAAACATCTGAAAACGTTTTGATATATTGAATAACAGCAAGACGAGACACTTCAGGCACTAAATGAAAACTTGGCATTGAAGTTCCTGCTAAGCCTTTTGAAAGAGTTCTCATTAAATCATCATCTGTGGGCAGAGAATCTAGAGCTGTTGATTTAAATTTATATATACCTGTTGTGAAATCTCTTGGTTTTGGATTGAGAAACATGGCCGCCTCTCCTTTTCCATCACCGTTAACTCCATGACAACCGACACAACGTTGGAGGTAGATTTCTTTACCATGCTTAATCATTCCCTGATTGAATACTGATTGGACAAATGTTTTTTGGCCAAAAGTAACAATAGGAAATAAGAGCAGGCCAAGGCCTAACCACTTGCTCTTCATATTAAACTCCCTTTATTTATTTTTTGTAAATCATCTCTTTTAATTCAATCAGCTCTTTTTTAACATCTTGAGGAAGATGTTCACCACTACTGCCTGTGAATGAAAAAATCATTTGATTTTTATATTCTTGGTAACATTTTTTAGCATAAGGATGTTTTGTATAACTGATCATACATTCTTTGAGTAAGACATCTGCAAAAGAGTAAAAGAGATTATAACTTAATTTTCTTTCAACAAAGGCCAACCAATAGAGAATGACTGGAACATCATACTCGTCTTTTGATTTATTAAGATAATCATTAAGTTTTCTTTCAAGAGATAAATAAAAGACTCTATCTCTTTCATCCGTTATCAGAGTCTCAGTCTCATCAATTAAAGAAAGCGCTTTTTGTATACTTTTTTCAAGGTTCTTTTTTGATAGTTTTATCTTTATTGATTTTTTCTTACGAGATAGTTTGTTTAAACCAGTGATCCACTCTTTAATATCGCTTTTGGTAAAGTAATCAAGCTTTTTATCTTTAGACATTCTTTCAAGATAATCGAGTGCTTGAACTGGTTTATTAAGTGACATGACATAAAGACTAAGCTGTCTTTTTAATGTTTCACTAGCATTAAACTTAGGATCTTTTTTATTTTTTTCAATAAAGTGATCATAATAACGGATCGCCTCGGTATAATTTCTCGTCATATGATTAAATTCGGCATACTCAAAATCACTACCAAAGTCTGAGCGAGTATACTTATTTCCAAAAAGAGGTTTTTTACCATCATGAGCATGGCAATGAATACAAAGGCCTGGGAGACTTTTAACCATGCGGTATGAGTATCCTCTATGCGTCTTAAAAGTATCTAATGTTTCCTGTAGGTGTTCTCCAATAACTCTTTTACTCACTTTAAAGTTAAGTTGTTTTTTTCCTACGTGTTTTTCTATGCCTTCAAACTTTTCAACTAAGTTTTCGAGAATTTTTTCAATTTTTCGTTCATTTCGTGGGCTTTTAAAATCTTCAACATTACCAATATAAGGAAGAAGGTCTTTAAATGTATTTGATATTGATTTCATATCTACGTTTAACTGTGTGTTAGCATGCACACTTGCAAATAAAATATTAGACACAAAAAAAAGACCAAAAATAAATTTATTCAAAACTAACCTCGAATGTTTAAGGGATATCATTAAATATCAACAAAATTCATAATAAAATAAATGATATAAGTCATGAATCAGAATTGAAACTTATTAGAGGCTTTTTATTAGCAGAGCATTTTTATCGGCTTTAAGTTTTACTCATCTGTACTGAGAACGGCCAAGAAAGCTGATTGAGGAACCTCAACCGTTCCCACCATTTTCATCCGCTTCTTACCTTTCTTTTGCTTTTCAAGAAGTTTTCTTTTACGGGAAATATCACCACCATAACATTTGGCCAAAACATTTTTTCTTAGGGCCTTTACAGTTTCTCTGGCAAGAATCTTTCCACCCACGGCCGCTTGAATAGCAATATCAAATTGTTGACGTGTAATCAGTTTTTGAAGTTTTTGGCAAAGCTCTCTTCCCTTTTTCTGGGCAAAGTCTCTGTGGCATATAAGGGAAAGGGCATCAACAGGCTCTGCGTTGAGAAGAATATCCATTTTAACAAGATTGGCCGGCTCATATCCATAAACCTCATAATCCATTGAAGCATAACCCTTAGTAGAACCTTTGAGCTTATCGTAAAAATCAAAAACCATCTCGACTAACGGAAGATGATAAATCAACTGAACTCTTTCTTCAGTAATATACCTAACATCAACTTGTCTTCCTCTTCTTTCCGTTAGAAGTTGAATAATTTTTCCAACATACTCATTAGGAAGGTGCACATTAACTTCAACAACCGGCTCTAGTATTTCCTCGATACTTGTTATCGGAGGCATTTTAGAAGGGTTATCCACAAAAATTTCTTCTTCTTTGGTTGTCACAATCTTGTAACTACAAGAAGGGGCCGTAGAAATGAGATCAAGATCAAACTCTCTTTCTAGTCTTTCCTGAATGATATTCATATGAAGAAGACCTAAGAATCCACAACGAAAACCAAGTCCAATGGCATCGGAACTTTCAGGCTCATAAGTAAAAGAAGCATCATTAAGCGCCAATTTATCAAGAGACTCTTTTAATACAGAGTAATCAACTGAATCTACTGGAAAGATCCCACAAAAGACCATGGGCTTAGATTCCTGAAAACCTTTCAGAAAAGGAGTATCTTTGTGCTTAGCATGAATGATGGTATCACCGACACTCACATCACGAATAGTTTTAACGCCACAAATAATCATACCAACATCACCTGCGGCCAGTTCAGGAACATCTTTAAAGAAAGGATTATTAACGGCCAACTTTAAGACCTCATAATCTTCTCCTGAATGTTTAAAGGTAATCTTATCACCTTTTTTAAGTGTTCCTTCAAAAACTCGGCAAAGAACAATAACACCTTGATAAGAATCAAACCATGAGTCAAAAATAAGGGCCTGAAGTTTATGTCCTCTATCCCCTGTTGGTGCTGGTATTTTTTCTACAATCGCTTCAAGTAAGTCAGGGATTCCGATCCCACTTTTGGCCGATATGAGAGGGGCCTCAGAGGCATCAATTCCAATAATATCTTCAATTTCTTTTCTTACTTTTTCTGGGTCCGCATGAGGAAGATCGATTTTATTTATAACTGGAATAATCTCAAGATCATTTTCGATGGCCATATAAACATTGGCCAATGTTTGGGCCTCAACTCCTTGAGAAGCATCCACAACCAAAAGGGCCCCATCACAAGAAGCTAGAGAACGAGAAACTTCATAAGAAAAATCTACGTGTCCCGGAGTATCAATTAAATTAAAAGTGTAGTGATTTCCATCTTTGGCCTGGTAATTGATTTTAACTGCTTGGGACTTGATCGTAATCCCTCTTTCTCTTTCAATATCCATATTGTCGAGAAATTGTTGCTTGGCCTCTCTTTTAGAAAGAGTACCTGACTCTTCAAGCAGGCGGTCTGCAAGAGTGGACTTACCGTGATCGATATGGGCAATAATTGAAAAGTTTCTTGTAAATTTTGTATGCATGACGTGGATTATAACCACTGCACTAAAAATGGCCAACACTATTCAATTGTGCAGCGGATTATTTAGCTAAATATTTCTTCTGATAGAACCATCAGATAATAATCGAGATTACTCTCTTTCCCACGAATAGGAATAACATTTCCAAACCCTTTAAAAACAACTTCTGTTAGGGTTTTTTGATTATCACTTTCTACTTCAACGATATCGACGACCTTGGCCTCTTCGTCTTCAACAGCAACATTTTTACGTAGTGGAATGACAACCTCATGGTTTTCAATCTTTGATCTACGCTTAATGGCCTTTTCATAGGCCTCGATAATGGATTTTGGAATAACCGTGTCATGAATATTTTTACCAATAACATCCGTCATTTGTAACTGCATGAGGGAATAGAGTCGGTTATTCATATAGATAAGTCGGCCTTCAGCATTGGCGACCATGACTGGTTTTTTAACAAGGTTTGCTAGAGCATCAAATTTTCGGTTCTCAACGTTAATACGATCTGTTCTTAATTCATCAAAGAGCTTAACACTTTGAATCATCCTATTCATTTCTTGAGCGATCTCTCCAATCTCATCCCGTTGATTATAATAGATGGAAACATCAAAGTTACATTCTTGAAGTTCTCTGATGGCGTCTTTAATCTTTTTGAATGGTAAGGCAATTTTACCAGGAATGATTAGCCCTAAGATGATGGTACCTAAAAAGCCAATAATGAGTGTAATCATCATATTCTTTTTAGTTTCTTCAACAATATCTTTGATTTTTTTATCTCTTTCAACAGATTGAAAATACTGAATATCTTGAAACTCTGAAAAAGCATCTAAAATTTTATCGGCAAGCTCAGCAATAGAGCTCATCCCCATCGTATCCCGATGAAATAGGGCCGCATTACTTAAGACAAGTTTAAGGGAATCCACATAAGAGAGCATTTTAATAACAACCTTCTTAACTTCTGGATCATTATATAAAGTCTCTAAATTATGCAGTTGATTCGTAAAGCTATCACAGAGCTCAATAATTTTTTCAATCGTTTCTGGAGTTGATTTTTTTGTTAAGATTTTTCTTTGATTTTTTAAAATAAGAACCGCAGAAATTCGAATTTCATCTGTCAGAAGTGAAATCTTATTTGATTTAGCAGTAATTTGATCCATCTCTTTATTGAGTCCATTTAAAAAATGGAAAACTGTAAAAGACAGAATGAGAACCACCAAATTGGCCACAATAAAACTGGCAGCAACTCTATTTTTGAGCGATAAATTCAACCTAACCCTCCGCTAAGTCATCAAAGAGTCTATTAAAGTTCTTTTCGTTTCCGACAAGAACAACAATATCATCAGGTTCTATAACGTCCATTGGCATTGGACTATCATTAATTTCAACTTTATAAGCAGGTTTTCCATCCTCAGTTATATAAGGAATTTTTTTCTGAAGTGCTACAATATTGAGGTTGTAGTTTTGTCTAATTTTACTTTCAACTAATGTCTTACCTTCAAAGTTTCGGCCCATTTTTAATTCAACAATGGAATAGCCGGCCGCAAAGTTATATCTTTGAAGAACGTGTGGTGCAACGATCTTTGAGGCCATGATCTCACCCATTTCCTCTTCAACTTTAATAATCTCACTGGCCCCAATTTCATGAAGGATATGCTCGTGAAGATCAGAGGTTGCTCTTGCGATAACTCTACCCACACCAAGCTTTCTTAACATGGCCACGGCCATGATACTCATCTCAATATTATCCCCAATGGCCACCATCGCAACATCAACATCAGAGATATTAACACTTCTTAGTGCTCTTTCATCTTTAACATTAAGAACAACGGCATGAGTAACCTTATCCTTAATCTTCTCTACAAGGACTTCGTCAACATCAATAGCAACAACCTCGGCCCCTTTGTTATAGAGACTTACCGCTGTTTTTGCTCCAAATGTACCCAGCCCTATTACTGCTACAATCATAGAAAAAGTTCCTTATTGTACTATTTTATCAAGATATTATTAACTCAGAGAGGGGGATAAAACTATCCCATAAGTACTCGACCATCCGGGTATTCTAATAGCCCTTCTTTTCTCACTCTGGTACTTATGGCAAGGACAAGAGTCAAAGGCCCAATCCTCCCAATCAGCATCAGAAGCGCTATCACAACTTTTCCCACTAAGGAAAGGGTCGGTGTCACACCAAGGCTAAGCCCTACTGTACCCCCGGCCGAGACGACTTCGAAAAAGAGAGGTAAAAAGGCGGTCTTTGACTCAATCTTCATAAGAAGCAGAATAAAAACACTGGTTATTAGAATTGATATAAATGTCAGGGCCGTCGCCTTAACGACTAGAGGCCCTGGAATTGTTCTGTCAAAAATAGAGACTGTTTTTCTACCTTTAAGGGTTGATTTGATTGAGTTGATTAATATGGCCAAGGTTGTTGTTTTCACACCACCAGCAGTTGAACCAGGTGAGCCCCCAATAAACATAATGAGGCAGAAGCCATAAATGGTATAGGAGTGAAGGTTATTAAGAGGAATGGAGTTAAAGCCGGCCGTTCTTAAAGTTACTGATTGAAACAATGAGACTTGGACTTTTTCCCATAGGGTAAAGTGATCAAGAGCATTGAGGAATTCTCCAAAAAAGACAAAGAGAAAACCTATAGCGACTAAAATGGCCGAGGTTGTGACAACAATTTTAGTATGCAAAGTAGTACGGATAATACTCTTACCTTTTCTGATAATTTCTACCATTTCTCTAAGAACAATAAAGCCTAATCCACCTAGAGTAATGAGAATAGCAATCGTGCCATGAATGAGAGGATTAGAAGCGTAGTTTTCTAATGAAGTATCAAACAGAGCAAAACCGGCGTTACAAAAGGCCGAGATACTATGATAAAAGCCATAATAAATAGATGTTCCAAACTCATAGCCTTCCATAGAAAAAGCAATGGTTAAGACGATGGCACCCCATAGTTCGATGATAAAGGTGTATTTAATGATGTTGATAATCATAGCGTAGAGTTCTTCTAAACTAGATACATCCAAAAGGTCTTGCATGATGACTCTATCTTTCATTCCCATTGAGCGCCCTAATAAAATGGCCAAAGAAGAGTAGAGGGTCATAATAGATAGGCCACCGACTTGGATGAGAAAAAGCACGACGACCTGGCCAAAGATACTAAAGTCTGTGGATAGGGATAATGTGGTCAGACCAGTAACACATGTAGCTGAAGTTGCTGTAAACAACGCATCAACAAAACCAATACCTTTATCCCCTGCTGAAGAAATAGGAAGCATCAATAAAAGAGTTCCCACAAAAATCATCAAAGAAAAGGAAACAAGAACCATTTGGGCAGGCCTTAACCTTATTCCTTTAAATAATTGAGGCTCTTTTACTCTTTTACGTAACTTACCAGTATCGTCCTCATATAAGGCCAATATCGAGCTAAAAAGATGAGTTGAAGCTAACCAAAAGGTAAATTGTTGATCTCCCCACGTAATTACAAGGGGAATAAAGACAATAATCGAGGATATATGACGTCTAACAAAGTGCTCAAAAGATTCTGAGCTTAGATAGTTGACCATTAACACCATGAGAATGACAAAAGGAACGATCCAAGACATACCCATTAAAACTTGTTCAATAGTTTGCACTGGCCATGAGCTTGGAAACTTTTCTGAAACTTTTAGAACGTAGAGCAGTATATAGGTTCCGTTAAAAAAAACTTCGAAGAGGAAAGGAACCTTTTGCAAAAAATTATACATATAGTCATCTTAGTCTTTATTAGAAAATCATTCAATCATAGGCTTTGATTATATCCCAGTTCTTGAGTAATATTATTTATGGTTATAAAGGTGGAGACTGTCATGAAAAACATAGTAAAATTATTGGTTATTATTTGTCTTCTTCCTTTTTTGACGATGTGTTCCTCAAATGAGTTAGTAGATAAAACGCCTGAACAAAAAAGAGCTGATCTCTACTACGCTCAAGGAACGAGTAAACTAATTAAAAAACAATATACCGAAGCTTTGTCTAATCTTATTAAAGCAGACAAATTAAAACCAAATGATTCAAAAGTTAAAAATAATTTAGCGATGGCCTATTATTTTAAAGGCCAAACAAAATTGGCCATTAGTCTTCTTAATGAAAGTATTGAACTTAATCCCCAAAACTCTGATGCAAAAGTTAATTTAGGTTCTATTTATTTTCAAACCAATCAATATCAATTGGCCAAAAATACTTATAAGCAAATCCTTAAAGACCTTGTTTATAAACATCAGTATCGAACTCATTATAATTTAGCGCTGATTGCTCTTAAGCAAGATAGAGCCATTGAGGCCCAAAAACATCTGTATCTTTCTTTAAAAGATAGAAATGATTACTGCCCTTCTCTTTTTCAATTAGGTGTTATTGAAAGAGAAAGCGGCAATTATATTGAGGCCCTTAAACATTTTCAAGAAAGCACAAAGTCCACTTGTACAAATGATCCGCGACCACATTATGAAGTGGCCAGCACGTACTTAAAGCTGGGGAAACGATACTTAGCAGAAGCAAAACTTTTATCTGTAATTAGAAACTTTCCCAGCTCTCCCTACGCTGATAGATCACGCAATCAACTAAGAAGGCTAGGGCTGAAAAACGAAAAAATTAATAACCTCACTAAAAAATTAGATAATGATATTCTTGATCTTACCAAAGGCAAGTCAAAGTATATTATTGAGACACAGGACTTCTAAATATGACAGAGCAAAACAATGAAACCCCTGAACAAGTAATTGAAGAACCTCAAGAGAGCTTTCAATCAATCGGGCAATATATTAAACAACAAAGAGAAAGCAGTGGTCACTCTTTGAAGTATATATCCGGTAAAACGAAAATTAGTCTGTCTCAACTTGAGTCTTTAGAAAATGATAGACTTGATATGCTTCCTGATAAGACTTATGTCCAAGGCTTTATTAAGGCCTTTGGTAAGTATATTGATCTTGATGGAGAGAAGGCGATCGCTAAACTTAACCAAACCTATGAGCAGCTTTACCCGGAAAAGAAACACATTGATCTCAAGATCCTCACTCCTAAAGAAACTTCTAACACATCACCTCTCATGCTTGTGGGTGTTATTGGCCTTGCTATTGTCTTTTTAGGTTATGGAGTCATTAATTATCTTAAAAATAGATCTTTAGAAAAAATTAGGGCCGAGCTTCAAGCACCTATTAAAACCAGGACTCTCACCTCTGAAACTCCTTTAATGAAAGAAACAGTTAAAAAACCTGAAGTAGTCATTGTTACAAAAGAAGAAGAACAAAAAGAAGTTGAGCTTGAAGCTAAAGAAGAACCAACACCAGCTCCTGCCCCTGAAGTTGTAGAAGTTAAAAAAGAAGAAAAGAAAGAAGAAGTAAAAAAAGTAGAGGAAGCAGAGAAAAAAGATGAAGTTAAGTTCTACCCTATTACTTTTACCATGTATGAAAAAGAAACTGAGAATGCCCAGGCCCTCGTTAAAGAGCATCTTCCTGATAATATAAAAGCAGCGGTGACGGCCAATGAGCAAAATGTTTATATCAAGGCCGTTGATGGGGACACTTGGATTACTTATAAAAAAGATCTTCTTCCTGTAAAAAAATTCATTCTTAGAAAAGGAAGAACCTTATTTATTTCAGGTAAAATTATTAGAATCTTTCTTGGTAACGTACACGTCACTAAGATTTTTCTTAATAACGATCCTCTTAAAATTGAATCCAAATCAGGTGTTAAATCTCTCGTCTTTCCTCAAGAAAGATCCAAAGACTATAAACTGCCACTTTTTGTTTTTAAAGATACCGGAGAGGTCATTCCCTCTGATCAGTATATTCAAGACCTTTAGTCTAGCCAGTCAAGACGCTTAAAGCTTTTAAAGGCCCAAAGGCCTAAAAGAGCTGTCGGTAAGAATATGGCCAATTCAGGGGCCATATTCCCTTTTTTAGAAAGACTGATTCCATAAAAGAAAAGAGCATAATTAAGAACAAGAAGAATCATAATGATTCCCCCATGATTCTTCTCTTTTCCCCTTCCTCTTTTTATTCCATAACAAAAACCTAAAAGAGCAAATATAAGAATTTGTAAAGGAGTGTTGATTCTCGTCCAGTATTCGAGTTTCGCTTTATAAAGCCTGGTCATCAGAGAGTTTTGTTTTGCTTTATTTTTTTCATTATCAACTTCATTCGATTTATGTCGGATAAAGCGCCGTAGCTCTCTGGTTGTTTTCATATTGTCTTTATTAACAAACCCAGGTTTTATACTCTCTTCAAACAAAGGAAAGTCATATTCATAAAATAATGCCTTTTCTAGATCACCTTCATCATTGGACTTTAATATATTTCCATTTTTAAGATAGAGCCTAAGCGTTGGTGGGGCATCATCATTATCTAAAATTCTTACTAGGCTTCCTGACTTTGCGGTAATTAATCTTTCACTTCCACTTTTACTTGTAGTGTGAATAAAAATATTTTCCATCTCCTTACCCCCTTTTTTTACTTTTTCAGAAAAAAGGGTGATGCCTGGAATATCGTGGTAAAAAGACTCTGGTTTAATATCATTGATCATTCCGGCCGAAGTGAGTTTGATGATGGAGTTTTTAAAATGCGTTTTACTGGCCGGAATAATATTTTGATTAAGGAAAAAGACCGTTAGAGCAACACCTAAGGAGGTCCAAAAAAAAGGCATATACAGCTTATTTTTAGAGACCCCAAAAGATCTCATGGCGATAATTTCAGAGTCCTCACTTAGCTTATTCAGAGCGTAAAGCATGGCAAACAATACCGATAAAGGAGTCGCCATAGGGACAAATGATAGAGCAATATGACCGAGCAGTTCTAAAATAACCCCTATTTCTACACCCTTACTTATAACTATACGCATTACTCTAAAGAGTTGAAACGTTAATAGAAATACAACGAAGAAGATGGTGCTAATAAAAAAAGGGCCAATAAAGTTTGCGGCCAAATACCTATTGAATACTTTCAATTCAACTCCATTTAGACAAAGAGAGTTATCCTGTGATAATACCTTGTGCACTCTATTAAGTTAAGGAGAGATTCTATGGAATATAAACTACATTTAGGCGCTAAGTCTCACACACCAAGTCAACTTATTATTCATTCAGCATTCTGCAAAAAGAATGAAAAAGAAACAGTCCCTGTCCTTTCTGGTTGGGATAAAGGCTGTAAAGATGCTTTTCATAAGCTCAAAAACTCAGATATTTTCAAGGGCACATTAGGAGACACTTTCTTCTTTTCTCTAGAAGATGGAACAACTGTTCTAGCTCTAGGTCTTGGAGAAAAAACCAAGCTTACTTCTGAAACCGTTAGAAAAGAATATGCTAAGCTTTATAAGTCTATCAAAGGCAAGTACACAGACGTCTCAGTTCAACTTGATACCTTTACAGGATCAAAAGTTAAGGTAGAAGATTCACTTTATCTTCTTGTTGAGGCCTTCGGACTAGCTTCTTATAGCTTTGATACCTACCTTTCTAAAAAACAAGAAGCAAAACTTAAAAAAGTTCATGTTGATACAGCTTCAAAGTCTAAAAAGCTTAATGCTCTTATGGATAAGGCAACTAACGTTGTTGAGTCTGTAAATGTCGCCAGAGACTTTGTTAATGAACCACCTAACGTCTTACACTCTGTTAGCTACGCTAAGATGGTAGAAAAAGATGTTAAGGGATTAAAAAGAGTTAAAACTAAAATCTTAGGTAAGCCAGAGCTTAAAAAAGAAAAAATGGGAATGTTCTTATCAGTTAATGCTGGTTCGGCCCATGATGCAAGACTTGTTCATCTTACCTATACACCTAAGAAGGTAACGAAAAACACTAAGCACGTTATTCTAGTAGGTAAAGGTTTAACATTTGACACAGGTGGATATTCATTAAAGCCAGGTGGTTCAATGATGAATATGAAATTTGATATGGCCGGTTCTGCTACTGTTTATGGTGCTTTTAGAGCTGCTGTTTTAAATGATTCACCAATTAAGATTACATGTTTATTAGGTATGACTGATAACGCTGTAAATGAGCATGCCACAATGCCAGATTCTATTGTTAAGGCCAGAAATGGTAAGACTGTAGAGATTCTTAATACAGATGCAGAAGGAAGACTTGTTCTAGGTGATGTTCTTTCTTATGCTAGTGATCTTAAGCCAGATGCTATTATTGATGCTGCTACTCTTACAGGAGCTGTTCTTATGGCGCTTGGTACTGAGGTTTGTGGTGTTATGGGTAATAACCAAAAGCTTTGTGATGATCTTGTTAAAACAGCTAAAGAAACAGATGAGTATGCTTGGCAACTTCCTATCATTGATCAGTGGAGAGATGATATGAAATCTAATATTGCTGATCTTAAAAACATTGGTGGATCAAGATGGGCCGGTTCGGCCAAGGCGGCTGCTTTTCTAGAAAACTTTGTTGGTAAAGACATAGCTTGGGCCCACTTAGATATCGCTGGTTGTGGTGATTCTCAAGGCCATCTTCCTTATTGTCCACCAAAAGGTGCTTCAGGAACGATGATCAGAACGCTTGTTAATTATTTAATGAAATCAAAATAATGTTTCCGGGGCCCTTTTAGGGCCCCTTTTTTTTTTTATGAAAATCGTCCTTTATAATCCAGAAATTCCAGGTAATACCGGCTCTATAGGAAGAACCTGTGTAGCGCTTAATTATGAGCTTATTCTTATAAGGCCTTATGGTTTTGATTTATCAGAAAAAGCGGTTCGTAGAGCGGGGCTTGATTATTGGAAGTATGTGAAGCTCAAAGAGTATGACAGCTTCTCTGATTTTATCGAATCAGAAAGTCCTCAAGATAAAATGGCCTTTTTTTCAAAGACCTCTCCTAAGTCTTATTTTGATGCTGATTTTAAAAGAATTGAATATCTTATTTTTGGTTCAGAAACGAAGGGACTTCCTCAAAAGATCTTTTCAGATTACCCCGATGACTTTTACACCATCCCCATGTTCTCGGATAAAATAAGATCTCTCAACCTCTCAAACGCCGCCACCACCGTCGCCTACGA
>JBMSGH010000016.1:0-74592 GCA_049415445.1 Bacteriovoracaceae bacterium | reverse complement strand
ATGATTTAGAGACGTTATCTCCTTACCCGTATTTCATGTTACTTCACTTTAGTTCATCTTGTTTAACAAAAACAGTCGGTAAGGATTGACAAAAAAAAGCCTTAGGAAACTTATTTATTTTAAAGTGCCCCTGCCTTTTTTAAAAGAACAATGATTTCTTGATTTCTCATCCGTTTGGCCCAAAATAAGGCAGTTGTTCCTCTTCCTCCTCTTTTATTCACATCAATTTCTGGGTAAGAAAGAAGAAGTTTGACCATATCTACATTTTTACCATAAACGGACAGTATTAAGGGGGTAGACTTTCTGGAATCTTGGGTGTTAATATCCGCACCTAGATCTAAATATACTCTGCAGTTTTCTATATCTTTTCTTTTTACATACTCCAAAAGTTTTTTATTAAGAACCTCTTGGGATATTTCTTCCCCTTTAATTAGAGAAACCATCAGTTTATCTGTTCCCGCATATTGAATGGCATCCATCCCTTGCTCATCTGTGATTAAAGTATCTGCCCCCTTACTCAGTAGGGACTTTACAATCCCATATCTCTTCCACTCGACGGCCACGATTAAAAGAGTTTTTCCATATTTGTTAAGAGCGTTTATATCTACGTTTTTCAAAAGGAATTCTTCCAGTTTCTTTAAATTGCCTTGTTCAACTGCAAAGAATGCCTCTTGGGCCATACTAATAGCTTTTTGAGCAGCTAAAACTTCATCCTGGTTGGAATTATAACTAGAATGCTTACCGCAACTTATAGTTAAAAATATTATAGAAAGAAATAATAGATTTTTCATTAAAAACTCCCACTTACTCCAAGCCCAAAAGACCTTCCCTTTTGGGTAAATTTAACGACTTTTTCACCCTGGGTTGATTCAATTTCTGGATCTAATAAGTTTTTCATTTTGAACTTTAAAGAATAGTTCTTGGCAAATTTTTGAGAAAAAACAAAGTCAAGTTGACCAAATGGCTGCTCCAATATATCAGGAGCGCCCTGTATACCAACTTCAGTTATTCTCTCTCCAAATATATTGTACATTAGTGTGCCCACGGTCCCAGTATCCAAATTGTCGTATTGGAGTTGGACATTATAAACATAAGGACTTTGTCCTTGAAGTGGTCGGTTATTTGAAGTTTGAATACCAAGGTTCTTTTTATTTAATTTAATTTGAGATTCTATGATGGCCACATTTCCTGCAATTGTTAGGGGGCTAAGATATCTTGTAAAAAACCCAAGGTTCTTTTTAAATTCAAACTCCACACCATAATTGGTGGCACTTTCGGCGTTCTCAAAAGTTATTCTTCCTTCAGTACCTGGTTCAATAATGGCCTCAATTGGTCTTTCAAATTCTTTATAGAAGACCCCTAAAGATAAGGACTCTTGATTTTTCCCAAAATACCATTCATATCTAAAATCCCCATTCTTAATTACAGTAGCTTGAAGGTTTTCGTTCCCCACTACTTCTTTACCTCTTTCATCATCGGTAAAGGGGGAGGCCGATAATTCTTTAAAATCAGGTCTTGAAATAGTTTCAGAGTACGAAAGCCTCAGCTGCATTCCCTTTAAGAATTCCCAAGTCAAAGAATGTATTGGAAGATAATCAACCGTTTCTAGAGTTGCATTTTTAGGTTGATTACTAGGATCAAATAGCTGAAAGGTTTTTACATCTTGAACCGACTTTTCATACCTCATTCCAGTATTAAATTTTAAATTATCTAATAGAGGAATAACACCATAAATATAAGTTGCATTAATCTTCTGTGTTGCACTGTAGTTATCTGTGGCCCTGGTACTTTCTTTTAAAACGAAGCAATCCTCTTTCACACAAGTTCTCATTATGGTTTCCATATCTTGGGAAGTAAGGTTGATATCTGTGTTATTGATCCTTTTATCGGTAAAGGAAAACCTTCTAATTTCAGAGTCTCGATCTTTAGTAATGTAGTTATAACCCATCTTAAGTTTTAAATCAGTCTTGGTATACCAGGGAATATTTAAAGATATATCAGAACCAATATCAGTATTATCATCGACCAACGCACTAAAAACTCTTTGATTACCATCATTCCTTACATCAAATCGGTAGCCTTCTTTTTCTTCTAAATATCGGTAATGTCTTTCATCCGGGGCCTCTCTTTTGGCCTGAGATTGGGTGTATCTCCATTCAAAAAGAGAGTCCCTGAACATTGGGAATTTGTGCGATCCTGATAATTGACCTGAAAAAAGTTGTCTTTCTGTCCATTGAAGTTTGGTTTCTCTTAGGTTTGTATCCTCATCCGACCGATAACCCTCTCTAACTTGTGCCTTATCAGTAGTTTTTCTAATAAGAATACCGTTAGTGGAAATCTTATGATTCTTTCCGATTTCAATACCAAAGTTTAAAAGACCTCCCAATTTAATTTTATGAACTGTTTCATCATAATCAAAGGTCTTATCCAAGACTAAGGTACTCCCTTTTGAGACATTATAACTGTTTTGAGCTTTTTGGTTATTTTCCCAACTGTTTCCATATAGACCCGATAAAATAAATCCAAGTTTATTCCCAAAAATCTTGTATCTATCTCCAAAGGTTAAAGACAGATTTGGTGGAGTGGTTTTTGATTCTTGAGAAGTATTCCAGATATTGGGCATATCTCTACCGAACTTAGCAAGTTGGGCAAGAGTGTAGCCATCCTTATAGACTAGATTATTTTCCTTTAGCTCTTTATTGTTCGCCGTGGCAATCCGAATAGACTCAGGTAGCTCTCTTGTACCATCATCCATCCCTAACCAATCAGTCCCACCTCCTTTATAAGTCACTTTGTCCTCGAAGGTATCGCTATCGTAGTTAGTTGAAAGGGAAAGCTTAATAATTCTTTTTTCAGGAATACTCTTTGTAATTAGTTTGATAGAACCACCACCAAACTCGGCCGGAAGATCAGGAGAATAACTTTTTTGAATCACCATACTTTCAATAATCCCTGAAGGAAAAATATCCAGAGGAACTACTCTTCTCATTGGCTCAGGTGATGGGAGCGTTGAGTTATTCAAATAGGTGCTAGAGTATCTTTCACCGAGCCCTCTAACATAAATATATTTCCCGCCAACAAGAGTAAGTCCCGTAACTCTTTTTAGAGAGCCTGCTGCATCACTATCTCCTTGTTTACTGATTTGATCAGCTCCTAAAACATCCGCAACAACTGAGCTCTTTCGCCGAACCTCAAATAAAGCGGCCATTGAACCCTTTACATGAGGAGCAATAACTACAAATTCTTCAAGCTCTAATGCCGATGCCGTCAAAGTTATTTCTTTTTTGGTTTTAATCCCCTCCTGAATTCGAATATCTCGAAGTGTTTGGGTACTAAATTTGTTATGTAAAATAGAAAGGGTATGTCTTCCTTCAGGCAGCTTAATTTTAAAGGTACCTTCCTTATCTGAAATACCTTCTGTATCCAACCCCTTAACAAATATCCTGGCCCCAGAAATGGGTGATTTATTTTTAATATTCAGAACTTTTCCTACTAACGTACCTGACTTTAAGTGACCCTTTCCTTTTCTTAGTTCTTTGGCCTTAAGTTTGGCCTCAACACCAAAAGGGTTTTCAATAAGAAAAGCAGGGTTCTTACTGTCATCCATTAAACGGATGTAAACTTGAGTTACTTCCCCTTCTCCAATAACAAACTTTCTATCTTCAATTTTTATTCTCGGGGCGAATACCATAATGGAATGTCTTCCCTCTGGTATTCTTAAATACAGCATCCCATCATTATTCGTTTTATAGGTTCTTTTATCCCCTTTAAATTTAATTTTCGCTTTGGGAAAGGGAACTCCATTTTTAAAAACGAATACTTCAAGCTCTCCATAGTTTCTCAAGAAAGAAACCTTTTTGGAATTTTCCTTGGCACCCTCTAATTTAATTTTACTTGTATTAGAAAAAGAGACATTTGAAATAAACAAAACAATTATGAATAACCATCTTACAAACATAACCACTTCCTTCCTTCACAATTTGCCATGGTTTTCCTTAATACATTAGCCTTTTCAAACAAATCACTGCTACCTATTTTTTTGAGGTATCTATTGGCACTAAGAAAATCACCTGTTTTAAAATAGCTATAAGCAAGACCGTAAGAAATCTCATCATTTTGAAGAAGACCTACTCTGGATAGCCCCGTACTTAAAAGAGAGGCCTGTTCATAAAGTTCATTTTCAATAAAAAGGGTAAAGAGTCCTCTGAGTTTCTTTTTAGAGTTGGAAATATACCTATTCAAGGCCAGAGATTTAAAGAAGGATTTATTCATTCTATATAATTCCGATGCTTCCATATAATACTTGGAGTCAAATGCGCTTGCTTGCTCAAAAAGGTTGGCAGAACTAAGGATATCTTTTTTCTTAAGGTAATTTTCCCCAAGTTCAACAAGTACTCTTTTATCTTCCGGGTTTTTTAACCGGGTGATTTCAGTTAATAAAATAGCCTCATCATATTGCTTAGAGTTTTTAAATAAGGCGGCCATTTCCAAGGTTTCCTTCAAGGTTACCTTTGGTAATTTGATGTAATCCTTGGCGACATCTATGGCCGTTTTGAAAAAGCCCAATTCAACTAAAAAAATGGTTTTTTGCTTTAAAATTTTTTCTTCTCTAGGAAATAATTGACCTGCTTTATCGAGGTATTCCCATGCCTCTCCGGTATTTTTCAGTTTCCAATTGGATGCGCTCATTAAAAGAAGATTACTTGAATTGAGGTAAAGTTTATTGCCAGACTTTTTTAAATTATTAACTACTAGATCGTAGTTTTTCATCCCCCAAGCCGACTTCGCCAAATATATAAAAATATCTGCTCTTTTATCACCATTTGCCTGGGCCTTTTTAAAGGAGTTATAGGCCAAAGGGTATTTAGATTTTTTTAATTGTATTAAACCTAAGATTAAATGGTACTTTTTCTTATCTAGATCTTCATCCGACAAATCAACTTTTTTTAGCATTCTTTCTGCTTTTGCAATATTTCCATCGGCCACCAAAAGAGAAGCAAGCTCTAAAGGTTCCAATTCATCGTTTGCAAAGACAAAAAGAGGTATCAATAAAGCAATAAGGAAAATCTGTGTTTTTTTCATATTGATCCTCTAATTTAAATTAAAACTAAATTTTTGTTTCACCCAAACCTTCACCACTTTCCCTTTGTATTTGGCAGGGTCAAACTCCCAGTTCCTTATGGAATCAATAGCAGCATCATCAAAAATTCCATTAGGGTTACTCTCTAACACTCGGGTTTTTTCAACTTCACCTTTCTTATTCACTAGAATGTTTAGGATGACATATCCTCCAATCCCTCTATTTCGTGCACTGGCAGGATATTCCGGAGCCATTCTTCTTCTAGGGACTGGTGCAGTATCAACTGATGCCTCATCCATAACCTGATCCCCCTTAACCCCAAGGAGGCTGCCATCAATGGGATCATTATTAAACTCAAGTCCAGCTACACCAAAAGAATTCCCAGACATAAGACTGCTTATTTTTGGTGCCGTTGGTATGGATTTGGATTTCTTTCTTCTTTTCTTTCTTTTTTCTTTTCTTTTCCTTGTTACCTTTTTTTGCACAATTTTTTTGAGGTCGAAGTTTACAACTTTTGTAGTTTTCCCTTCATTCTTGTTAGTTCCGGCCGTATTAATAAGGACCAGACCGCCTAGAACTAAAAAGGCCCCTGCACACATAGTAAAAAAGGAAAAAATTATTTTTTTCGCTTTCACACTAAACCCCTGTCTCCTTCTCTGTGGCAACTCCAATATCTTTGGCGCCTGCCAATCGACATGAATCTACCACGCTGATTAGTTTATTGGCCGGTACCGTACTATCCGTGACAATCAGCACAGATTTATCTTTCCCGTATTTCAACAATTCCCTTAGTCTATTTTGTAAAGTCCAACTTTGAACCTGAACACCATCTAAGTGAATTTTTTGACCACTATCCACATAAATTCGGATTGATTTATCATTGGCCATTTCTGAGCTGGCAGCACCTGGACGATTAATGTCAACCTTCATGTCTTTAACAAATGTGGTACTAACCATGAAAAAGATAAGAAGTATAAAAACCATATCAATTAATGGTGATATATCTATATCTGATTTTTGTTCTGCTTTTCTTCTAAGCTTCATTTTAAACCTCCCCTACTTGGGTACAGTAAAGTTCTTTGATTTGGTCAAGTTCGTTTAAAATAGTGGCCTCTTTTCTGAGAAGTATCCTTGAAGCAAGAACTCCAGGAATAGCTACAACAAGTCCCATTTGTGTAGAAACAAGAGCCTGAGAGATACCTCCCGCAATACCACCACCTTGTGCGAACATAGCACCATCTCCTAATGAGTCAAAGGTTGAAATCATTCCACCTACTGTTCCTAAAAGCCCTAAAAGAGGAGCAATGACTACTATGGAAGTACAAAAGGTTTTAAACAACTTAATATCATTTTCAATTCCCATAAATGATTCGTTTAGATATTCACTCATTGGAACTACCTGGTCCTTTTTTAAGTCCTCTGCTATTTGAAAGGCTTTAGAAACACAGCCTTCTTTTAGTTCAAGAGATCCTTTCTGTACTTTTCTAAAAACTGAACGAACATCCCCTTTGACTCCACGCTTTAAGTTTAAAAACCTATATCCAAGCGCAAACCAAAGTCCAAAAGTACCAGCGACAAGGGGATACATAACCTCTCCCCCAGCATTAAATAAAAACCTTAATTCGTCGAATAAATTTTCAAACATAACTATACCTCTAGAGGTTTTTTGAAAAAGAGGTTAGTCACTCTAAGAGCGGATTTTTCGAGATTATTTTTAATTCTCTCACTCCAACCACCTAAAACATTACCTATTAATAGAGTAGGAATAGCCACCATGAGACCTAATTTTGTTGTTATTAGGGCCTCACTAATACCACTAGATAAAAGCTTAGGATCACCTGTTCCAAATTCTGTAATGATGTCAAAAGTGGAAATCATACCGGTTACTGTTCCAAGTAGGCCTAAAAGAGGTGCAACAGCGGCCAAAACAAGAGTAATAGACCCAAATCTATCAAGTATATTAATTTCATGGAGTATATTCTCATTTATTATATCTTCTAGCTTTTCCCTTCCTTCATGAAGATTTTTGACTGTCGAATTAAGAACTCTTCCTAAAGAACCTTTTATATTATCTGATTTCTCTGTGGCCAATTGAAGGTTTCCTTGAGAAACGGCAACCTCAATTTCTCTAAAATGTTTAATATTTTGACCGCCACTTACTTTCAACAATATCGCCCTTACTACAATTAAAAGAAAGGCTACAATTCCTAACCCAACAATAACCCATGCAATTGATCCCCCTGCATGAACCATATCTAAGAAAGTCTTTTCTTTTTTCTCTGTGATTCCCTTATCAGAGTTTTCAAAAATGAACCCTTTAAAATACTCTGGATTCTTCCCGTTAAACATCGGGATAGTGTTTGTCTTTTCAAGTTTGGACCATAATTTAAATTTATTATCCCCTACAGGGTATAAGGCGCCTGCTACACTCCCACTTTTTCCAAATTTGGCAATTTTACCTATTGTAAGGATTTCTCCTTTAACCTTTTTTCCATCTTTTAAGAAAAACTCTCCTTTTTCTTTTAGAATTCTTTGGCTTTTTAAAAGAGCAAGGTAAGCATAAGAGTAACCAACATCAAGCCTAACACCATATCTTTTTTGGTACTTTTTCCCTAGGTCTTTAACCGGCATCCCATTTCTTTTTAAGGTAGACTCCATTTGAAAAATTGTTTGTTCGACAGCAGCATTATTATCCTCGATTTTTTCCAAGCTTTTTTCTGCCTCAATTAGGTTTCTCTCTATCGTCTGGTTTTGTTTAGTCAAAGCTAATAGAGCCCCTCTAAGGTTTTTTAAATTAATATCTTCATCTTTAAATAATTGTTTCTCTTGGTTTTTTAACTCTTTAGCCCTTTTTTTAAGCATTCTTTTTTGGGAACTCAAAAAAGCATACTCTCTTTGATAAGCGGCCGTAAGCTTGTCTTGTGTATTCTCGGTTTTCGGTACATTGGCCAGAGACATCCCAGACAGGAAAATTAAACCAGCCAATAAAAAAACCTTACTCTGTGTGATGGTTTTCATGTTGTTATCCTTATAATCCTTAAAATTTTAATGTATTTGGAATTTCAAAGTACCCAGTTCTGATTTGCTTTTTGAGTGAGTCAAAAAGCGTGAAGACCTGGTCCTTTTCGATCTTGGTTGAAGCGTATTTGTAGTTCCAACCTTTAGAAGTTTTTGTCGCCCAGCCATACTTATTATCTGACGTTTTGAAAAAAAGCATCATCATTCCAATTTTGGCTACAGATACTAATCTTTCTTGTCCATTTATTTGGATGGTTTGTTGATAAATTCCATTCTCTTTTGCCATCCTGAACTCATCTTCAACAAAGGCCCATAATCTATTGGCTCCTTTAAATGGGTCCACGATTCCTTTGGAAACTTGCTTGTCTAATTCATCAAGAGCTTTATTTCTTTCTGTGATTTTAAAAGGAAGTCCTTTATTAATATACCTTTTAACATTTTTTACCGTCTTAGTTATTAGAGGAATGATATCGTCTCCTCCTACACTTTTTTTACTAATTTCTCTTTTAACTTTATCTAGTTGATCTATAAGTTTTTGATTTCTAAATTTTTCCCTTTCAATTTCACTTTCTAGCTCAGTCTGGGTTTGCCCCACTGATAAAGTTTTCCTTTTGATAGATCCTCTTAATTCTTGGACCTGGTTATTAAGCTTCTCTACCTGTGACCTAAGTTTAATAATTCTATTGGCCATTTTTTCATATTTTTTTGCATGAGATAAGTTCGGTGTAGCAATTACCAAAAGCAGAAAAATTATTATTAGATTCTTCATAATCTATCCTGTGTGTTTGTGTTTTAAAAATTTTTGTGTGTTTTTTAATTAATAGGCCACGGTAGGGAACACACAGAAAACCCTTCCGTGGCCATGCCACTAATTAGTCACGAGCATGCGTGGTCCAACCAGCAGTCCAGTCATAATCTTTCATCGCTCCGATGTAATCAACTTCGTCAAAGAATAGATCCATTGGAGTTACTCCAGCTCCAAGAGCTGGAGAACCAGCTTGAGGCATATAACCTTTAAGCATTGGATCCACGTTCATGTTACCAAGTTGAGAAAAGAAGAAGTTATCAATTCTCCATGGCTCATTTACAATTTCTCCGCTTCTGTTTCTTTCAACAAGAGTAAAGTTCTTGTTACAGTCTACAATTACGCTTTCAAATCTAATTCCCATAGCCGTTACAGAGCTGTCAGAGTTTACATTCCCACCGTTTTGGAAAGTTTCTTCATCATCGAAATCGATACAAGACTTTTTGAATCCAGTAAGAATAGTGTTGTAAACTTGAGCTCCAGACCCTCTTCTTAGAAGAATCCCATTTCCACCTTTAGCAGCAGAGCTAGATGTTCCGATGAAAGTCATATTGGAAAGAGTTGGGTTAGACCTAGGCTGAGCATTCATTGGTGACTTTAGGTTATCAGCTTCGATACCGTTGTTTCCTTGATCATCATATTGCTCAACAACTACGTATTGGATATTTCCAGTATAACCTGAAGTCCAATCTAGAGAATCATCTTTATTACCTGTAAGAACGATGTGTTTAGCGTTTACTGTCCCACCAAAGAACTCAACACCATCATCAGCATTCATATGAACCTGAATGTAATCAACAGTTGTACCAGCTCCAACACCTTGGAAAGCAATACCGTTTAATTCGTTATCAGGAGTAATTTCGTATCCAGCAAACTCAACAACTACGTACTTAAGTACACCTGAATTGTCCATTGCATCAGTTCCACCGTAAAGCCCTGTAGAACCTTCACCTTCAGCTTCGCAGAAAGCTGTTGTTTCAGTCTTACAGCTATTGATAGGAGCATTACCATTGATGATAAGTCCACCCCACTCTCCTCTTCTTCTACCGCTGTCTTTAGCAGCAGTGAATCTGATTGGAGCTTCTTTAGTACCTTCAGCAATTAACTTAGATCCTCTAGTAACAACTAGGAAGTCAGCACCAGACTGACCATAAAGTACAGTTCCAGGTTGAATAGAAAGAGTAGAGTTGTTTTTATTATCGTTTCCGATAAAAACTCCACCTTGTAAAACGTATCTGTTGTCAGAAGTAAGGGTAACATCTTGTGTATACTTCCCTTTAAGGGCACAAGTGTTAAAACCATTAATCTCACCTAATGATGTTGTCCCAGTAGGACAAGAGGCAGCTTGAGCCCCTAGACTAATACCTAGGGATAATACTCCCATAGTAACTGTTTTCTTAAAAGACATAATTCCCTCCAATTCATGGTGTATAATATTTTTTTGTTGATTAGATATCTAAGGGAGGTTTGGTTTAATGTAAAAATAGAATTCTGTTAATTTAAACCAGTTTGTGTTTTTAAATTAGGGTTAAATCAGGAAACCTTTATGACTTTTAAATATATAAGTCCTGAATCCTATTAATTAATGGGCGCTATTATATCTGTAATATCCACTTAAGTTCATTGATACCTTTATTGGTCCAATCCAAGATGAACACCTTGCTGACAATCTAGCATTTATTGTTTTGTCATAACCAAGTTTGTCATAAAGCTGCCTAACCATATTCTAAAGAAATCCTAATATATTTGGTTATATTAGTTTAAAATTATGTTTTCCTTAAAGCCTAGACCAATTCATTACTTTGACGATAAATGAGTTTGAGAACATATCTAAAACCAGGAGGTTAAAATGAATGAGGATATGGAACTTATGGAAGGTCTCTACCTTTGGGAAGAGGACTACCTTTTAGAAAACCAGGGTTTAAGAAATTTTGAGGAGAATCTTGATTTTGAAATCAGAGAAATTGATCTAAGAAACTTCAAAATTTAACCCCAACTTGTTTAGGCCGTTCAAGGGAGAAACCCTTTGGGCCTTTTTTCTTTTTCCTATTCATTATACTCTGAAATAGTTAATTATAGACCAGCTATGTAAACTTGCTGGTTTTGAGTGGACTATCCCCAATCAGGCCATGAATTTAGGTGTATTTCGTGAGTAAGCTAATCCAGAAAGAGATTCGAAGAGGTATTCATATTTAGATATATTTTCCCATTTGCTTTTCGAAAAGAAATTATTCTACTTTCAAAACTAATCCTTTGTGAGCTTAAGTTCAATATGAACTTCGTTAAGCCTTAGAAAAGGTATTGTCCAAGGAGGTTTATATCCAGCTACTATGCTTATTATCCTCCTTTTGATAAATGTCATAGCTAGCGGCGGGGTAGAACTTATTTTTCACCGCACAAAAGTTAATAGAAATAAAAGGTTAGCTATAGCATGCCAGAACTACCCGAAGTTGAAACCATTCGCTTTCAATTAGATGAGCAAACGCCTATTACAATTATAGGCATGGAGCTTTCACAAGTTGTTGGCTCGATTCTTAAAGTTCAAGAATTTGATCCTAAAGGAAAAATAATTTCTCATATTGAGCGTAAGGGAAAGCTTTTAGATATCATATTAAGTGATGACTTCCATATCCTTTCTCACTTGGGAATGAGTGGGAGTTGGCGTATCTCCAGAGAAAAAGTTAATGAAAAACACACTCACCTTCAATTCGAAGGTCTTGATAAAAATAAAAGAACAATTTACCTGGCCTATGTAGACCCACGCCGTTTTGGCAATATGTATTTTGTTAAAAGCACATCCGCACAAAAACACCTTGATAAACTGGGTGTTGATATTGGTAGTAGAGATTTTACCCCTCATTATGTTTACGAAGTATTAAAAAAGTATCCTACCCGCCAACTTAAAGTTCATCTGCTTGATCAAAAGTTTTTTGCAGGATGTGGAAATTATATTGCATCAGAGATTTGTGCCCGTGCAGGAATCCGCCCCACTCGCCGATGTGGTAAAGTGACCAAAAAAGAATGTCAGGATATCGTACGCGCCACTGATGAAGTCCTTAATCCTATCATGAAATCAAATGGATTAACTTTCTCAGGTGGATATTCCGATACATCAGGAGAAAAAGGTGAAGGCCTTCAACACTTGGTCGTTTTCTGGCAAAAAGAATGTCAAATGTGTGGTGGCCCCGTTAAAAAGATTGTTTTGGCCCAAAGAGGAACTTTTTATTGCCCTCACTGCCAACGGTAAAACTTTAAAAGAAATGCAAAAATAATCCCCAAAATATAAAGACCTAATATCCAGAAAAATATAATAAGGCCTTTTCTTTGAAACTCTACTAGCTGTTTATAGTCTTCACTATCTTCTTGGTCTGCTAAGTCCTCTTCAAAATCATCATCAGTTGAGAAGCTACGAAACTTTATATGTTTTATTTTTTTTGTTTTGGTCCTTTTTAGAACATCGCCGTACTGAGAGCCTAATTTATAGAAGTAATATATTCCAAAAGAACCTATAATTACCCATAAAGGAAAGAATACTTTATAAAAAAAACTAAGAAGTTCTTCTTTGTGCATAGAGAATTATCGGCTATTTAGCTCATAAATTGAAAATATATTTGCCATTAGAGTCTTATTGTTTATAGATAAGTCTATGGAAGAAATAGAAATCATTATAGACCAAAAAGTGGCCATCCTAATCGATGGAAATAATATAGAAAGATCAATACATAGCATCACTAAAGACAGTGGCTCAATGCTAAATTTTGATACTCTAATCCCCAAAATTCTAATGCAAAGAGGGCTTTCTCGGCTTATTTATTTTAGAGAAGGAAAGAGTATTTCTTCAAAGCTAAGAGATCGACTACACGATAATTACCACGGCTCTGTTGTTCCTTGTCATAAAAGTGCCGATATTCCTCTCTCTATTAAGGCCACACAGCTGGCCTCTAAAGTGGATACTATTATCATTCTAAGCGGTGACTCTGATTACGTAGAACTTATCCGTCACCTTAAGGCCGAGGGAGTAAGAATTGAGATAGCCGCTATCGAGCAAACGACTAGTCAATTACTCAAAGATGAGGCCGACTTTTACCACCCTATTATAAAAGATGATTGGTTTACTCTTACGAAGAAAACAACTCGTAAAAAATCAAGGTCCTAGTTTTTGGAATAAAAAATAAAAAGCAGCAATCACCAAAGAGTGGTTAATTTTTCTTTGCTCAATAAGTTGTGGTATCTCTTTTAAATCAACTTCAAGAATATCTATTTCTTCGAAATGGTCTAGATTTTGCTTTTCACTCAACACACAATTCTTAGCGAGATACATTTCACATTTATTTGTCATAAATGCGGGATTAACATCAACTGAGCCAAGAAACTCCCATTGATCTGAGGTATACCCCGTCTCTTCACAAAACTCTCTTTTAGCGGCATTAAAAAGGTCCTCGCCTTTATTCGCGGCCCCACCCGGCAACTCCCAGGTAATACAATCTGTCCCATGTCGGTATTGTTCAACAAGAATAACTTTATTATCTTTGGTGAGCCCTACGATATTAACCCAGTCCAGACTTTTAACAACATCGAATGTTCCTTCTTTGCCACTATCCAGACTTACACGATTTACTTCGTATCTTTTAAAGACTTTACTTTGAGAAATGAATTTCTCAGATTTGGTTTCCCACTTTTTGACCATTAAAGCTCTATCTCAACATCACCTTGCTTAGCTATTTCTTTATTGTAGTGATGCTTTTCCTCTAAGTAACGAATATAGTGATCTCTGCCTAAAAGACTTTTCAGCTCTTCAGAGTATTGATCAAATAACTTAAGACCACCTTCAATTTTCTTTTTTTCAATGTATTCTTTTTTGAGTTTTTCGTAACCACTAATAAGAGCAGGAGCAAGCTTTAAATCTTTTGCAAAAAAGCTTTTAATTTTAATATCCCAGTTTTTTTGGGCCTGAATCTTTAATTTTTCTAAGTCTTTTTCAGGTGATGCAGACAGAACTGCCATATTAGACGGTTCTACCACCTCTTCTGCACTTGAGTCTAAAATCATATCTTCGATATTTTCATCTTCACTAGCATCAGCTCCCTCTCCCTTGAGCCAGGGTGGGTCTTGCGCTAGCATTTTATCGATTTCTTCTACTGAGTAAGGGTCATAAGACTCTTTTTGGGCCCATATATAGACTCCAAGAGAAACAATCACGAGAAGGACAATAACAGGCCATAATCTATTCATGAATAAAGCCTACCTTAACCGACTCTATTTAGTCGAGTTGAATTGGAAAGCTAACGCTTCATGTTTTCCATTTGAAGCTCAAGATTTAGCTCTGAGTTATCTTGTAGCATTTTAAATACACTTTGAAGGTCATCTATCTTCTTGCCATTAATTCTGACTTTTTCATCCATGTATGATGAGGAAACTTTAATTTTAGATTCCTTGATAAGTTTATTGATTTTCTTACCAGTTTCCTTATCTATGCCCTGTTTTAGAGAGTGGACCTGCTTAACCATCTGGTTCCCAACAGTCTTTATCTCTCCCACTTCAAGTGCATTCATCCCGATTCCTCGTTTTCCCATATTAGTTCTGAGGATATCTAGGCAGGCACCTGCTTTATATTCATCTTCTGTAAGTACTTCTAGCGAATCTTCTTTAAGCTCAAATGTTGTTTTAGAGCCTTTGAAATCATATCTTCCAGCAACTTGCTTCTTTGTTTGCTCTAATGCATTTTTAAATTCGCCCATATCTAACTTACAAACAAGGTCAAATGATGCCATTAGTAACTCCCTTTAAAAACTGTATAATCAAAGGTTTAAACATAAAACCATTGACATTGTCTTTATCAAAGTTTAGAACATAGCGCAAAATCAATATTCAATTATAAGGTAATTATGAGCACAACTATTGGCCCTCTCAATCAACCTAATAAACTTGCCCCTACCCCTACAGAAGCTCCAAAATACTCTGTTGAAGTAAAAAACAATAAAGGCGAAACAATTAAACTTGGTTGTCCAAAAATAACAAGAGTGCTCGTGGCCTTGATGGACCAATTTGCAGTTAATGGTGGAGCTGCTTCTCACTGGGGAGGCCCAGCAGCTTTTGCAGAAATAATGAGTGCTGTTCATGGACTTATGTTCAAAGAAAACGAGTGGCATAAGCATTTTAACTTCGTTAATGATGCTGGCCATACAGAAAACGGAATATATGCTCTCAGGGCCAATTACGGCTTTGATAATCAAAGCTTTGAAGACTTATACAAATTTAGATCTATTGAAAGTAAACTTACAGGTCACGGTGAGGCCCATCTAAACCCAGAAGGTGTTTTTATCTCTAATGGTCCTCTAGGATCAGGTCTTCCACAAGCACAGGGACTTGCCTTTGCTGATAAGTTGGCCGGAAATAAAAGAGTTACCATCTGTGCTATCTCTGACGGTGGTTGTATGGAAGGTGAAGCTAGAGAGAGTTTTGCTGCCATTGCTGGTCTTGCTCAAAAAGGAAAAATGAATCCTTTTGTCATGATAATCTCTGATAATAACACCAAGCTAGGAGGAAGAATCTCTGAAGACTCTTTTTCTATGCGGCCTAGTTTTGAATCTCTCTCAAATCTTGGTTGGGATGTCGTTAACGTAGAAGAAGGTCATAACCTTCAAGAAGTATATAAGCAGATCGAGTCTGCAGTAGATAAAGTAAAAGAAAATGCTTCTAAGCCTATTGCTCTATGGGTAAAAACCGTAAAAGGTTATGGGGTCAAAACAACTGAAGATAGTAAAAGTGGTGGACATGGCTTTCCTCTTAAGGCCTACTCATCTGATATTCTCAACTTCATCACTGAAGTTTACGGACAAGAACCACCTCAAGAATTTATTGAAGCAGCACAAAGATTAACACAAAAGCCTGAAGCGACTTCTTCTTCATCTGTAAAAAAAGAAAAAGTTCAACCCGGCTTTTCAAGGGCCGCTATCAGGGCCACAAAAGAAGGGCTTCCTGTATTTAGTGTAAGCTCTGACCTACAAGGTTCAACTGGAATTGCAGCATTTCACAAAGAATTTCCTAACCACTATGTTGATGCAGGAATCGCTGAGGCCAACATGGTAAGTATGGCGGTCGGTCTTTCTAAACAAGGTTATATTCCTATTGTTGATACTTTCAGCCAGTTTGGAATTACAAAAGGAAACCTTCCATTGATTATGGGTGCTCTTTCTCAAGGACCTGTGATTGCTCTCTTTTCACACGCTGGGTTTCAAGATGCAGCTGATGGTGCTAGCCACCAAGCAACGACTTATTTTGCGGCCGTTTCTGCTATTCCACACACAACAGTTATACAAGTTGCTTGTTCAGCTGAAGCAGAGGCTTATATGTATCAAGCCATTAAAATGTTTGAAGAAAAGAAGCTAAAGGGTGAAACACCAGATAACGTTATTTTCTTTTTAGGGAGAGAAAATCATCCTGTTCAATATACTGATGACTCCAACTTTAATTGGGGAAAAGCTCAAGTCTTAAAGAAAGGTCAAGATGTAACAATAGTCGCAGCAGGACCTATGGTACAGAAGGCCTTAGATGCAGCGGACGAATTAGAAAAACAAGGAAAGAGTGCAACTGTTATAAATAATTGTTTCATTAACCAAGTTGACACAGAAACTATTGCAAACTGCCTTGAAAATACAAATGGTAAACTCATCACTATTGAGGACCACCAGCTCATCGGTGGAATGGGATCAATGATCGTTCAAAAGCTTAAACTTGAAGGAAAAGACTTCAAGGTAAAATCATTGGCGAATCCAGGTGAATTTGGACAATCTGCATATGCTGCCGACCAATTATACGATAAATATGGTCTATCAGTTTCAGGTATCCTGAAGGCATACGAACAGTTATAATTAAAGTATGAAATTTATTTTATGCTTTTTATTAATGGCCTTTTCTACGGCCAAGGCCGATGTGTTTAATATTAACCTCATGGCCTATTATACTTCTCAAACTCTATATAAAGGTGCTCAAGTCTGGCCAAAGTCAAGTTTTCTGGCAGCTCCCGGATTGCAATTTTTTGATAGAAAGCTCTCAATTTATGGGCCTAATATTAGTTGGAAGTTTCATTCTTCAAAAGAAGACCCATTTAAAGTTACTACAGGAGCACGATATTGGGATGATGACCGCCCCCTTATTAGGCTCGCAGAAGGAGATGAGGATTATCGTAACCAGAGATCTTCAATCCTGGAGTACTATATAAAAAGTGAATACAATTTTGGCTGGAAAAATAAGTTCGGAGTTGGAGTCTATATTGGTAGAGAGTTAGTCCGCTACAAAAAATGGTATTTTGATTTTCATGCTAAAGCACCTATTCTTCCCTTCACCTCATTAGTTGGTACAATTAGCCATGCTCAAGGTGATACGAATCGATACCTTTATGGGCCTGAGGCCGTCTCTGGTTGGGGTTATGCTTCTCTAGGTATACGTTTTGTTATTCCTTTTGTTCCCTGGGATGGAATCATCATTAATAATTTAGATAAAACATGGGTTCTTCAAGGGGCCAATAAAAATGCAGATTATGTTAGGTCTAATTCTGATCATTTAAGCTTTAATACGCGTTGGGTTTGGAATGCCTTTTAGCCTGTATTTCTCATCCCCACAGCAATTCCACTTAGAGTATTAACCAAGACATTCTCAAGTCCCACATCATCTGGGTTATCACGAAATTCTTTTAAAATCATAACTTGAACAAAGTTAATAGGATCGACGTAAGGGTTCCTTATATCTAAGGATCTTCTTAAAACACGATTGTTTTCTAATAATTTCTTTTGATTTAAAACATGAGCAATCATTTTTTTCGTTAATCTAAAGGAAGGTAAAATCTCTTGTTCTAAATCTCTCCATTTCTCCTCAGAAAGATGTTCCATATAAAGCTCTGCTATATGTTCATCTGCTTTTGAAAGTACCATTTCCAATAAGTCGAGTGTTGAGTTAAAAAATGCCCATTTTTGTGCCATATTTTTCATTTTTTTAGAACCATATTTTTCCAAACCATATTCTAAGGCTTCACCCACACCAAACCATGAAGGAAGAATAAGCCTTGTTTGCGTCCACGAAAATATCCACGGAATTGCTCTTAGCGAATCCATGGCACCACCAACTTTTCTTTTACTCGGTCGACTACCAATATTAAGAATAGAAATCTCTTTAACAGGAGTAACTTGTGAAAAGAATTCACCAAATTTTGGATTTTTCCAAACAAGGCCCTGATATTTTTTCATTGAGTATTGGGCCATATCCTCCATGATTTTTCTATATTCTTTATTCAGTTTAGTAGGTTTTTCAAGACTCGCCCTTAAAACAGAGCTTAGATAGACCTCTAAAGAACGTTTTGCAATTCCCTTAATTCCAAACTTAGAATTTATGATTTCACCTTGTACTGTTACTTTTAAGCGACCATCAATACTACCTGGAGGCTGACTATCTACGGCCAAATAAGTAGGACCTCCTCCTCGACCAACGGTTCCCCCTCTTCCATGAAAAAGGGTCAGTTTAATTCCTTCAGACTTACCTAATGCCAAAAGATTTTCTTGTGCTTTATAAAGCTCCCAAGTAGCACAAAGCCTACCACCATCCTTAGAAGAATCGGAGTAGCCAAGCATAATCTCCTGATGTCCCGAAATATAATTCTTATACCAATTATTAGAAAATATTCTTTTCATTGTTATATGAGAGTTTTGAAGATCATTGATAGTTTCAAACAAAGGCACCACAGGAAGCAAAGCATTTGGATTAAGCTTTCTTTGAAAAAACTCAACGAGTAAAATGTCTGACGCTTCTTTGGCCATTGATATAATATAACTTCCGAAAGAGTCCTTCCCTACTTCTCCAATAAGCTCGAAGGTTTTCATGACATCTCTATCAAACTCTTCTATAAGAAATTCCTCATAATTCAATGGTAAATTGTCTTCCATTTTACTTTGGAGAAAGCTTAATTTTTTTTCTTCATCCCATTCAGAAAAAACACCTAATTTAATATGCTGGGTATACTTATCCATAATATTGAGATGAATTGTAGACTCTTGTCGGATATCCAAACGAAATAAATGTATACCAAAGGTATGAACATTTCTAATAAGATCTGTTAGTTTTCCTTCAGCAACGATACTTGCGCCTAATTCTTTAAGAGAGCGGTAACAGACCATAAGAGGTTCTAATAGGTCTTGTTTTTTCAAAATATAGTTAGGATTCTTTTTAGGTATTTTATTATTTAATCTTTCAAATAATTTTTTTGTATTTTCTAGTTTTTCCTTTAAATTGAAAATCATATCCCGGTATGGTCTTTTACTTTTACCAACATATTCAAACAACTCATCACTATCGCGACAAACAGAAAGATCAATGAAAAGATCGTCTAAATCTTTGATATAAAGATCAATGATCCTAACTCGTTGAAAGTAAATAATCTCTTTTGTTATTTCAGAGGTGACATTAGGATTACCATCACGATCTCCCCCCATCCACGAACCAAACTTTATAGGTGTTTCATTAAGTTCAAGTCCTTTTCCCACAAGCTTTTTTAATGATTTATCAAGGTCTCTTAAAAATGCAGGAACAACTTCCCATAAAGATTCTTCGATATGTAGTATTCCAGTATAGGCTTCTTTTAAAGGTGTTGGTTTTTCTCTTTTCACTTCATCTGAAAGCCAATTCGTTACTATTACTCTTTTTAAATCCTCTATAGTCTGATTTCTTTCAGCTTTCGTTAAGTTTTTGCGATCCAATATGGCCAGAAACTCTTGAACCTGAGCGTTTTTTCGCATAAGACTCTTTTTTTTCACTTCTGTAGGATGGGCCGTAAAAACGAGGTTAATCTCTAATTTTCGAATTTCTTCAGCAATTTTTTCGGAGCTTATTTTCTTTCTTTTTAAAAAGCTGTATGTGTGATCAAGGGAAAAAGGCTGCTCTTTTGGCTTTCTACTTAATAAGTGTACTCTTCTTCTTCTAATCCTATGATGTTGTTCAGCAACCGTAACATAATTAAGAAATGCACTAAAAGAAGAAACTAGTTTAGTTAAAGTTTTTGCATCTACTCCATCAAGGATCTTTTTGATTTTTTTAAAGTCAGCACGACCTTTACCCTTTCGTTGAGTTTTTGCGGTTCTTCGGATTTTTTCAACTAATTGAAAAAAATCTTCACCCTCAACTTCTTTTAACGCCTCTCCTAACAAGAGCCCTAAAAGATATACATCTTTTTTTAATGGAAGATCTCTAGACATATTTCACCTCATCCTTATTAATTAGGATAAATGAACTTGAAATAAATGAGAACAATTATTAAACGAGGGCGTCGCTACCTTCTCCACCTCTAGAAATGAAAGCTTTACCTTGACTCTCAAGTTCCTTAACTTTTTGAACAATCGCATTTTGTGCTTTTTCAACATCGGAAAGCTTCGTTGGCCCAAGAGCATCCAAGTCTTCTTGAAGCATTGTAGCGGCCCTATTAGACATGTTTCCAAATAGCTTTTGCTTGATTTCTTCAGGCGCTGTTTTGAGCGCGATAACAAGTTGCTGATTGTCCACATCCTTGAGAAGGTTTTGTATACCTTGATCATCGACGTGAATAATATCTTCAAATACAAACATAAGTTTTCGAATTTCTTCGGCCAATTCTGGATCTTTTTCTTCCACTCTGGACATAATATTTTTTTCTGTATTTTTATCCATAAGATTAAGCATATCTGCAATTGGTTCAACACCACCAAGTTGATTGGTATCGATAGAACCAAGAGTGGAAAGTTCCGTTTTAAGAACATCATCAAGTTGAGCAATAAGCTCTGGTGAAACGAAGTCAAGATTAGCGATTCTTAGAACAACTTCAGCCTGAAGCCCTTCTGGTAATCTTCTTAAAACATCAACCATTCTTTCAGAGGCCAAGTGAGCTATAACCAGTGCAATGGTTTGTGGATGTTCATTAATAAGAAAGTTGGCCAAAGTCCTAGAGTCAACAAGTTCCAAAGATTCTAGAGTATTTGCGGCCCCTACATCAACAATTTGACCAAGAAGCTGCTTTGCTCGGCCTTCACCAAGAGCATTTATAATAAAATCGCGGCCTTTATTATCAGAGAAGAGAAGATCTGCATCTTCATTAATTGAGGAATAGAAGTCTTCAAGGACTCTTTTCGTCATCCAGATAGGGGCCTTCTTTACGTTGGCCATAGCATTAATCATTTTTTTAACATCATTATCTTTTAAATGATCAAAAACAAGTGATGTTGAGCGAGAACCAAGCAGACTAAGTAACAAGGCGGCCTTATCGTGGCCTGCCAAGAGAGCATATTCTACATCTGGATCAAGGGTACCTTCGGCCATTCTAAAGTCCTTTTAAAAAAACCATCCCTAACTCATCATACCATTATTTTGTTAATTAACAAAAGGAGGAAAAGCCCGCCTACTTTACTAAGGTACTGTTTTTCTTGGATTTTCTGACGCTCAGGTGAGACTATCAACATATATTAATCAAGGAGGAATTTAATGAAAAAGACATTATCAGTTATCTTTTTAGGAATGATTTTAAGTATGGGAAGTGCTTTTGCTGCGGATGGAAGTAGTGGTTGTGGAGCAGGATGGTATATTTTTAAGAAAAACTCGCTCGTCTCTTCAACTCTAAGAGCAACAACAAACGCTATTTTCCTTAACGCAACTTTTGGTATGACTTTTGGTACTTCGAACTGCTCAAAGCACTCGATTGTTAAGAATGATATGAAGGCCATCCATTTTACTGAATTTACTTTTGCTCAACTTAAAAGAGAAATGGCAAAAGCTGAAGGTGATTACTTTCTGGCCATGGCCGACATAATGGGATGTGGACAATATACTCAAGAGTTTGGCCATGTTGTGAGAAACAATTATGGAGCTATCTTTAACGCTAATACTAAGACTCCAGTAGATATGGTTAAAAATCTAGAAAGAAAAATCAAAGACAATCAAAGTCTTTCCAAAAACTGTCAGATCATCTAATCTTTTTTGGTGAATAAGATTCTTTTAATCTTTATGGCCGGCCTTATGCCGGCCATTTTATTTTCTAAAGACCAAGATTGGCTTTCTTTATACTATTACGAGAAAACACTTTTAGGTGGTTATAATAGTCTTGTAGATAGCCCTGAATTCTTTTTTCATCCAGATGGAAAATATTCTCCCAATAAAGAGCTTCAAGCTGCTGTTGAGGCCTTTAAAAAGATAGAAAAGAGTTATACTGCGGCAAAACAAAGTGCTCAATGCGCTTTTCCTGAAAGATTTTTATATATTAAAAAGAAGTATCCGCAATTATCTTTCCCTGAAGATAATTGTGTCGCATTTAAAGAATGGAAATCTGCTATAGCACCAAAGTCGATATCCCTTGTTTTCTCAAGTGCCTACGCCAATAACCCTGGCTCGATGTTTGGCCACGTTCTTATTAAATTTAATAGATATT
Organism: Bacteriovoracaceae bacterium; assembly: GCA_049415445.1. Classification (GTDB taxonomy): domain Bacteria; phylum Bdellovibrionota; class Bacteriovoracia; order Bacteriovoracales; family Bacteriovoracaceae; genus JAURDE01. The sequence goes on along the minus strand of JBMSGH010000016.1, from coordinate 52,254 downwards.
CTCCAGAAATTGCTCACAAGGATCTTCTTAATTATACGGCATCATTTGGCGCGGCCCCAGACCCGAATGATAACCCTATTTTTTATGCCTTTAAAGGCGTCTTTGGTGGTTACCGCTCTTATTTCACTCTTCAACCTTACTACGTTAAAACCAGTGAATATAATAATAGTGAATCAAGAGATCTATGGGACTTTGAGTTCAAATCCGAAGATTTAGATATTGATAAAATTCTAAATCATTTATGGGAGCTTTATGGAAGCAGTTGGTTTGATTATTATTTCTTCGATGAAAACTGTAGCCTTTATGTATCTAAATTACTCGAAATTGGCCTAAAGAAAAAAAAGTTTAAACCTTATAAATTCTTTACTCTTCCTGGTGATATTATTAATAGATTTGCCCTTGAAGGTGATTTCATAAAAAAAGTACATTACCGCCCAAGTCTTAAAAATCAACTCACCCAAAAATGGAATCTGCATAGCTCAAAACGAAAAAAGAAAATTTTAAATGCCATAAATAGTAAAAAAATTCCTTCAAAGTCTTCCTCCAAAGAACTAGATTTAATTGCTCAATATATTGAATATAAAAATGCTGAAACAAAAAACCCACAGCAAATGCAACAATACGAAAATCAAGTTTTACAAGCTCTTTCAAAACAAAAAGTGACAAATACAAAAGTAACTTTCACCCCTTCAGATAACCGCCCTGACTGGGGACACTTTCCTTCTAAGTTAATTTTTGGTCTTCAACAAGAACTTGATGATTTTAAAATTCGATTCGGTTACCGTGGTGTACTCCATGATCTTTACGACTTTGATAAGGGATACGAACCTTATAATAAAATAGAACTGCTTCATTTTTTAGGACAATATAATATTGATAATTCTAAGTTTGAGCTTGAGAATATCACCCTTATTGACGTCCAATCTCTTCCATCCTTTTCTAAGTTATTTCCAAAAGTAAGTTGGAGTGTTGGTGCTCAAATTAATAAGACATATCATCTTATTAAAAAAGATGCCCACATGCTCTCCCTTTATGCTGGAGCAGGGCTTAGCAAAAAGTGGAATAATAAAAGTCTTTTATTTGCCCTGTTTGAAATGAGGGCCGAAGCAACTACTCATAACAAAAACTTTTTTAGACTAGGTCCATCACTTAAGATTGGTCTTTTTCATAACTTTGGCCTAATGAAAATTGGTCTCGAAACCATGGGTTTTATTGGTTTATTCGAGGGAGATTTCAAAAACAATTATTATATCTCTAATAAGTTTGGTCTATCCTTTCAATTAAAGAAAAATTTAGATTTAAGAGCATTTCTTCAACAATATGGTACTTATGGAAAATTTAAATTTGGGCGGCCAAAGATGGGCCTTGATCTTCATTATCATTTCTAGTTTTTTAGCTAGCTCCTGTACTCATTTATTCTATCATCCCGATAAGTTTCTCTATACAACACCTGAAGTAGAAGAGTTGAAAAAGCAAAGCCTTTATTTTGAAAATGAACAAGGCCTCAAATTACACTCATGGTATATTCCTCCTAAAGAAAATACGGGGCATAAAGGTCTTATTCTTTTCTTTCATGGAAATGCTCAAAACCTATCTAGTCACTTCAAGTCATTAAGCTGGCTTTGTCATCGTGGCTACGGACTTCTTATCTTTGATTACCAGGGTTACGGTCTTTCTGAAGGCTCTCCTTCTCCTAAGGCCTTATCTTATGACTCTGTAGCGGCCCTTAAGTTTTCTCAAAAAATAAAGGCCAAGCATAAATTTTCAAAACTTATTCTTTATGGACAAAGTCTTGGCGGTGCTGTCCTTCTTAAAGGTCTAGATTTAATGCAAAATCAAATAGCTGCTGATTTAGTTGTCTTAGATTCAACATTTTCTAATTATGAAAAGCTGACCTTTGATATTATGAGTAACTCTGTATTGCTTTTTATTTTTAGCCCCTTGGCCTATTTACTTATATCTGACGAAGGAAATGTCGACTCCTACCTTCCTAGATTTAACTATCCATCTTTAGTTGTTCATGGCCGGTATGATCAGGTTGTACCTTTTGAACATGGTAAACGGGTTTTCGATATGTTAGGCACAAAGAAAAAGGAGTTTTGGGAAATTCCTCATGGTTTACATACTGATATGTTTTTTCGGCATGACGGAGTTTATCGTAAGAAATTCTTAAAAAAACTAAATGCTCTCTAGCGCAACGCACAATTCTTGAAATAAAATTACTAATTGACTATACTGGGCGAAAATTTTCAATGAGGAAGAGTAAATGTCGAGTTTAAAAGATGCCTTACTTAAGGTCGGTTTAAAAGCAAGTTCACCAGAGGTTTTAAAGAAAAATAAGCCTAAGCATCACCAGCAAAAAAAGAAAGTCCACACCCATCAAGGGCATAGAACATTTTGTGAAGTCTGTAATAGAACTCTTCCAGATGTAGAACATTACAACCATAGAAACCCTACAATTAAGGCCAATTGGATATGTGTTCAATGTGCTGACACTCATTCAATTTCTGATAACTTTAGAACGACTAACCAGAGTGAGCACTCTAGGCAACGTACATTCCGTAGAGAGTATGGGCCTACAAAGCGCTTTAATACACAAAGACCTAAAAATAGTGACAAATAGCTTGATTACTCTACATGGCCTTATATTTGATCTTGTTTTGCTCGCTTTAATACTTGCTCCAATTCTTGGGTATTATTTTTACACCTCATATAAGCTTAAAAAAAGTAAGGTCTCTGAGTCTAATAAAAAAAGACTCGATCGATTATTTGAAGAAATGGGTAAAAAGCACTTTCAAGAAAACCAAAAAGCTAAATTAGTCTGGGAAAAAATTCACCTTATTTTAAAAGGTCTCAATTACGAAACCCCAAAAATAAAAAGCCTCTCAAAATACCCTCAGAAATCCCCTGAGTTTATTTTTATTAATAAAAATTATGATCAATTAGAAAAGCTTATTTTGAAGTACCAATCCCTACCTGAACTTAAAATTGCGGTATCTAACCAAAATCACATTAGCTCATCTAAAGGTCGCGCCCATCTAAACTTGGTATAAGTAGCTGTTTTTAAGGGTTTTTTGTAATTTTTACACAATGCATTGAAAGCAATATTAAATCCCCCTAATTTATTAAGAACTTAAATGGAGATACTCAATGAAGTCTTTAATTCTATTGGCCCTTTTATTCAATTTACCTGCATTTGCCGGACAAAAAGTTAATATGGCCGATGAACTATTAATAGAAGGAGAAGTCGAAGCATCTACCAGTTTTGAGGCGGATGAGGAATTAAAGGCCTATCAAAAAGAGCTAAATAACGTTAAAAACTTATATCAAGGCTTTAAGGCAAAAAAACAGGTCTTAAAAGACCTTAAAAGTAATGCTGCCAAACTTACCTCAGAGTTTAAAGAGTATATTGATGAAAAGAGTACTTACGAAAAAGAAATTAATGAATTTAATTTAGAAATGAAGTGTTTAAGCACACCTAACTCACCCGATTGCCTCAAGAAAAATCCTCTTTATAAGTATGGCCAACAGATTAAACATATCGTTTTGAAACACACTCCTAACCTAAGAGAGTGTTTAACAAATAAGTTAACAGAAACTATAACAACCCACCTTACTATAGGTGAGTTGGGAGAATTAAAAGATATTGGCTGGGAACATTCAAAAGAGCTTAAAAACCCACAGTTATTAAGATGTTTAGGTCTTGTGATCCAAAAAATAAATTTTCCACCCACACCAAACAGCGAAATTGTGAAAATTAAGCAACCAATTAATTTAAAGGTTAATTAAATATCTTGTAGAAGCTTGATCGAGCCTGGCTTAAAGCTTAGAGTCACTTCGGTCCAAGAAGAATCATCATTTATTTCTGAGTCTATAGTGATGGAACCATCATATATATCCATGAATTTTTTAACAACCAAAAGACCAAAGCCTATACCTAACTCTCCCATTGTTCCAGGGCGCGATGACTTTGTTTCTAATGAGAAAAGATTTTCTAAAGCTTTCTTATCTATACCAATACCATTATCTCTTATTTTAATCTGATAAAGGTTTTCCTCTTCATTAAGACGACCTTTAATATTTACTTCACCATCTTTATTTGTAAATTTAAAACAGTTATCTAGAGTATTAACAAGGACACTCTGAATAAAAGATGTTTTTTCTGCGACAACGCAGTCATCTTCTTGGATATCAAAATTAAAAGTTATTTCCTTATCTTGATATTTATCTTTCAATGAGTCATATGCTTGCTGAATACTATCCATTACTCTTAAGTGTGCCAAAGTCCATTCTCTTTCACCATTATCAATCATTTCTAATGTTCTGATAAGCTCGACAATACTCAGAGCACTTTCGACACCTGATTTTAAAAATGGTAAAAGTTCTTTGACTTCAGCGATATCTGAAACGAATTCATAAACTTCAACAATTCCTTTAATACCACTCAATGGATTAGTCAGGTCATGACCAATAACTTGTATTAAGATTTTTCTATCAATATTTTGTTCAGCAATTTTTTTACGATTTAAAGCTATTTCAAGATGTGTATTGACTCGCGCTAGAAGCTCACCAGAATTAAACGGCTTTGTAACATAATCAGAGGCCCCTAACTCAAACCCCTCTAAGATATCTTGTGACTCTGTTTTTGCTGTTAAGAAAATGATAGGGATTGACTTTGTCTGCTCATTTCCTTTGAGGATTTTACAAGCTTCTTTACCATCCATTACCGGCATCATGATATCAAGAAGGATAATATCTGGCATAACCTTTTGTGCAGTCTCTATAGCTTCCTTACCATTAGTGGCCACGTTAATTTCATAGCCTTTTTCTCTAAGTATTGTTCCAAGAACCTGAATGTTTTTCGGTATATCATCAACAATAAGAATTTTAGGTGCTTTTTGAATACTCATTCTTTATTTCTCTTTCAATTCTTTATTTATTAAGATTCTATTCGGTTAATTACCCTAGGAAATTTATAATTAAATTTAATATAAATTCATAGAATCAATAAATATTATTCTTATATTCTATAACTTGTATTACTTAACGAGATTATCTACTTAGACAAATATCTCAAAACGTCTAAAATATACCTATTATGAATTTAGTACCTCTAATTCTACTAATTTTGTTTATACCTCAGAATCTTCTTGCTGATTATTTTAGTGGAAAATATCAATACAACACTTTTGAAAAGGCCAAAAACGCTAAATCTGTTATTGAATTTACCATTGTATCAACAAAGCTTGGATTATTTTCAACCACGATTCCAGGGTATATTAGGGCCTTTAAATATGAAGGTACTGAAAAAAAAGGTTTATTACTTAATCTCAAGGTGATTTTCAAAGTAAAGGATATGGACACTGACCATAGTGGAAGGAATAAAGATTTACATCACAGCGTACTTAACTATTTAATCGCACCCAAAATATCAGTTTATATTGAATCACTAAATCCCAATGATGAAAGCGTTAACGCCCAAATGAGTATATTAAATAAAACCTATCCCATGAAAATTAGTATCGACTTTTATCACTTAGACTCTTCATCTATTGAGGTACGTGGTAGCTCAAGGCTTTCTTTAAAGTCCTTAGAACAACTTGGTTTAAAAAACCCCTCTATTTTAATTGCCAAACTAGATGACGAAATTAAAGTGAATTTTAGAATTTTACACTTTAAATAAGATTAAAGAGTTTTTGGCCCAATTTCTTTTCTTTTATTTTTAAGAAATGTAATTTCTTCTTTTGGTAAAGGAGTTATCCCTCCGAGCGTATGGGCCTTCCATAACATCTCACTTGAGTGCTCTAGCCTCTCAATTCCATTAAGCGCCTCTTCTAAACTTTCTCCCCAACTAAGGCCTCCATGGCGGCTTAAAACCATAACTCTATGATTTGGAAGGTAGGGGGCCAAATTAGTCCCCATTTCATTACTACCTGGTCTTGCGTAGGGTACGAATGGGATTGAGCCCAAGGCCAAAATAACCTCTGAGAAACAATCGGCGGGAAGCTCTTTCAGCTCTGGTCTAGCGATACTCCAGGCCACTGCCGTTGGTGGGTGAGCATGAATTACAAATTTTGCCTCTGGACATAACTCATAAACCTTTAGATGCATTGATAATTCAGAACTAGGTTTTCCTTCTAGAACAGTGCCATCTTTTTCTATTAAGGCCATTTGGTCTGGTCTAATTTTAGATTTTGGCAATCCAGAGGGTGTTATAAGAATTTTTCCATCATCAAGACGAGAGCTAATATTACCATCAGTACCAGCAAGTAAGTTTTTTTTATGCAACTCTTTGCTGGTCTCAATTATTTCCAAAATAATCTTATCTCTCGTCATACTCATCTCACGACTAACTTAGATTAATTTCCACAAGATTCACCTGGAGCGTGAACATGACCATGGGCCAATTCTTCTTCTGTGGCCTCACGGATACTCATGACTTCAACGTCAAAGTTTAGAGTCATTCCTGCTAAAGGATGATTAGCATTAAGGGTAACTTCTGCTTCAGTCACTTCTGTTACTGTGGCAATAAACATCTGTCCTTGTGGATCACCAACTTGAAATTGAACTCCAACTTTAAGATCGTCAACATTTTCAAATTCAGTTTTTGGTACTTTTTGAATTAGTGAATCATTATATTCTCCGTAAGCATCCTCAGGAGAAACTACTACATTTAATTTATCATTTACTTTTTTCCCAGTAAGTTCATTTTCTAGCCCTGGAATAATATTGTTTTTTCCATGAATATAAATAAGTGGAGCTTTACCTTCAGAACTGTCAATAACATTCCCTTGCTCATCTTTTAATGTGTAGTGAATCTCAACGACCCAATCATTTTTAATTTCAGACATTTTTACCTCTTTTTATTTTTAGTAATTAAGGATAGGACAATAAGAACTAAATTAAGCTATAGTGGATACTGTTTGAATACTACGTATCATAAAAGAATTGATATTAAAAACCTACCAATTCACCGTAATGCGCACAGCAACATACACTGAAGAGCTTTTTATTCCCACCAGAGTAAAAACCTTTTCTAAGTTATAATAACTAAAAATATATAAAGGAAGACCAGTGCTTATTTTACAAAATTATATGAAAAACAATGACGTAAAGATTGAAATTATGTCTGGTTTAACAGTTGCTTTGGCCCTTGTGCCTGAGGCCGTGGCCTTTTCTTTCGTAGCTGGGGTTCAGCCTCTTGTGGGTTTATATGCTGCCTTTTTTGTATGCCTTATCACTTCTATATTTGGTGGTAGGCCAGGAATGATATCGGGAGCAACAGGTGCTTTGGCCGTTGTAATGGTAACACTCGTAAAGGCCCATGGTGTTCAATACCTCTTTGCTGCTGTTATTCTTATGGGCATACTTCAAGTCATAATGGGTGCCTTCAAATTAGGTAAATTCATTCGACTGGTTCCCGAGCCTGTTATTTATGGTTTCGTGAACGGACTGGCCATAGTGATTTTTTTGGCCCAATTTGGGCAATTTAAAATGGCCGACCCTTCCGGCCCTGGCCTGGTATGGATTACTGGTCCTGCTCTGTTTATAATGATAGGCCTCATTGCCTTGACCATGGCGATTATTTACTTTTTCCCAAAACTCACAAAATCAATCCCCTCTTCATTAATGGCGATTATTGTTGTATCCGCCATTGTTATTCTTTCTGGTTTATCAACTAAAACAGTTGGAGACCTTGCTTCAATAAAAGGTGGCTTTCCTCCTTTTAGTATTCCTCAAGTACCTTTTAACTTAGAAACATTAAAAATTATTTTTCCCTATTCCGTTATCTTGGCCGGTATTGGCTTAATAGAGTCTCTTTTAACATTAACACTCGTCGATGAACTCACTGAGACTAAAGGCTCAGCAAATAAAGAATGTATAGCTCAAGGTGGTGCCAATATACTTACTGGTTTTTTTGGAGGTATGGGCGGATGTGCAATGATTGGACAAAGTATCATTAATGTCAGCTCTGGGGCCCGAACGCGAGTCTCTGGAATTGTGGCCGCTACATTTTTACTTACTTTTATAATGTTTGGCTCAGCACTTATTGAGCAAATTCCCGTTGCTGCTCTTGTTGGTGTTATGTTCATGGTGTGTATTGGTACATTTGAGTGGACGAGCTTTCGAATCTTAAATAAAATTCCAAAATCAGATGCTATTGTTCTTGTACTCGTTACGGTTCTTACTGTAATTTATGACTTAGCACTAGCTGTTATCACTGGTGTTATAGCTTCGGCCCTCGTATTTGCGTGGGAAAGTGCTATTCGAATTAGGGTCAGAAAGTATATTGATGATGCTGGTGTTAAACATTATGAGATATGGGGCCCTCTATTTTTTGCTTCAACCATATTATTTCAAGAAAAGTTTGATCCAATGAATGATCCAGATGATGTTATCGTTGATTTCAAAGAGTCTAGAGTCTTAGATCACAGTGGAATAGAGGCCTTAAAAAAGCTGACAGCAAGATACTCTAACGCTGGTAAAAACATTAGATTAAGACACTTAAGTGAAGACTGTCGGGTTCTTCTCAAAAATGCAGGTAAAATGGTTGAAGTTGATATTATCGAAGATCCACACTATAAAGTCGTTGTAGATGAAGCGTGAGCTCATGATACTTAGCTTTTATTATCTCCGATTAAAGGCCTTTGTATATATATCCTGACAACTTCTCGGACTAGGAAAGTCATTTGTATTTAAACCTTGAATTCTTAACTTTTTAAAATCAGCTGAAGCTTCTTTATAAAGATCAGAAGGAGCTACCGTAAATCTAATATCATCATTATGTACTTGATAAGGAGTATATACATTATGTTTCTTCTCTCTAAGCACTGAGTAACCAGGTACAATAGCAACTTGTGCTACTAATTCATCTGATTTACCAAAATCACTTTGATCCATATTATTGGCCCTTTTTTCTCTATAACCAACTTTTTGAATATAAACCCAACCTTTAAAATCATATAACATATGATTTGTGCCCATTTTAACAGGCTCTCCTATCTTCCTAATATTATTCGGCGATTGTTTGGAAAAGTTTGTAAACCAAATATCTCCTTTTATATCTTTGTAGTCTATTTCAAAATAAGCACAATCACCCTCACAATAAACATTCCTTTTGAAGGTTGTTTTTAAGCACTTCTTCCCATCTTGACTCTCTATCAGCTTGGCCGCATGGGTATTAATACTTATCATCATCACAAAAATTAATATAATCTGATGAAAACTCATTTTCTTAGCCCCTATATTAAAACTTTCTTTAATTTGAGCACAAATTTACTTTAACTAGATTTAATGATTGAGAGAGTTTACTTTTAAAGTGGCGCGGGATGAGGGATTCGAACCCCCGACCAACTGGTTCGAAGCCAGCTACTCTATCCAGCTGAGCTAATCCCGCGGAACTGATAACTAAATGACTATAAATGAGTTGAGCTTTAAATTCAAGCTAGTGCGAAGCGCTAACCCGATACTCTTTTATGTTTTGAGCTATATTCCATAATTATTATTGATATAAAGCCCAAAACCATAATTCCAAACACAAAAAGCGTATCAAGACTCATATCTGTGGGAAAAATGTTTTGTTCTCGAAGTACTCTCATTTTTCCTCTTATCACCGTCGACTCAAGCACTTCCTTCCAAGGCCATAGCTTTTTTAAAGTCCCAATCAAAAGCCCAATAAGAAAGGCCAATGTATTTTTCCTAAAATGCTTTAATAAATAATTTAAGATTTTAGAAAACCCTAATAAACCAGTTACAGACCCACAGGCAAAGACCAATAAGATGATAAGATTACTACCACTAAAAGGATCCTTAACAGCACCTGTGATAAATTCATACTTACCAAGGATAAGAAGTATAAAAGAGCCCGATAAACCAGGAAGAATCATGGCCGTAATTCCAATGACTCCGCAAAGAAAAATAAAAAAGTAATTCTCTGGTGTGTGAACTGGGATTAGGCTAACAAGAGCATATCCAACAAGCGCCCCCATTACTATCCAAGCTATATTACCAGGGGAATGAATCTTATGAGTCTTATCAAGGTCCTTACCTACAATAAGTATAGAGGCGGTTATCAAACCAAAGAACAGCCCCCATGTTGGAATGGGATAGTTATTTAATAAAAAGTGCATCAGTTTGGCCAAACTGAAAATGGCCGTTAAAATCCCTGCAAGAATTGGCAAAAGAATTTTAAGATGCATCTCATGGGCCGCCGTCTTCCATTGAAACTTTAAAATTTTAAAAATGACTTCTTTATTTACTGTAGCAATAGCGTTGAGGAGGTCCTCATAGATTCCCGTAATAAAGGCAATGGTTCCTCCTGAAACTCCAGGGATTAGGTCCGCTATCCCCATCAAAAATCCCTTAAAGTAGAGAATGATGAGCTCTCGTTTACGTGATGGACCAGGTCCTCCCCAAAAAGCTTCCTTCCATGTCAGCTTCTCCATATTTTATTCCTCTTCTTTTTTATAAAATGGTGTGAGTTCCCATTCAACCTTATGTTTGCACTTAGGACATTGTAAGTGTTTTCCATCTTTTTTGGTTTGTCTCTCACCCATTACCGGATATCCACACCCTGGACAGTCGTATTTGTACGGCATGGTCCACATTGCGTTTTCACAATCTGGGTAACTAGAACAACCAAAAAACTTTTTCCCATAACGTGATTGTTTTTCAGTAAACCGACCAACTTTACACTCAGGACAATTCACATCAAGAAGATAAGGAAGTGTAGTTTCACATTTAGGGTAATCTTCACAGGTACAAAACCTACCATATTTCCCTTTTTTCACGATCAGTTTTTTACCACACTTAGGACACGGGTCACTATGATATTGTTTTGGAATAATCTCAATCGTACCATCATAATGCTTTTTAAAATCTTCTGTCGACGTACAATCTGGATAGTTTGAGCAAGCGAGAAACTGACCATTTCTCCCCCACTTAATAATATATTCTCCATCTTCACACTTCGGACACTTTATACCTGTGGGAATCAAAGTCTTTTTGAGGTTTTTCATCTCCTCTTTGGCCTTATCCAAGGTTTTTTCAAAGTCTTTCCAAAAGTCCTTTATAACCTTTTTCCACTTTTCATCACCATCTTCAATTTTATCTAATTGCTCTTCAATTTTAGCGGTAAACTTAACATCCATGATATCGGGAAAACTTTCGATCAACATCTTACAAACGATCATCCCAAGCTCAGATGGATGAAAGCGGTTTTCAGTCTTATCAACATATCCTCTATCTTGAATAGCAGAGATCGTTGAAGCATAAGTAGAAGGTCTACCGATTCCATTTTCTTCAAGAGTCTTAACAATAGAAGCTTCATTAAATCTTGGAGGTGGAGTCGTCCAATGCTCAACAGATTCGGGTCCTTTTTCTAAATCAAAGCTTTCACCTAAATTAAGAACTGGTAATAAACCTGTTTTTAAATCATCCTCATCATCATTTTTCTTTTTCGCTTTTTCCGCAATAGCATCTTGATATACGGCCGTATGACCTGGAAACTTTATCACAGAGCCATTTGATTTAAAAAAGTGCCCCTCACACTCAAACATAACGGCCGTTTGATCCTTAACAGCTGGAGTCATCTGAGAAGCAATAAACTTATTCCAAATCAACTCATAAAGTTTTTGTTGGTCACTATCAAGGTTCCCTTTCACTTTTTCTGGTGTTAAATCAAGATTAGCTGGGCGAATAGCTTCGTGAGCATCCTGAACTTTATTCTTACCTTTCTTCTTCTTATTATGCTCTACCGCTTCTTGAGGAAGGTAGTCCGCACCAAAATTATTTTTGATATATTCTCGAACATTCTCAATCGCTTCAGGTGCAATTCTTTTAGAGTCCGTTCTCATATATGTGATCAGACCTTGCAGACCTTCACCTTCGATTTGTATCCCTTCATAAAGCTTTTGAGCGACCATCATTGTTTTTTTGGCCGAAAAACCAAGCTTATAAGCTGCTTCTTGCTGAAGTTTAGAAGTAATAAAAGGAGGTTTTGGATTATCTTTAAGCTCTTTTTTCTTAATATCAACGATTTTAAAAGGCTTTGATTTTGTATCTTTAATTATTTTTTTAACAAAGGACTCATCATCAGAGAGGTCATACTTTTTATTTATCTCTTCGCCATAATACTTAACTTCAAATGGGTTATCATTCTTTTTAATAACCCCATGAATGCTATACCATTTATCCGGAACAAAGGCCTTTATTTCGTTTTCTCTATCTACAATCATACGAAGAGCAACGGATTGAACACGACCAGCAGAGATACCTCTTTGAACTTTATCCCATAATATAGGTGAAATCTTATACCCAACAAGACGATCGAGTACTCTTCTTGTTTTCTGGGAATCATACATATTTTGGTTTAATTCACTTGGCTCATTGATGGCCTTTTGAACTTCACCTTTAGTAACAGCGTTAAATGTAATTCTATAGACCTTTTTCCTTTTAGGTAGCTCTTCCTTTATATGAAAAGCTATTGCCTCACCTTCCCTATCAGGGTCAGGTGCCAAATAGATATTTTTTGCGGCCTTACTAAGCTCTTGTATTCTTGAGATTTTATCTGCTTTACCTGTTATGGGAACAAGGTCTATTTTAAAGTTATCCTTAAGATCAATTCCAAGCTTAGATTTTGGTAGATCCTTAATATGACCATTACTGGCAATTACTTGAAATCCCCGCCCAAGGTATTTTTTAATTGTTTTAGCTTTAGATGGTGACTCAACAATGACTAAGTCATAATCAGTAGCGACCTTCTTTTTAGTCGTCTTTTTAGTGGCCTTCTTTTTAGTGACCTTCTTCTTTTTAGTAGTTTTCTTTTTAGACGTTTTTTTCTTGGTCTTTTTTGCTGTTTGAACCGCTGCAGCCATAGGTTTTTCCTTCAAATATGATAAATATAGAAAATCATATCACATGCGCAATGCGTTTAAGAGTCAGGAAACAGTATTCACTAAAGTTTATACTTGATCAAGGTTAAATACCTTCATTATATAACAAAATATGATTTCACCTTTCTATATATAATCCATACAATACCTTTGTGAGGTACAACAATGAATGAAAAGTATGACGCAAAAAGAAAAAATGTTCGATTTGATACATCACCTGATTGCTTAGGCTGGCTTTGCTTCGACACAACATTACTTCATGAATTTAAGCCGCAACTACCTGTACTAGTTATTGAAGAATCCATAGCAGGATGCGGTGTCATTGCTCACTTAGATGAACCACTTACTCTAGAGGAGCCAATGATCATTAAGATTGATGACAGCTTACCTGTAAAAGCAAAACTTGTCATGGCCAATAAAGTTTTCAAAGATGTTTACCATTTAAGTTTTGTCTTTGATGAAGAAAGGCATATTTAAGAAATAGACCTTCTCTACATTTCTTCAGAATTTAAAAGGATATTGATTTGCTCAAGGTCAAACTCAGTTAGGCCATATGGGTTATCCTTAGAGTCTAAATTCTCATCTAAGTATTTTACGCCTATCTCTGATTCAATTTCATCTAGATCTTCGAATGTATCTGCTTTTTTACCAAGCTCTTTTTCAAGATCATCTAGATTAGAACCTTCGAGGAATTGATCTTCATCAATTTTTGCCTCTTTTAGTTTCGATTCAGCATCTAGGATTTCTTTTTCAAGTCTTTCAAGTTCTTTAAGATCTTTTTCGTGATCTTTAATTATAGATTTTTCTCTCTCTTGTCTCTCAAGTTCTTCAAGTTCATCTTCAGTAAGTTTTACACTATCGGCCTCATCAAGAAGAGACTTTCCTATATCATCAAGTCTAAGCTCAACATCAAGTTCTTCCAAGGCCTTATCTTTGAGAACGTCAATTGATTCACCGGTTTTTGCCATTTTAGATTTAAGAGATTTCGCTGCATCTTCTGGAGACTTTGTCATAGCAATACTCCCAACAGATATAGGCTGAGTAGATAAACTAACTATTGCTGTTGAGAAATTATCCGTAAGGGTTATAACTGTAAGTTCACCTATTTTATAAGTTGGATCTGGAGTAATTTGTTTTCCTGTTCCTCTATCCATAAAGCTATAAATTTCAAAAATTGTACCAAGCTCGACCCCGTCCTCTCTACCTCTATCTAAATAAACAACATCACCAAATGAAATACCATTACTTGTATTTTCAAAAGTTGAAATAATTGCTGCTTCTATTCTTCTTTTCGTGAACACTTTAAATATTTTTTCAATTCGAGGTGTATAGATAGTTATCCGATCACCTCTTTGAACGATACCGGATAAATCTAATATACGACATTCCCAAAGCTTATTAATTCTTTTTAAAACTTCGATTTGCCCATTGATTGTATATTCATACCCAGCTCGGTCAGAAACAGAATGCATGACCTTTCCCTTAGGAACATAAACAGAAAACCTATCACCAGGTTTGGCCTTAACGGCATCATCTAGCTTTACATAGATTCTATCGCCTTTTTGAATGAAAACTGATTCAGAGGAATAGGCCGCAATTTCACCAAGATCTTGGACAACATTAGTTGTTATGAATGTATTAAGAAAAAAACCTTCTTTAAAATCAAAAACAATCCTAGAAGATTTATCAAAACCAGTTGAGTCATACTCTTCTTCAGGTGGAGCAAAGTTAAGATCAACTGTTGGTGGATCATATTTTTTATATTCCGTTACTAAAAGCTCTTTACCGGCCTTAGACAGATCTTCATAGGTTTCATCACTAGCATATTGAAAATAAACACCTTGTTCGATTAACTTTTGTCTTTCTTGCATCCACTTAGGTCGTGTTTCATCACCAAACTTCTCATAAGCAAATAACTTCCTATCTTTTTGGTCTGAAAGATCTTCAAACTGTCCAACCTGAACCTGAGGCAAATCATCCTCTGAACCAGAGTCAAAAACTAATGTCATTCCAGGCTCAATTTCATGTGGGTTTTTAATTTGAGGATTTAAAGACCATATTTTAGAGTAATAGAAACCTGTTCCAAAAAGGGCCTTGGATATTTTCCAAAGCCAATCACCTTCTTGAACGACATATTTATCTAATTTTGAGTTTTTTGTAATTTCATTCCATTCTCTAAATGGAATTTTCATCTCTACATATTTTGAAAGCTCAAGAAGCTGTTTTTCCTCTTCGCCTGCATCAAAAAGGGGAACACCTTCTTTAATTTTTTCTTTAATTTCTACAAATGTTTTTTCGTTAACAATTTCTTTTTTGTCTGACTTTTTCTTCTTTTTTGATAGGGATTTTTTCCCTTGCTCAAAATCATCCATATTAGATGCTGGGTCATCTAGAATAATTTCACCTACATCTTGTTTTAAAGATTGCAGATCATCTAACTCTTCTTCCTTTGAAAGGTTTAGTTTATTTTCTGCCTCCGCATCCTGAGATGCTCCATCGTCTTCAATAAGCTCTTTAATATCCTCAGAATCAATAAGTTCAATAGTATTAACATTTTGAGCATAGCTAGAACTACTCAAAAGTACGACTAATGCAACTTGAATGGCCAAAACTTCCTGTTTTATATCAATACCTCATTGCTTATGACTCAAAAAAGTCATGTAAAATTGAATAGTACCGCTCTCTTTTCTTATCCAGTCCTAGTGCCTGTGAACATTGGATAAGCTTCCTTAGAGTTTTAATTATAACACCTGAAAAAGAGTGCTGAGAAATAATCTCTTCAAACTTTTGCATAGAAAGGTCATACTCTTTTTGTTCAAAGAGAAGATGACCAATCAAAAACTTCACTCTTACCTTTATTTGAGATTGTGAAGTTTTCTCTAGCTCCCTCAATATAATCATCGCTTCATCGAATTTATTGGCCTTACTTAACATCTCAGCCTTTTGATAAAGCTCTATTTGTTTTTCTAAATTTAGCTTTGAAAAAGTTTGATTGCTTATCGATGAATTATTAACCGCCTCATTCATCGTCCCTTTTTTAGACTCAAATATATCAACCGTTTCTACGAGTTCCTCAGCAAGAACCTCGGACCTTTTAGCTTGCGGCCTTTGCGCCTTTGCTTTTTTCTTATCAATAAGCTTTTCGTATTTTGCTAAAAGCTGGTCATACTGGGCCTTAGGAACAACATCCAACGGCTTAGGAGCATTTTTCATTTTAGGATTTTCTACTTGGTTGCGGCCTTTGAAGTAGGAGCAAGAACTTAATAAGAACAATAAAAGAGTAAGTACCTGAAAGGAGAAGAAGTTATTATACTTTTTTTCTTTTGCGGTGCGTGAATCCTTCACAAACGTCTCCTTTCTCTATAAAAACGTATGTTTATATTTTAAAGGATAAGGTACCCAAGTCAATGGAAATTGGTCCAACTAAACTATTTCATATTATTATTCGAGTTCCCAAGCAGGACTCTGCCTTCTTTTACTTCCTACTTGAAGCACATGAAGGCCTTGCATTCTACTCAACTCTTCCACACGAAATTGGACAAGCCTTCAGAGATATTGATATGAAAGGCTCTCTAGAGCTCTTAAGCGCTCTAGAGCAATTAATCGACGGCTTTTGTAAGGTTTCGCCAGAGAGTAAGATTATTCAACAAAGAGAAATAATTGACTGATTTTTACGAAGATGAACATTTTAGTGAAGACTTTCCAAATCATAAACTTGTCTATGGCCCGGTCAAATCATGGCGTTTTGGTCAATCTTTAGGGATTGATCCTATTTTTAAAACATCCACTTGTTCTTTTAATTGCATTTATTGCCAACTGGGAAATATACAAAAAGTTACCTCACAACTCGATAACTTTGTCCCTACAGAGAAAGTTATAAAAGACTTTGAAGCTGTATTAAATAAAGGCAAAGTAATTGACGTTATAACCTACTCAGGTAGCGGTGAACCAACACTTGCAGCAAACCTAGGTGATATTATTGATGGCATTAGGAAAATAGCACCTCAAATTCCTCAATATATTTTAACAAATGGCACACATTTAGCTATTCCCTCAATTCAAAAGACCTTGAATAAGCTCGATAAGGTCATCGTTAAACTTGATGCATGGGATGAAAAAAGTCTCTCCCTCATAAATAGGGCCGATAAAGATGTCGATTTTAATAAACTCATTGAGGGTATATTGAGCTTTGCTTCACAATATGAGGGAAGTCTTGAAGTTCAAACAATGTTTATGCCCATTAATATCGAAAAAGACCTTCAAGCATACGCTCAAATACTTGCTCGTATTAACCCTGAAGTCGTTCAACTCAATACTCCAAAACGTCCTTATCCACTTTCTTGGCACAGAGAAAATAGAGGGAACCACCTTGGAATACATCACCATGAAGTTAGAGAGTTAAAAACAATAACCTCCGAACAGGCCAAAAAAATCGAAGAAGACCTAAGAGAAATAACAGGTTTAAATATTTTATCAATCTACCGCTAATTTTAGATACAGCTCAAAATGATCGAACTTTTTCTTATCTGGTATTTTAAATTCCTTACTATTAATGAGTATTTTTTTAGAGTATTTTTTATTAATGGCCTTTTCCATCACTCGAAACCCTCTTACCCATATTTGATCAAAAGAATAGAACCTATTATAAGGAGCAAAATAATAAGTCGGAGCATCTATTAAAGGGTTATCCATATAAAATTGAAAAAAAACTTTCTTTAATTTTAAAGATTCTTGCTTATTCGTATTAAAGTCACCTACTAAGATAAGGTTTGTACCTGTCAAATAAGGCATAAGTTGAGTTAGCCTATTTAAGTAAAGGAATCGTTTTTTTGATTTCGATCGCTGACTTGGCCAATGGTTTACTAAAACATAAAATTCATACTGATTTTTTAGGTTAATTTTCAATAGAAAAATTGGTCTTTTATAGCGGTCATCTATTTCCCAGACCTTAATTTGCTCTATTAATTTCTGCCCTTTTATAACCACACCAACAGACTGAAAGGACTTTTTACTTCTAATCAAAATATCTCCATTTAAACTATCAAGGAGAATTTTTTCATCCCTCTTACTCATCAACTCTGAAAAAGCAAAAATAGATATACCCGATGATTTTTGTTTACCAATTAGCTCTACTCTTTCAATGTCTTTACTTGGCCTAAGGTTCATTAAGTTCTGAAAGCGTATTTCTAATGTTAAACAAAAACATGCTGTAGGAGCAATCGTTATAGCAAGGCAAATTAGTCTCAATTTCATAATCTTCATCTTTCTTTTATATTGAAAAGAAAGGGAAAAGCGCACTTTATGGAAGAACTTGTTCAAATATGGAAAAACCTGAGACTCCATCTGCTACTGCTACTCTTTGCATTAACCTTTGGTCTTATTGGGTACCACTTTATTTATCCTGAACAAAACCTCTCTAACCTGCTTTATATGACAGTTATAACTCTTTCAACTGTCGGCTATACTGATCTGTTTGGAATGGAAAAAGAGCCCCTGGCCCTTATTTTCTCTATGTTTCTTATGTTGATGGGTCTTGGGGTCGTTCTGTATTCCATTTCCACAATTACGGCCTATTTTGTTGAAGGGAAAATTGATAAGCTATTTCTTTTGAGGAAAATCTTGAGGAGGATAAAAAAAATGGAAAATCACTATATCATATGTGGTGCAGGTCAGACGGGCATCCATATAATCAAAGAAATGCATACTCTAGATATTCCATTTGTTGTCGTTGATTCATCTGAAGATCTTATAAATAGTGTTCGTGAAGATTATAAAGGTGTAATGGCAATCAAGGGAGATGCCACCATAGATGAAACTCTTGAAAAAACTAATATTGATAAGGCAAAAGGGATTATTGTCGCCTTATCAAATGATAAGGACAATCTCTTTTTAACTTTAACTGCAAGAATAAAAAACCCTAGTCTCAAAATAGTCTCTCGGTCCATTGATATCAGTATGAGAGAAAAGCTCATCACGGCCGGAGCAAACTATGTTGTTTCCCCCAATTTTATTGGTGGAATGAGAATGGCCTCAGAGATATTAAGACCGAATGTTGTCAGTTTTCTCGATACAATGCTCAGAGGGACCGATAAAACAATGAGAATAAGTGAGTACGTAATACCAAGTAACTCAAAACAAGTTGGAAAAAGTATTGCTGAAATAAATATACATAAAAACTGTGGAATTAATCTTTTAGCAACTAAAAGAACTAATGAAGATCATTTTGAATACAATCCTGGCCCAGAAAAACAATTAGAAAAAGAAATGGTGCTCCTTTATATAGGAACACCTAAAAACCGAGAAAAAATAGAACATCTCTTTTCTTAAAGGTTATCTGATATCCAATTCATTACATCATCATGATGACTTTTAGTATTTACCTTTTCCATAACATGCTTAAGCTTACCATCTTTACCAATAATAAATGTTGTTCGCTTAAGGCCCATGAATTCTCTACCCATGAATTTTTTCTTTCCCCATACACCATATTTACTTGCTACCGCATGGTCTTCATCACTAAGCAGATCAAAATTCAAATCCTGCTTATCTTCAAAGCGTTGAAGTCTATCCACAGAGTCTATAGAGACTCCTAAAACAACTGTTTTAAGTTTAGAAAAGGATGTCTTATTATCTCTAATAGCACACGCTTGAACTGTACAGCCAGGAGTCATGGCCTTTGGGTAAAAATAAAGAACTACATTTTTCTTTCCTTTATAGTCCCTTAGTTTAATTGTTTTTCCCTTCTGGTTTTTTAAGCTAAATGCTGGTGGCATTTTACCAATATCTGGTAAGGGCATAATTTCTCCTTGTTAATTTACCAATTATTTCTTAATTCTCTTAATTTCAAAAATACTTCTTTTGATAAAGCGTTACTTAATGAAAGCTTGGCCTTAATGTCTTTGTTATCTAATCTCATAAAAGTATTAATCTGCTTTTCTCCGCCTATCGTATTTTGAAAGGGGCCTGACTTCCAATTAATACTTTTAATAAAACCTAGCATCTCTTTGGCCTTTTCATTTTGAGGCTCTCTATCTAGGGTAAAATGCAGATTATTATTAAAATATTCATGACCAGGAAAAACAATAACTTCATCCGGCAACTTCTGAAATATATTACTAATGGTTTCAAATAATACCTCAGGGTCTCCACCATTATGGCAATTCCCCACCCCCGCATTAAATAGAGTATCTCCTGTAAATATGGCATAGGGTTTAGACTCTTGTTTCAATATAAAGCAAAGGTGTGCCATTGTATGACCAGGAGTGTCTGCAACTTCTATTTCCCAACCCTGCTCAAGTGGAATTATTTCTTTGGCCTTTAAAAAGCGGTCAACTTCCGTAATTTTTCCATTTGCATTTTCATGGGCCCAAACCTCACACCCCGTCTCTTTTTTTAGAAATGCATTACCTCTTGTATGATCTGAATGTTCATGAGTATTTATGATGGCCAATAACTTTTTACCCTTAATGAGGTTTAACAAGTCTTGACCTTCCCATGGATCTATAATCAGAACCTTATCGGAGCTAAATTCGATAATATAGTTAAAATTTCTTAACGCATTATCTGTGAATATTTGGTGAATTTTCATAGGTCTCTTTATAACTTTTTTAAATTAAAATTGAAAATTTGCCTGATGAAAAGGCCTAGGATAACATGCGTTGATTGCTTAAGGAGAGAAAATGAAGCTTAGCGTAACAAATATTACAATTTTATTTCTAACCTTTTTCTTCATTAAAGAGGTAATTGAGTTTTACCTCGAATGGAGAAACAAAAAACACATAAAGACAAACCGAGCAAGTGTACCTAGCAAGTTTAAAGAAAAAATAACTCTTGAAGATCACCAGAAAGCTGCCGACTACTCAATTACTAAAATCAATGTCAGCTCGGCCTTCAACCTAATCTCCATTGCTTTATTTTTATTTTGGACAATTGGAGGTGGAATCAACCTTCTTGATAATCATATCGTATCTTGGGAACTTGGGCCCATTACAACTGGTATTTGTTTTTTCCTCGCCTTTGGTTTCATTTCAATGATTATCTCTCTTCCTCAATCTTTATATTCAACTTTTGTGGTTGAAGAAAAATATGGTTTTAATAAAACCACTATGAAAACTTTTATTATGGACAGACTAAAAGGTCTTATTATTGGGCTTATCATAGGTGTTCCACTTCTGGCCCTTATACTTTGGATTACCCAAACATACCCAAAAAATTGGTGGATACTAGCATTTATTGTCATTACGGCCTTTCAATTTCTCATGTTATGGGCATATCCAGTCCTTATTGCACCTCTATTCAATAAATTTAGCCCCATGGAAGAAGGTGATGTAAAACAAAAGGTTTTAGCATTACTTGAAAGGACAGGGTTTAAAAGTAATGGGCTCTTTGTCATGAATGCAAGTATGAGAAGTGCTCATGGTAATGCTTACTTTACTGGATTTGGTAAAAATAAAAGAATAGTATTTTTTGATACGCTTATTAATACTTTAGAACCAGATGAAGTTGAAGCTGTCTTGGCCCATGAATTAGGTCATTATAAAAAGAAACATGTTCTAAAAATGCTAACTCGAAGTGTAGTTATGGGACTTATAGGGTTTTGGATCCTTGGACAGCTTTTTAACGAGCCACTTTTCTATCAAGGCCATGGAGTTGAAAAAGTAAGTGCTCATGCTGGCCTTCTTTTATTTTCATTGGTTTCAGGAGTGTATACTTTCTTTTTAACACCTATTATGAGTTTTATATCTCGAAAATATGAGTTTGAAGCTGATGAGTTTGCAGCTCAGAACTCACAAGGTGCTAAACTTATTTCTGCTTTAATCAAAATGTATAAAGATAATGCAAGTACCCTCACCCCAGATCCAGTTTATAGTGGATATCACCATTCACATCCACCGGCCTTGGTGAGGGTTAGCTATATTGAAGGTTTAATTTCTTAAGTCAGTGAGAACTCTAAAAGCGTCTACTCGACCTTGAGAAACTGTATTTTCTAGCCTTCTGGAAGTAACAGAGGTCTTGATTATTCTTTCTTTAATATCACTTGCAAGTAGTCCTTCACCCATTGCTAGTTGAAGACCAATAATCCCACTTACAAATGGTGCTGCCATTGAAGTACCACTTCTTTTTCCATATCGATTCCATGGAAGAGTTGATAAAATTGAAGTTCCAGGGGCATATATATGTACAGTCTCTTTACCAAAGTTAGAGAACCTGGCCTTAGCACCTTTTTTATCATGGGCAGCAACTGTAATAACGTTATCAAAATTATAGTTAGCTGGATAAAAAGGCTTATTATCATTATTCGTCCCTGCATTACCTGCCGCGACAACAAATACTATTCCTGCATCACTTGCTCTTTGTACAGCTTCTTCTAAGGCCTTTGACTCTTCTGTTGAGCCCCAAGAATTAGACATTATGTCCACTTTTTGAGCAATAGCATAGTCGATGGCCTTAATCGCGGCCACAACATCCCCTCGACCTGAAGAATCTAAGAACTTAAGACCCATCAATTGAACATTGGCCATAACTCCAGCTATTCCCTTGTTATTATGGGCCGCCCCAATAACACCAGCACAGTGAGTACCATGCCCCTGATCATCCATAGGGTCACCATCACCTTTTATTAAATTGGCCCCATGTATGTCATCTATATATCCATTACCATCATCATCGACACCTTTTTCACCGTTAAGCTCGGCCTCATTTACCCACATCTGATCTTTGAGATCAGGATGGTTATAATCAATACCAGTATCGATTACAGCAATCTTTATATCTTTACTTCCTTTAGTCATCTCCCATGCTTTTTCTATATTGATATCAACCCCATACTTATTTTTTAGTCCCCATTGCTTGCTAAACTTTGGGTCCTTAACTACATCAACATCTAATACATCGTCATCTATACTGATTCTATAATTTGGTTCTATATACTCAACATCAGGGTGATTAGATAACTCAATCAACCGACTCTTTTGATCTGTCTTAATTAGAAAAGTATTTCCTTGAGCGACCTCATCAATTGGTCCATCAAAGCTTTGGTATAAAAGATTAGTAAGGTTAGCGCTAGACCTTAACTTAACAATATACTCTGCGGAAAAGACACTAGAGGAAGCTATGAGACTGATAAAAAATAAAAATTTCACTATTTCATCCTTGAAAAGTTTGTACATAAAATTCTATGGATACAATTAAGAATTTGCAATTAACTAAACTCGTTGAAAGAATTTGTAAGTTTTTAATCGTTGCCCATTTTTTACAAGTCGCTCAATATTTTTTCTATATTTAAAAGGATGGTTACGATGAGTGAAAAAATTGACAAGGATTTTGTCGAAACACAAAAGTTAAAATTAATGTCCATGAAGAACACTTTACTCAATCAGATCAAGAATAAATCTAACGAAGATCTTCATGTACCCTCGGACGAAATTATTGAAGAAGGCGATCAAGCAGCGACCTATCTTAATCAAAATGTAAGCTTCGGCCTAAGAGAAAGGGAGCTTAGAAGATTAAGAGAGGTTGAGCATGCTATTTCAAAAATCAATAGTGGTCGTTATGGTATTTGTGAAGACTACGATATACCTATAGAGAAAAAAAGGTTAGAGAAAATGCCTTGGACTCGACTGTGTATAGAAGCTGCTGAAGATTTGGAAAGGCAAGAAAAGCTAAGGTACAACTAAGCCTCTTTTTTACCACTTAACTTTACAGCAAAGCTGTTAATCTTATCAGGCCACTGTTTTTTGACATGGTCTTTTATATTTACAACCTTATTATCTTCTCCAATTTTTGTGAGATTCTGGGCCAATATAAGGTTTAAAGCATAGGTATCCAGTCCCATTTTTGAAAATTCTTCTGCACTTTTAATAACCTCACTTGGGGCCTTGTTACTAACACTACAATAAAATTCACATATTTTATAATCTTCACCAGATCGTTCAAACCCTGGAAAAGCATCAAGGTATTTACCGCATTCATCGTATAGATCGAACTCTACTAAGTTTTCAATAATATTTTTTAAAAACCTAACCTCACCATTGAATACTCCTAGAACCTTGTTAAAGTAATCAAGCCCTTTTTCCAACTTTCCTTCAAGAAGAAAATATCTACCCCCGACACAAAGCCCGGAGCACATAAAATCAAAAACCATTTTGGCCCTAGGGCCTAAAGACTTATAAACTTTATGGAATTCTTCGAGATATCCATAATCTTTGTTAATAACGGCCAACCTAATAGCAATAGAAAGTCGTGTTGGATTATGAGGATAAAACTTGATAGTAACCTTTATAATCTCAAAGGCCTTAATAAAGTCTTTATTGCCATTATAAAAATGAAACAGAGCAGACAAACATTGCTTATGAATGGGGTTAAAGGTGAGCCCCTTTTTTAATTCAGCTTCTACCTCAGACGTTCTTTCTTCTACAACGTAACACTGCGAAATATAGTAATGGGCCAAGGAAGGGTATTCATCCAGCTTTCTTGCCTCTTTAAAAAGTTTATATGCTTCTTTAGTTTTGCCTAATTCTAACTGCTTAATTCCTTCATTGATTCTAAGAATATAATCACTGGGAAAGATTTTATCACTAACTGAATCCTCCACACTACTAATTAAGAAATCTACAGTAAATGGTTTTAAAATGAAGCCGTCTATATCATGTTCTGTTGCCTGTGAAACGGCCTGATGAGAGTTATCACCTGTTACAACTAAAAATATACAATCTTCAGCTTCAGCAAACCTCTTTTTATAGAAATCAATTAATTCAAACCCTGTTCCGGACTTGATCTTAATATCAACGATCATAATAGTTGGTAATTCTTTCTTACAAACTTTCTTGCCATCTTCTAAAGAAGATACTTCATGTATATTATCTTTCTCTACACCAACATCCTGTAAAACAGACCTAATCCTTTTACGAGAAGGAGGTATTTTATCTGCGACAACTACTTTCGCATTTTTAATAAAATCTAAAATGGCCTTTTGTCTTTCATCACTCATATGACTTAATTATTTCTTTTTAATAAATTCATTAATTCTTTTTTGTGTTTTTTCTCTTTCTTCTTGTATCTTAGCTACTACA
This sequence comes from Bacteriovoracaceae bacterium, assembly GCA_049415445.1. Taxonomy (GTDB): domain Bacteria; phylum Bdellovibrionota; class Bacteriovoracia; order Bacteriovoracales; family Bacteriovoracaceae; genus JAURDE01. The sequence continues at coordinate 27,290 of JBMSGH010000016.1, read as the reverse complement.
CTTTCATCCTTACAATTATATTCGATGTAGATCACATCATTTTCCTCATCGAAATCTACTGATACAAACTCCCCTTCCAACTTTGAAAAATGATCCGAATCTTCTTCTCCATAAAAAACCTCACCATTCTTTAACTCTTCTGGGTCAATTTGAAGAAAATGAATACTAAACATAATCGATTTATCTTCTAATCTAATTATCTCTCCTCTATCTAAGCTTTCTGTGCTTTTCATATAGATTGTTTTTCCTGAAATAGTTTTTTCATCTTCTAGTCTTCTAACCCCTGGCGCAAACAAGACATTAACTAAATCATCCTCATTAAATGGCAATAAGATTATATCGGGCTCTTTATCTGGATTTTCTCCTACTCGAATAAAAACTCTTCTACAGTTTGGATTATTAGTTTTTAACTTTGAAAATATTTCTTCACACTCATCTATTTCTTCGTCACAAAAGAAGAAATCTATTTTCATTTTAGTTCCCATCTGAATCGCTTCTTCCGCAGAATGTACAACTTGAGGAATAATCGCAACTCCCTCAAAACATTTCATTACCTCTTTTTCTAAGGGCTCATTATCAACAAGTAAAAAAAATAGTTTATTCTTTAATGATGAAATATTCATTGCACCCTCGTCTTTTTGACATAATCTTTTATATTACTTTGTCTTTGTCCATACAGTTCTAAGAAATTATCTATTTCTTTTTGCGGTATTTTATTCACATTTAACTGCACATAGACACCATCACCATCCTCATCATCTTCCTGGTAAGAAATATTTCCGACTAAGTTAAGATGGACCTCATTTTCGTGAAAAGTGAATGAAACATCAATATTAACGGTTTCTTTTTCAATTGGAATGTTTTTACTAGATCTAAGAGTCAGGTTTTCTTCAAAAAAATCAATAAACTCACACTCTACATTTTCAAAACCATCTTTTTCTGGGCATTTGACTAATGCTTTAAGAACACCTTCTTCTAAATCGATACCAAAATTTTCATCAACTTCTTCTTCACCTTTAATTACAATAACATCATTATCATCGGCATCAAAAAGGCTACTCTTTTTATTCCTACCACCACTCGCTTTATCACGATCTTTACCTGATAGACTTCCTCCACGGGATTGATCCTTTATACTATCAAGCTTTCCTCTCGCACCTGATGAAGCATCAATTTCTTTTTGACCACTAAACCCGGATTCCTGAGGAGAAGGATTATCTTTAGTTTTCCCAAGTGACCCCTTTGAATTTTTCTTAGATTTATTGCCCTCTTCTAATTCTGGCAGATCAGGTAAGTCATCGTCTCCAAAATCGTGCTTGTGCCCCATATATTTTTGGATTTTATCAGTGCCAGCTTGACCCCTAAGACTTCCATCTGGCCCTTCTTCTTCAAAAGAAAAATCATCTCCTTCTTCTTCGTTGTGACCCTTATTATCTTCATCAATATCAACGCCATCAAAATCAATTTCAGACTGATCTGCGTCGTCTTGTTTTTCCTTATTTTCCTTATTCTTGCTTGATGCTTTATTAATATCATAGACATTATCTAAGTCTTGATCTGCATTTAGACCTTGATCTAAATCTCCTATATCTTCAAAATCTAAATCAAGATCATCATTGGAGTCTTCATTGGATTTTTTTTCTTGACCAAAGTCAAACTCATGCCCCATATTCTTTTGCAATTTATCTGATTTACCTTTACCTTTTAAGTTTCCATTAAAAATATCATTGGTTAAAGAAAGACCGCCATTTCCTTCATCAGCATCCATATCCATTTCGTCAAGGTCGCCGACATCTTCAAAGTCTTCATCAAAACCAAAATCATCACCGTCATCAGATTCGTAGGACCTTTTCTTTTTCGCATTTCCTTTATAATAAGCACCGAGATCATCAGTACTTGATTCTCCAGTGAGAGGACCTCCTTGTTTTTCAGATCCAGATATATCTCCACCCCAATTTTTTTCTAAATTATCACTTGCTCCCCCCTCTCCTGAGAGGTTTCCTAATTTCATACTATCAGTACTTCCCTCTCCCTCTTCATTCCCGCCAAGAGAGGCCGCTTTCTTAGAAAAACTCTGATCTCCATAGATACTTTGATAAATTACATCAATTCTACTTTGGGCCTCTTTAGAATTGTCAGCAATGACAACCTTATCTTTGGTTGTATGAAACTTTGTTATAACCTGGTTACCCTTTTTTAAATAAAGAACAAGTTTATTCCCTGTAAAAACCCATTGCTCAAGGGTTGAATCATACTGAGGAGGTAATTTATCTCCACAAAAATGCCATATGCCCTGCTCGGGGAATAACTCCGATTCTTTCGTGTTCTGACTCCATGTCCAACATTTGAGTAACGGAAACTCCTTTGATGGTCTTACCTTCTCCCAACTTAAAACCATTGACCCAGGTCCCATCAACTTAACAATAAACTTACCTAAGACAACTTTAAAAAGTTTTTCATCTCTCACTATCCAGACATCATCTAGGGTATTAAGTGGCCCAACATATTCTATAATTTTATTCTTACTCTGCTTTTTTGATGAAGACTGATTATATGAAGCAAGCTTAGACGATAATCCCTCCAGTCTACTTTTAAAATAACCTGTGTCTGAAAATGTCTCAGTATAAAAAGCAACCCCGCCCTTACGAAACTTGGCCTTATATTTAGAGTTTGGATGCTTATATGAACATGCAACTCTTAAGTATGATTTTTTAAAATAGGGCCCAATTTTTTTTAAAATTGTACTAAGGACCTTAATCTCTCTATTTGTTTTAACTTCGATAAGAATAATTGCATTACCGTTGGTTTTCACAAAGCTAACAATCTCACTTAACTGTGAAAAAACTTTGAGGTTAACCTCACTTTGACTCTCCAAGTTTTTAAACAAACTAGAAAAGAGCTTATTTGACTCGCTAGACTTGTATAGCAACAAATTCATAAAATCCCTTAATATTCCAATCTTTTCGGGTGATTAAGCGATTTATATTAAGAGTTTGTTGCCTACTTTTATGATTTTCTAGATCAACTTCAATATTTAAATAAAATTTATAAAGAATGGCCTACAAGTGTAGGCCATATCATTAAATTCTATTTAATTTATTGAGGTTATTGATTCTTTTTTCTAGAGTCGGATGACTAGAAAATAACTCGGCCCATGACACCTTAGAGGATATTTGAAAAGCGGCCATTGAATCTTCTTTAGGGTCACTAAGTTGAGGGTAATTCCTTTGCAAGGCCTTTAAAGCAGAAACCATTTTATCTTTCCCACAAAGCCAAGCACTTCCTTCATCTGCACGGTATTCTCTCCAACGAGAAAAGCCCATTACTACTGGTGCTGCAAGGATACCAAAAAGGACCTGAAACCCCATATAGACAAAATGACGAGCAAAGAAACCTAAGCCACCACCTTCATCATCATCTTTTCTTAGCAGGTTATCTATAGCGATTGTGGCCAAATGAGCGAAGAACATCACAAAGGCATTCACTACACCTTGTACTAAGGCCATAGTAACCATATCACCATTTCCAATGTGTGCGACCTCGTGTCCTAAAACTCCCTCAACTTCATCTTTATCCATCTTTTCTAAAAGCCCTGTAGAAACAGCAACTAAAGAACTATTCTTTGTTGCTCCGGTTGCAAAAGCGTTTATTTCTGGACTCTGGTATACGCCCACTTCAGGCATTTTAGAGATTGAAGCTTTTCTTGCAAGTCTGTGTACTGTTTGTACCAACTCTGCATACGGCCCTGTTGCTGAAACAATTTGTACTCCATAAGCACTCTTGGCCATCCATTTTGATACCCACAAGCTTATAAATGAGCCTACCATACCCCAGCCAAGACAGATGACCATTAAGGTCTGATAATTGATACCTTTTTGTCCCATCACTGGCCCTAGCCCGAACCATTGAATAACTAAGTTAATGACGAAAGAACCGACTATCATAACTAAAATATTTGTCAGGATAAATAGTAAGATTCTCTTAAACATAAGTTCCCCTTATAATAGAGTGTAATATTTTTATAATAATGAGATTTTTCTGATATAAGTCAAGGTTTTTAGGTCTAAAAAATGACAATTTTTGAAGATAAAGGCCCTCAGAAAGAGGGCCTTTTAGTTAAATCAATCTTAGATAGAAGTAACAACGGTTAGACTTCTTGCGTAGGCCTTAACCCAAGAGATTGGAAGATAAATATAACCAGCATCTTTCCAACAAGCACCCCATGAGTTTTTGATAACAAAGTATCCACCGCCTGCACCTTGAGGAGCAGTAGCTGGAAGTTTAGAGTTCTCTACAACACCTAAGACAGCAACAGCATGTCCACCTCTATTTCCTTCATTTGCTCCCACATAGTTAGCGTAACCATTAACTGGCGCATTATCAAAAGTCGGAGTTACAGGAAGTGAAAGTACCATTGGTAGCTTAAGGTTAGAAGCTAACTTAGCAAGGTTAACAGAGTTATTAACATTGTTAACATCCCAAATTTGAGCAACACTATTAATTCCTAGAGAAGTTTCAGCTACAGACTCTGTATAACCGCAGAATGTCCAAAATAGAATTTTTGTACATACTTTTTTACCCTGATGATTTGTATTTGAACAATGCTCTCCAGAGTAATTGTTACAAGATTTTGTATAAGTCTTTGTCGTATCATTTTTTTGTCTACTGTAAGAAGGATTATAATCCCAAGCAAACTCATAACCAAACTTATAGTTTCTATTAACTAAGTCTTGCATGATACCTGAAGTATTAAGTCCGTCACCATAAGTAGATGGATACCACTTCATTTTGGCAGCGTTATAAAGGTTTTGTTCAGAAAAGTTGTACCACTTATTCTTTTTTACAGCATATGCAGTTTCAACGGCACTTGTTGCAGCAAAAGAAACACAAGTTCCTCTTCCACCTTGGTTTTTAACACAAGTCGCATACCACTTCATTGGATATTTTACGTTTTTGAAAATACCATCAGCATGGTGATTACACTTATTTCCTGTTTGGTCACCCATAGATGTATTAGAATTAGAGTAACCAATTTCTTTATTACAAGAACTTGGTCTACCTGCTGGAGGAAGATCTAGTGCTCCAATGATATTCCCAATAATTCTTGTATCAGTTATAAGTGTCGTTAGGTTTGAGTTAATCGTTGTAATACTAGCAGTTTCTAATTGCTTAGGTGTCTTTAATTTACCTACTCTCGTTCTTAAGTATTTTTTAGGCAGTTTTGAGTAAGCAAGATTATAAAGATTAAGCTTATTATTTTTATTGTTTACACTCTTTAAAGTATTAGCAAGCTCTGAATAAACAAACTCATCACCCATCGTTTCAACAACTTGTCTTTGACCTCTGTTATCTCTAATCGTGTGTAAATAGTTTTTACCATTTCTAGTCACACCTGTTGGCTTCTTAGTTAGTCTATTAAGTAAGCCTCTATTTCCTTCAAGCTTTGACCTAACAAAATTAACATTGCTTTGATGTTGGCTCATTTCACTTCTAACTCTTTCCGTTTTTACCTTTGGCCCGGCAAGCTTAAGAAGTCCTTGAGCATGTAGTCTTTTAAATTCTGCTTCTGAAATCTTTTTAGCATCACGTGGAATAGCAGCATTTTTCCCAAGTGAATACTTGTTTTCAAGCTTAAATTTTCGAGAAAGAACCGGTGTTAAAACTGGCTTATTTCTTAAAATCGGCTTATTGATAATAACTCTTCCTGGAATAGAGGGTGCTCTAGGAACGGTTCTTGGAATTCTCACGTCTCTAGCAACTGCAGTAAATACAAAAGTAGCTGCTGCTAAGACTGTAACTAATTTAGTCTTCATTCTAATCTCCTTTTATTTATTCACATTTAACTTTTTGAATATCAAATTTAAATTTTGGTGCTTCTGGATTATTAATATTTTCGATTGTCGACTTCACAACAACTGAGCAGCTTTGTGTTTTGACAACTAGTTCAGAGTCTTTTCTTTCTACAGACTTTATAAAGTCACTCACTCCTAAAGTTGAAACCAACTGAGGATCTTCTAACAAATCACTTATCTCTTTAGCGCTATGATAGTATGGCGCTAACGCTCCCCATGCATTACTGCAAATCAATAAAGTAAGTAGTATAATCGTTTTCATTTAAGGCCTTTAATAAGTATAGGAGCTGTCTATACGGCCTTTAGATATAATTTATAATTCAAAATGTCACATAAGTTTCTGATTTATATCAACAAATAACTGAATTCTTATGATTCATCTGAAATGCTTTAATGCATTAAGAGAAGGCCTTACCTTGATGAATTTCTTTGTGATTTAGTATTACCTTGAACTTGATATCGCATGTCTTTGAAATCATATAATTCACACCACAGTACTTTGTTAGAGATAAATCAATAGCTTTCGTAATTTTTTCTGGGTCTATATCGCCCGTGAAATTAAAAGTTAGCAGTGCTTTTTTAAAGTGAATTGGATAATCTTCACTTTTTTCGGCATCCACATTCATTGAAAAACCATTAGGTCTTATACGCATCTTCTTCAGAGTCGCAATAACGTCCATTGCACTGCATCCCATCATAGCATTTAAAACGAGCTCTTTAGGTCCTGGACCTTTATTGCTACCGCCATGCTCCGGGGTGGCGTCTATTATATTGGTGATACCTCGGTTATCTGTAGTAAACTCCATATCAGAGTTCCATTTCAATGATGCCTTCATCTTGACTCCTATTGTCGTCTATACTTTGTATAGTGACGCGTTCTGTTTTTTAGAACATAGTAAACATATATTCTACTAAAAGGAGAAGAAATGTTTAAAAAGTTAACTTTATTAATTATATTTTTCAGCTTTAATACTCACGCTGTATGTTCTCACAATATAATCAACACTCTCGAAAGAAAGGGAAATTTTAATACTCTGCTTACTTTGCTTGAACAAACTGGTTTAAGCTCAGTATTAAAAAGCAGTAAGAAGGTAACACTTTTCGCTCCAAATGATAGGGCCTTTTCCCAAGCAAGTGTAAACTCATTCGAACTAGAAAATATACTTCTCTATCATATCGCTAACAAAAAATTAAAAAGTAAAAAGGTTTTGAAAGTTAAAGAGGTAGAAACTCTTTTAGGCAAAATTTTAATTCCCTCAGTTAACGATAAAGGCGTCTTTCTTAATAATGCCAAAGTTATTCACCCGGATATGAGAGCTTGTAACGGTGTCATTCATGAAATTGACAAGATTCTTATCCCTACAGATAAAACTCCACTTAATGATCCGACGACTGTTAAAGCTTTTGATTTAGAGAGATACATGGGTAGCTGGTATGAAATAGCTAGATATGATTACTTTTTTCAAAGGTTTTGTGGTGCTGCTAAAGCAACATACACTCTAGGAAAAGGAAGGGTCAAAGTTCTAAATGAATGTAGAACCATAAAGGATCCAAGTAAAATTAAAAAGGCCAAAGGGGTTGCTTTCGTAACAGATAAAAAATCTAACTCCAAACTTAAGGTAGGATTTGCACCCATCTTTAAACATTTCGGTCTTTTTGCTGGAGAATACTGGATTCTCGACATAGATGAAAACTACCAAAATGTTCTCATTGGTGATTCAAAAAGAGAGTTCTTATGGATTCTTTCAAGAAATAAAAGCATTGACTCAAGTCGCTATAATAAGATGGTAGATCTAGCAAAATCTTTAGGTTTTAATACAAAGAACTTAAAAAGAACCCCTACCTGGTAACATACGAGTTCACTGTACCAAAGTGAATGGGACGGCATAAACCGTCCCAACTCCTATAACAAATTCAAGTGAAAATCTGATATAATACTTAAAAATTAAGGTTAAATATGAAAGACCTCGACCTAACAGGTGTTACTATTGTTTTTGCTGACGATAATAAAATGTATCATGATATTTTATTTAGACTACTAAGAGAGAGTTATTGTCAGTTGATTGGCCTTGAAAATGGTAAAGATGCCTTCGAATATATAAAAGAAGGCAATTCTGCTGATATCTTATTATTGGATATTCAAATGCCTATTATGGATGGTCTCACCGCCATAAAAAAAATAAGAGAGTATGAAAAAGAAAATAAAGCAAACCCAGTGCCATGTATTGCCATGTCTAGCTTTAACAGCGCGGAAGATAAGAAGACTGCTATAGATGCAGGCTTTGATGATACTATTTCAAAACCGATTCAAAGACCATTACTTGTAGAGTTGTTGTTAAAATATAAAAATAAATAAATTGGTGGACCTGACAGGGATCGAACCTGCGACCTCAACGCTGCCAGCGTCGCGCTCTCCCAACTGAGCTACAGGCCCTCAAAAGGTAGAAAGCAAACCTACGCATTTTAATCAAGTTTGACAAGAGAAAATTGAGACGTAACCCTTTGTATATCAGAGAAGAATTGCTCAGCGCACAACGACTTTCCTAAGCTGGACATTTTTGCCTGAACTTAGAGGTATCCTCCTTAGAAATAATATAATCATACTATGACTAAAAAACTCTACATCATTTTACTTTTTATTCCAGTTATCGCCTTATCCAAAGGCCGAAGTGAACTTTACCGCTATACGCTAATGCGTGATAAAGTTCTTATTGATAGACAACTTAAACAAGTTAGCTTCCATTCATTCTTTAATCTAGAAGTATTACTTTCTTCTGGTTCCAAATCATTAATTGGAGATGTTAAAAACGGAAATAGGGCCGGTCTGACATCTACCCAAAAACAAACTAACATGCTTAATATTCTCAATAACAACGTCAACACGGCAAGGTACATAGATGCAAATCTTGAGGCGGCCATTCCCCTACCTTCCTTTAAAGTCAGTAAGTTTAAAATAGACTCAAGTCTTTTTTATAATTTCAATATAGGTCTATCATTATCAATTGCTAATACAACAAATAATTCCGATCCCGAAGTAAACCTCTATCTAAAAAAAGAAACCAGAATCGGAGTAGATACATATTTCCAAAATAATCCAAGTGAGGCCTATGGGTTAAGGTATTATCAAATGAGTCGAAGTGATCTTCTTTCAGTTCTCGATGAGCAATCCTTAGCATCAGAAGGAAAACTTTTTGAGGTTGATGATTTAAATAAAAAAGAAGTTACCTATAATTTAGATCTATTTTATAAAAAGGCCTATCGAAACTTTAAACTACTTGCTGAGATCCAAGAGTTTAAAATTATGAATGGAACTAGTACAAGGGCAGCGTTATATGAATCACGACCTTTGCTCCATGGAAGGCTTAGTTTTAATGTTGGGCAAGGGCAGTTATATTTCGGCATTCACCAGAGGTTTAAGTATGCCCTGCTAAGAGGAATATATGCTGCTTACGACTTTAGAGTTAAAGAGGACTATCCTTTCTTTGTCCTTGCTAAAATAAGTAATCAGTTTATTACCCTTAACCCTCGATTTGAAACTAAATACTTTAAGGTTAACTACACCATTAAAACACCTATTGAAAATCCGCAGGACGAGTTGTGGCATTCAACACTTCATTCTTTAAATATAGCAGTTCCATTTTTTTGATCTCAATACCTAAGTTGGCCAACCTATTTTTTAATTCCTCTAGCTTATTTCTTTTTTTGTAGCCTATTTGAAGTATTTTTAATTTTTTTGATATATGTTTATTAACCAATTCTCGATCACTATCGGCTAATCCCTTATACGACAAAATATCTAGTAACGATTTAACTCTCCATATGTCCATTGAATGGTACTTTTGAGAAAGTTGATCTTCATGCCCACCATATTTAATAATCTGTGGATCACTTACATAACCAACTTGCTCTCGAGCTGTGACCTTTAGCCATAAATCATAATCTTCACAAACCTCAAAATCCTCACGAAAGCCACCAAGCTCATTAAAAAATAGCTTATTCATCATTGTACTAGAGGGGCTAATGCGACATAACGGCAAGCAAAAAGGAAAAATCCACCCTCCTAACTTTTGATGTTTCTTCATTTGATTAACTCTAACGCCATTTCGAACCCATATCTCTTCAGTATGGATAAGCTTTAAGTTAGGGTTTTGATTTAATAGTGAAACTTGTTCACTTATTTTAGTTGGTAACCATTCATCATCACTATCTAAAAAAGCAACCCAATCTCCTTGGGAGACCTTCACTCCTTGATTTCTAGAATAGCTTACCCCCTTTCGGTTTACATAATAATAGTGAAGTGGAATCTTAGTATTTTTTTGAAGGGCCTCAACATAAGATTTGGTCTCATCGTTAGAACCATCATCCATAACAATTATCTCGAAAGGTTGGTAAATTTGAGCAAATACAGACTCAAGAGCACGAGAAAGCACTGTTAATCTATTATAAGTAGGAATAATCACACTTATTTTATAATTCATACATTATTTCTTTTAACTCTTTAGGAATCTCTTTTTTTAGCGCTTTTACTATTTCATATAGCTGTTGAGGTTTTTTTGCTCCGACGAGGACATAATCTAAATATTCGAATGATAAATTATAATGTAGAGCAAACTCTAATAAACTGACTCCATAATTCAAAAGACTCTTCTCTAATTTTTCAACTCTTTCATACTTAGAGTTTTTATCCATTTTCTTCCACCACGGGGCCCAACTTCTTGCATCTGATGAATCGTACTTTCTTTGTTTATGGGCCCTTTTGGTCAAAATGCCTTTATCAAGAGTGCCCCAACTCATAAAAGTGACGTCTTCATTTTGAAGATAATCTTTCGTGTCGTTGTATGGAGCTTGATTAAAATAATTCAACTCTGACTGAATAAATTGGATTCGCTCTAGTTCATTGGCCTTGTTAATATCATCAAGATTTGTATTACAAAGTCCAATATGTTTTATTTTCTCTTTCTCCTTGGCCTTAACTAAAACTTCTAAAGCTCTTCGTATATCAACCCTCTCATCTGGCCAATGGATCATATATAGATCTATATAATCAGTATTCAATCTTGTCAGGGATTCATGAATCATTGTTTCAATAACTTTAGGTTCATTAGTCATATTTACTCTTTTAGAGTTATGCCAACTGACTCCACCTTTACTGATTAAAAAACAATCTTCTCTTTTTCCTTTTACAAAACTTCCTATTGTCTCTTCTGATTCACCAAATCCGTAAATAGGTGCAGTATCAAAAACTCTTAGACTCGACTCATAACAAAACTCCAAAAGCTGCTGAGAGTCTTTAGACGATATTTGCCCAAAGCCATAACCTCCGGAGTCACCAGATAGAGATGCCCCACCGAAAATAAAAGGAAGCTCAGAATATTCATTAAGTATTTGATTTTTCATAAAGTACCTGTTTGACAGATGCGTTACGTACACTATAAGAATTCTTTTAAGGTTACAATATGAAATTACTCGTCTTTGCTCACCCTCTTGAGGCCATTGCATTTTTTAAAAACGAAAAATGCAAGGCCATCGATTTTATATATCAGGGAGTCTATCAATTTCCAGATGGTTATATCCTTATCACCGGAGAGGGGCCACAAAATGCCTCAGAATGCCTCGCTGGCCTTCTTGGTGCCTTTAATAATGATATTGATGAAATATATAATTTTGGCGTTTGTGGTCTACTAAACTCAAAGTACCAAGACTTTATTCATAATATGGTCGAAGTTCGAACCAGCTACCTTTGTTTAAAGGACCACCTAGAATTTAAATCCCACACTCTCAATTATGCTGATGACGGAATTCCGCTTCTTGATTGTATCACTCATTCCGATCGTGTTCATAAAACTGAGCTAAGACCAGTAGCAGATCTCATCGACCGTGAACTATGGTCTCTGGCCTCAGTCGCCAAAAGATTTAAAAAGCCGATTAGGTCTATTAAAATCATATCTGATATTATCAACCAATCCTCAGATAATATATGTGAGGTTGTCAAAGAGAATGCTGAAAAATATAGTCAAACTCAGTACTCATGGTTCAAAACCTTAAATAATAAGCAGACGCATACTTTGGATTTTGAATGGCCAAATCCAAACTATTTTCATTTGAGCTTTTCACAAAAGAAACTTTACCAAAAGCTCATTAATGCTAGTCAAATTAAAAACATTCCCTTCTCTGAAATAAAGTCCATTATTAAAAGATTTGAAAAAAAAGAATTTGAAAATAGAAAAAGAAGGGCATCATCTCTTCTTGAAGAACTCAATCAACTCATACATCCTCTAAAGAACAAATTAAAAGAGGAGCTTGATAAATTCAATGACCACTTCAATGGCCTAAAAGGTAATGTAAGCTTTGATAAAAACCTAGAAAGGCAAAATATCAAGTTTAATATTGATTTAGAAGGTCCGGATGACTTTGAAGCACTTATTGAAAAGCTCTCATCTTTTCCTCACCAGAAATGGAATGATTTTTTTAAAGGCAAAATAGATGTTTAATAAAGTCTTTATAGAAAAATCATGTCTTTCTCATCCTAGAGCAAAGCATATTTTAGATAAATTAAAAAGAGATGATCCTATTGTAATAGATGACCACGAGGCCTTTTTTAATAAAGTAAAAAAACCTTATTTGCAAAAACGTGACAACTTAAACCTTTTTATTGCCGAAAAAAAAGGTACTCTCATTAAAGAAGCTCCCGATGCATATGGACTAGATAATGGTAAACATTACTACTTCATTCATGCTTATAACTGCATATATGAATGTCATTACTGTTACCTCCAAGGTTATTTTCACTCCCCCGATATTGTTCTTTTTATCAACTATAATGATATAGGCAAAAACATTGAAAGCTTATGTGCCGACCCCAAAGAAACCTATTGGTTCCACGCAGGCGAGTTTAGTGATAGCCTTGCTTTAAGTCATATCACAGATGAAGTTCCATTTTTTTATAGACTCTTTAAAAACCTTAAAAATGCTAAGCTAGAACTTCGGACTAAGTCCTCCAATATAAAAGCTATTCTAAAACAGGAACCACTAGAGAATATTATTACATCATTTTCCTTATCACCACAGCCTGCTTTACAAAAGACGGAAGAAAAAACACCTTCCTTAATCTCTCGTCTTAAGGCCATAAAAAAATTATCTGATCTGGGACACCCCATTGGAATTCACCTAGATCCCATTATATATACTGAAGGCCTTAAAGAAGAATATGAACAGCTTGCTAAACAAATTCTTCAGCATTTAAGAATTGAGCTTTTGCAATATATATCAATTGGAGTTGTTCGTTTTTCGAAAGAAAGCTACTATCAAGTCAAAAAGAACTATCCACAATCTTATTTCTTGGCCGAAGATATGAATACTAGCTTTGATGGTAAAATCCGTTACCCTCGGCCCATAAGACAATGGATATTATCGCAGGTAAAAGAAACCTTTATTAAGGCCGGTGTTGATCATAAAAAAATATACCTGTGTATGGAAGACTAGTTCATACCCAATTGGGCCTCAATTTTTTCTAATTCTCTTGTTATAAGCTTATCCAATTCATCACGAAAATTCTTATTGGCACTGAAGTGCCTTAGAAGTTCTTCAACCTTTTTAAGGTTTGTTACTTCTTGATGGTACTGCTCTTTAAAGATAATAAGCTCATCATTTATACCACCATCAATGCTCTCCAGCTTTTGTCTTACCTCTTTATCAATCAAGTTAACTTCAGACATTCCTTTAAGCTGTTGAGTGATGTATTTTAAATTCAATCCTCTAAAGTCCTGCCCTAAAACTCTTTTCAGACTGTAGAGATATAATCCTTTTAACTCTTGCATCTGTTTTTTTTCACTTTGAATGTTCTCAATCGAAGATAAAACTTGATTTAGAAACTGAGATGATCGTAAATCACGGCAAGCCTCAAAGTTTTGTAAATTATTAAATACCTCATCCGGATCAACAAGCTTACTTCTTCTCTCTAGGAGCTTAGTTACATATTTTAAAATTTTTGCCTCTCCGGTTAAGTGAAGAGTATTTTTAAATATATATTGAATTCTATTCGTAAGAACTTTAGTATCAATATTTTGTAACTTTGAATTATTATCTTCAGAAAAAAAGGCATCTGTGGCCTTCTCACACATCTGTGCTCTTAGTTTAACCTCTTCTTCTGCTTTTAATTTCTTATTATAAATCTCCTCACTGCTTATTTTATCATAGGAGTAAGTCTGATCCGGAACTGGTACTATAGGTCGTTTACTATTCTCTTTACGAACAGTGTCATCCATGCCTATAAGTGGAGCTTCAAATTTATTATTTAAATAAACGCCAATTAATACAATAATGGCAAAAATTGGAAACATGAGCTTAAACTTAGACATAAATAAATCCTCTAAAAAAGAGCTTTTTAAAAAAGGTTATACACAATTATTCTACCCTTTATCTGAGAATATAAAAAATTTTGTAAAAGAACAAAATTGGGAAAAACTTGATCAAAGCTTTCATAAACTCATGGAAAAAGGGGGAACTCTTAGATCAAAACTTCTTGAATATCATGATTTTGAACATTTTGAACTCATGTTGGCCGTAAGAGACTCTAGCGTCGAAGAAGGTATTTGGCATGACGATGGTTCTAGATCCTTTGCTTTTACCCTATCCCTAACTCTAGAGCACCGCAAAGTACAAGGAGGGAGTCTTCTTTTTAGGAAAAAAGGGGAACCAGAACAATTGACCGAATTACCTACTCAAGAATTTGGCGCCCTTACTTTATTTTTAACTGGTCAATACGGCTATGAACATAAGGTTAGTGCAATGAGCTCTGGTAAGAGAGTGGTTCTTGTAGGCTGGTGTCATTAATAGTTCTTTTTTTATAAGAAAAAAAATATACTATAAAGGAAACCAAGCAAGGATCTATTTATGAAAATCTTTATCGCTTTTTTCTTTATTAGTTTGTCACTTTTGGCCGCCCCTCGAAAAGGCATTGAAACTCAAAGAAAAAGACAAAAGATCTACCAAGACTATATTTCAGAAAATACCAGAATAAAGCTTGAGCAAGAGAAAAAGCTTTTTAATCACCAGCTTCAATTCCTTAAAAGAAATCATGAGCTTCGTAAGATTTATATTAAAAAACTCAACAGTCTCAAGTCTCAAATGAGCCTTATTAATAAAAAGAAAAACAAGGTTCTAAAGAAAAAAATTACTCAATTAAAATTAAGTTTTAAAAACCAGTCTGAGAAAAGAAGAAAAAGCTTTCAAAAAGATATTCTTGGCCCAGAAATCAAAAAGTATGAAAGCGCTCTTAAAAAAGAAAAAAGAACAATCAATGCTAAACTCAAGAAACTGAGAATTACGCCAACAAAAGGGTAGTTTAACTACTGACTTACTAGCTTGCTTTTAAGTTCAGCGACTTCTTGCTCTAGCTTATTTACACGCTCCTCTAAGTTCCCAATCCTCTCGTACTTGGATAGTCCTTCCTGAGCAAGTAAAACTAGGGGTATTACCGCCACTGTGAATACAAAAATGATCATTTTTTTAGTCTTTCTTAACATTATTACCTCTCGCAACGCGTTAAGTTATTGAATTCATAATTAATTATACCCTTGCCCTTTTTGACAAACAATATTATAGTGAGCCTCTTTAAAATGACGATATTATTGAGGTTTTTATGTCAAGAAGATGTGATTTAACAGGAAAAAGAAGACTTGTCGGGAACAGAGTTTCTCACTCAAATATTAAGACTAAAATGCAACAAGAAGTTAACTTAAAAACAAAAAGAGTTTTTGATCCAGTATCTGGGGAAACTGTAAAATTAAGACTTTCTACAAGCGCAATTAGAACACTTGATAAGCTAGGTTCTCTTTCTAAATTTATTCAAAAATACGGTGTAAAATACGGTCTCGTTGAAAGATAAATAAAGAGGAGGCGAGTGCCTCCCCTTTTATTAATTAGTAAACTGCCTGAATTTTCTCAATAACAAATCCCCACTTGGTGATTGATCTGTCTGACTTAAATGTTAATTTAAGCTTGTTTCCACTGATATAGTTTGTCGCAAAATTCTCTCCACTTCCTGTTATCGATACACTCTCTTCCCTATCATTTCCGGCCAAACTCAATGTATCGTACTTGTTTTCTAACTCGTACTTCTTAATAACAACTCTAAGAAACTTGGCGCCTTCAACGTTATAAGTTCGAGTTTCATCAGCATTGTTTTGGTAAGGATGTGCCGTTTCCCATCTTTCAATTGAAACATCAACCCAGTCACTTTCTTTTGGGTCTGTTCTTTCAGGTCTTGTATCAGTTAAAAGGTTGTAAGTATTTAAACGACCTGAGCCTGAGATAACCTTACCTCTTAATTGTTTTACAACATCACTTGTTGCCATAACTCTATCTCTTACTTCATCTAAAGGAAGTCTACCTTCTTTAGAGATTAAAAGACCTAGAGCTCCTGAAACATGTGGTGTGGCCATTGAAGTTCCTGAGTAAACCGCGTAGCCATTGTTTTTAACAGTTGAAAGAATATTTTTTCCTGGGGCCGCAATATGTACCGTTTTAGAGCCGTAACAAGAAAAACTAGCTAACTTATCAGATGAATCAGAAGCTGCTACTGATATAACGTTGATAACATCATAATTTGAAGGATAGTGAGGAGAAGCATCGTTATTAGTACCACTATTTCCTGCAGCTGCAGTGAAGATGATTCCCTGTTCTGCGGCCCTTTCAATGGCCTCTTTTAAGGCCTCTGAATAAGCTCCACCACCCCAAGAGTTACTCATTATATCAACACCCATTTTCGTAGCGTAATCAATCGACTTAATAGCTCCTTCAGTAGACCCGCTACCTTGATCGGTAAGAAACTTTAAAGCAATAAAAGTTACATTTTCCATAACCCCTGCTACACCAACATCATTATGAGAGGCACCAATTGTTCCGGCACAATGTGTCCCGTGACCGTGACCGTCAATAGGGTCACCATCATTATTAGCAAAGTCATAGCCATGAATATCATCTACATATCCGTTGCCGTCATCATCGACTCCTTCTTCACCGTTAAGCTCGGCCTCATTTACCCACATCTGATCACGTAAATCTTTATGATTATAATCAATACCTGTATCAATTACGGCTATCTTAACTCCTCTATCTCCTCTTTCAATCTCCCATGCCTTTAGTGCTTTTATGTCAGCACCAGCAACTCCACTTCTCGTATTAGGATCATTAGATCCTGTATTATTAAGACCCCATAATTTACTAAACTGCGGATCATTAGGAGAATAAAGAACATTTTCTCTTTTACCTATGGCCTTATAAATATAATTAGGCTCTGAGTACTCTATATCTGGATCTGATTCTAGTCCTTGAATAATCCCTTTAATTGAGCTTTTCGTATCAAATTTTGCTACATAAAAATTTCCAAAGCTTACGTTTACAGCTCTTACTGACTCGGCCCCTAATGTGCTTAATTTATTGGCAACATTATTCTTATTAAAAGAATTTCTATATTTAATAATAACTTCACCTGGTACATACTCTTGGGCCTGAATAGAGGTACCCGCTAGTAACACCGAGGTCACTAAAATTGTCTTCAAAACTGACATAAAATCTCCTTATTTAGGGAACTAAATTTTAGAAAATAAATCCTTAATATTATTATAAGTTTATATCGAAACCGAAGAGTGACTAGGAACCTTTTACCCTGAACAAAAGCTCTGTTTTTTTTGCTTACCTAGTTTAAAATAGATTCATGACACAGTTACATGGACATTCTAGAGAACCATTATTTGTAAAGAAGATATCTCTTCGTATTTGGAGCCTCCAAGATGAAATAGAAGCTATTATTGTTGAAAAGCTTAAAAACGACCCCGAAATAGCAAAAAACAAATTAATAGAAGAACTAACTCAAGAATACTCCACTAATGTTATTCCACTTATTCAAGATACAGAAGCAATTGAAGAAAAAAAGGCCGAGGAACCTACAGAAGGTGAAACTGAAGAAGCGAAAGCAGAAGAATCTGCTAATGAAGAAGAGAAAGAGAGTCAGGACACTATTAGTGATGACATAACTAAGGTTAGTCAACGTACTCCTCTAATCATAGAAGATAAATTAGCTTATGGGACTACTATAATCTCTGAAATAACAATGAATGATATGTATTTATTTTGCACGAATAAGTTCATTCTTGGGTCGGCAGTAGTTATTGAGTTTCTGGTACCAAAGCTATTTTCAGTCTCTGGAGTTATAGCTCACTGTCGTGAAGTTAACATGAAAACAAGAGTTATAAGCAATAAAAAAATGCTTTATCGTATAGGCGTTAAATTTAATTTCATTAAAGAGGGAGAACGTTCCCTATTAAGAGAGTTTTTACAATCTATTGAGTCAACTACTTCCAAGTCAACCCCCAAAGTAGCAGTAAGTGCTCCAGTAGAAGAAGTTGAAGAGGAAGAGGAAGATCTTACTGAAGACAGCGATGAACTAGATGATTTAGATCTTTAATTAGATTGAGTTCCTATTCCAATACTTTGCGCACCGGCCTCTTTAATTAGCTCCATAACCTTAACTGTTAAGCCTAAAGATGAACTCTTATCACCCTGTAGTATCACTAACCTAGTATCTTTTTTATCCATTGAGCTTTTAACACTCTTAACAAATTTTTCTTCACTAACTGAACCACTATCTACAAATAGGTTTCCTTTACTATCCAAACTAACAACTACTGCATTAGAGTCACCAGTCTGTGCTTTACTACCAGCTAATTTTGGTACATCAATATCAAGACCAGTCTCTAGACCAACGGATGAGCTAACCATAAAAATGATCAATAATACTAACATGATATCAATAAAAGGTGTCATATTAATATCACTGACTAGCTCATCATCATTATCTGAGTTAAGGTGAATGGCCATTAATTTTCTTCCATTAGTAGATCTCGAACCTCTTCAACTTCATTTTTAAAAGTTAAAGAAAGGTTTCTTATTCTTGTTTGAAAATAATTAAAAAACATAACCGAAATTACGGCCACGATTATTCCTGCTGCTGTAGCGATTAATGCCTCAGCTAGTCCTCCAGACACAACCGCAAATCCACTCTTACCCGTTTTGGAAATAGATTCAAAGGATTTGATAATCCCTACTACGGTACCAAATAACCCTATGAAAGGGGCCAAATTTCCAATCGTCCCAAGAATCCATAAATATCTTTTAAGGTCTGCCTGCGTTTCCTGAAATCTACGTTCAATATTATTTTGCCACAAAGCAGAGCCTCTACCTTTATCTAGTAAGTTAAAATAGAGCCTTTGTATTAATGGGTTTGCAGAACGAGAAACACCTTTAAATTCATCCCACTTATTTTTCTTTAAAAGCTCTAGAGCATTGGAATAGACCATTGATGACTGTGTTTTAAATTTATTCATATAAAACCATCTTTCAATCGCCACGGCCCAAACGAGTAAAGAACACAAAAGAAGTGGCCACATAATAAAACCACCCTCAATAAATAGTTCAAATAACCACATAACGCGCATCCTTATTCTACTTAATAAAAGCATATTCCCTATACGATAATGGGAAATCAAGTTAATATTGATTCTATGTTGATAAAGTTAAGATTTAACAGAAATAATTTCTCAACTGCTATTTTAGCTGTCTTCACGGCAACGCTTGTTGTCACAGCATTGGTTACTGAGTTTTTTAGGGCCCCATTAAAAACAGATAATATCAGTACTGAGTATACGAGTCTTTTTAAGCCTGGTGAGTTAAACCAAATCAAAAAATTGGTTTTTAAAAATGGGCTTGGTGAAGTGACTCTTCAAAAAGACAACTCCGGCTGGAATATAACACACCCTAGATCTCTAGAAGCAAACACTCAGACAGTCGCAAAAATTATTAAAAACATTGAGGGCATTAAAATAAAGAGGATCTTTTCTAAAGATCCGATAAATATTAGTAATTATTCTTTAAATCCCCCACTCATTTCAGTTAAGCTAACAAACACTAGTGGTGAAACATTTCAAATTGACCATGGCCTTATCGACTCTATTACGAGCTCAACCTATATAAACCATAGTGATAAGGACTATATTTACCAAACGGCCCTTTTGGAAGACTCCTTTGAACGATATGACTTATCTAGCTTTATTAATTCGCGAGTTTTAACTTTGGCCTCTTCAGACATATCTGAGCTTAAAATCTATAGAACGCAAAAAGGAAAAAAACAGATACTTGTATTAGGTATTAAAAAGGACGAGGGTAATTGGCTCGGTCTAAAAACAGGCAGATCTCTTTCTTCTGAAAAAGTTGAATATTACCTTTCTCACTTGAGTGCTTTAAAAAGTAACCTCATAATGGATCAACTTACTGAAAAGCTTGAAAAAGGTCTTAACAAGTTAATTGATAACCCTCGCTTCTCAATTGTAATTAAGGACCAAATAGGAAAAGAATATAAATATACAGTTACTTGGTTAATTTATTCTTTACCAGGTCTTAATATAGATAAGAGGCAAAACTTTGCTATTGAAGCATCAAATAAGAAATACCCTTTCCTTATTCCTAAAGGACAAATGAAGTTATTTGTATTGAATGAATACAATCTACTAAGTTCTAGTAAGAATAAACTATCTTTTTAAAATGAAATAAGCGCCCATAGACTTAGAGCGCTCAAAGTTATTTAATTTCTTTGTGTAAAGTATGTTTTCTTTCGAAACGACAATACTTCTTAAGCTCCAATCTTTCAGGAGTTGTCTTCTTGTTTTTAGTGGTTGAGTATCTTGAAACCCCTGGGGTCTCAGCTTTTCTACAAGTTGTACACTCAAGATGAATAATAACTCTAGGTCCCTTTGCTGCCACAATATCCTCCAAATTTCCCGTAATCGAGCAGCAAAAATTACAACTTTAACTACAAGATGACAACTTAAATGTGATAAGGGATAATCACTACAGGTTTTGGACAGGAGCAGATTGTGAATATAGATCTAAATAACTGGAATTATTCATATTTTAAGAATGGTAATCTTAGAATTCAAATATATATGGGAGCTGATCTCGAAAATGATGAGTTATACTTTGTAACAAGCACTGACCTTGAGGCCAAACACGAGTTCTTCCAGCAAGAATTTCAAATACTTAGTGATGCTATCCAATATATAAATGAACGCTATTCTCATTTTGACTTTATCCCTGGTAACCCAATCAAAGACGGTAGTGGGTGCGATTCATGTAGTGCCCATTAATTCATTGACAAAAAGTGCAAATTAAGCGAAATTCCACTGTCTAAATTAGAGAGTTGCCTGTTGTATTTTAGCAACTTAGGCCATAACAAAGGTTAAGAAATATGAAACCTGGAATTCATCCAACTCTTCACGATGTAAACGTAGAATGTGTATGTGGTGCTACATTCAATACAAAAAGTACCGTTGAACTTAAAAAAATTGATATCTGTTCAAGTTGTCACCCTTTCTATACAGGTAAGCAAAAGGTTCTAGATACCGAAGGTAGAATTGAAAAATTCAACAAAAAATTCGGTGGTGCTTATGCTGAAAAACTGGCCAAGGCCAAAGCTAAAAAGAAGTAATCAGTTCATTAAAGTTTTAAGATTATGGGCCTTTCATGGGCCCATTTTTCTTTAATTAAGTTTATATCAAGTTTCTGATATTTTCTCCCTCCAACCTTGAAAAATAAAACTCCTTGACGAATATAGTCTTAACAAAGGAGTAAATAATGGAATTTATTTTTCCAGAAGGTCTTTATTTGTGGGAGGAAGAATATTTTTTTGAAAATGACTGCCTCTCCAAATTTTTAGAACAAGAACTAGAAATTAGAGAAATTCAAATCGATCATATAGAGATTTAGAATAAACTATCAAGGTTAAGAACTTCAACACGGTAATGGCCATCTCCAAGATTCTTTAAAACATTAAAGCTAACTTCAACACCAGTCGCTAGCTTTTTTATCTTTTTCTTATCTAAACCTTTCTTTAATAACTCTACTTTAATATTTTTAAGATTTTCATCCTGAATACATAGCTCCCAAATATAACTAAACTTAGTCTCTTTTATCATGCGGATCAAGCGTCCATGAGTTGGAGATGTTTCATGTTGCCCATTTAATTCATAAAAATGGGCCGTAAACGGAAGTGTCCTTCTATCAAGTTTTGCCATTTGAGAAATTCTTTCAAGCTGCTGATCATGTGTAACCTGAATAACTTGGTGGCACCAATCATCTTCTTTTTTCTTTTCCAAAGGACAAGAATAGTTAAGAGAAGGACATGGAAAGTGACAACAATAACCTCTCTGTCCCATACCCCGACGAATATCAAGCGCCTTAGAAAAAAAATCTCTTGTACCTGGCTCAATAAAGGCAAAGAATTTAGGTTTAACTTTTTCTAATATTTTCCAAAGCTCATTTAATGTTATTTCGTTGAGGCTATTTCCAAAAAAAAGAAGAGTTTCAGCTTTGATATTCCCTAAAGAACTACTGGCCGATATTTCCTGAGAGGGAAACATATGAGAAAATATTTTTTTTGCTTGATCAAGCATAATGGAAGACTGATCAACCAAATGAATTTCAGGGAGTTTCTTGAAATAATCACAAAACCCTAAAGCATAAGTTCCAGGGCCAGTGCCAAAATCTATTATATGACAATTACTGATCTGCTCCCGCACCTTTAAGGGAAGCTGATCTAATAAGAATTTTAATTTAGGTAAATTAGTTGGAAGATAGAAGCCCGCATAGGCAGAGACCTGTTTTTCATCAAGGACATACTCTCCTATTTTTTCTCTTTTTACAGTAAAGTTCTCACTGAGTATTTTGACCCTCCTGACTAGTTCAACGTCATCAAGAGGGTGTAAAAGAAGGTCTCTTATTTTTGAATAGTCCAATTATCTCTTTTTTATTTCTAGGTAATCTCTATGATTGGCCCCAACATAAATCTGTCTTGGCCGTACAATTTTTGTACCCTTAAACTCTAACATTTCTTTCCATTGAGAAAGCCAACCAGGTAAGCGCCCAATAGCAAACATTACTGTGAACATATTTGTCGGTATACCTAAGGCCCGATAAATTATTCCCGAATAAAAATCAACATTAGGATAGAGTTTTCTATCTACGAAGTATGGATCTTTAAGCGCTTCTTCCTCTAAACCTCTTGCGATATCTAATAGAGGATCTTCGACGCCTAATTTAGAAAGAACAGTATCACAGGCCTTTTTAATAATTTTTGCACGAGGATCAAAGTTCTTGTAAACCCTATGTCCAAATCCCATTAATCTAAACGAATCTTCCTTATCTTTCGCTCTTTGTAAGGCCTTTTTAAAATCTCCACCATCACGTTGAATCTGCTCAAGCATCTCTAAAACAGCTTGATTAGCTCCACCATGTAAAGGTCCCCATAAAGCATCGATTCCACCAGAAATAGAAGCGAAAACATTTGCCTGGGCCGAGCCAATAACTCTAACAGTTGAGGCCGAGCAATTTTGCTCATGATCTGCATGCAGAATAAGTAGTGTATCTAGTGCCTTGGCCAATTCTGGATCAGGCTTCATTCCCATCATGTATAAAAAGTTTGAACAATAATCCAAATCTTCTTTCGGGTTTCTTGGAGCTTTGCCCTGACTATTACGATAGAACCTCGTGGCCATCGTTAAAACTTGACCCATTAGTTGAGTGATGATTGTCATTTTTTTCTTATCATCAAGCTCCAATACATCATTTAACTCGGGATAAAACCCAGATAAGGCCACCATTGAGGAAGAGCAAACTGCCATTGGGTGTGCCTTTTTAGGAAAAGAATCAATAATATCTTTAATCCCCTTAGGTATCTTGCCACTAGATCTAATGGCCTTATCAAATTTTCTTAGTTCTGTTTTCTTTGGTAACTCGCCATAATTAAGCAAGTAAGAGCATTCCACAAAATTAGATTTTTCTGCTAATTGCTCAATAGGATAACCTCTATAGTGAAGTATCCCTTTTTCACCGTTTAAGAATGTTACTCCTGACTGACAAGAGCCTGTATTACCAAAACCATTATCGTAAGTAATAATCTTACTTTCAGCTCTTAGTTTACTAATATCTATGGCCTTTTCACCCTCGCTACCTTCTATTACGGGTAACTCATATGTTTTTCCATCAATGACTATTTTTGCACTGGCCATGCCATCCCCTTACTTTTGATATTTTATATATAGTTAACTTTATTTTTTCTTTTAAACGTTTTGCCAATTCTTAGGATCTTTATGCCAAGACACTAAAAGTTCGTTCTCCTGTTCGGTTAATTGACCGTTTTGATTGAGTACATTTACGAGACTTTCAAAGTTCGTTAAAGAAAATAGATTTATTCCCATCTCCTCTAACCTCTTCTTTGCTGTCTCCATTTGATAATCAACAATGCATACACAACCAACAACCTCTAAACCTTCTTTTTTGACACCGTTAACAGCATCAACAAGACTACTGGCTTGATTAACAAGATCTTCTACTAAAAGGACCTTTTGACCAGGCCCATAGTCACCTTCAACCTGGTTTCCTTTTCCATGCCCCTTTGGTTTACTTCTTACATAAACCATAGACTTATTAAGCTCATGGGCCAAAAATGCTGCGTGTGGTATCCCCGCTGTCGCAAGTCCTGCAAGGTGATCAAAGTTTAAATCCAAAGAAGTTACTAACTCCTTAAGGTTATTTACTATTTGTGACCGGCTTTCTGGGTGACTTAATATTTTACGATTATCACAATATATAGGGCCCTTAAGACCCGACGCGTAAGTAAAGGGGTTTGAGGGCGATATTTTGACGCAACCCACATCAAGTAACAATTTCGCAACATTTTCTTTCATAATTCACAACTTATTTTTATTTACTATTGACCGCTTAGGCATGAACAACCTATATTTTTTAACCTATTTAGTCCATCATGCGACGTTTAAACAATTGGTTAATATTATGAAAAGATTTACATTTTTTATCTCTCTGTTAATTAGCTCAAGCCTTTTTGCCTCCTCACCCTTGATATACGGGGTTAAAAGTACTGATAAATCTATAAATACGTCGTATGATGTCATTCTTCAGAAGAAGGCACTCGATAAAGACTTTCTTCTTATTGCATCAAGAATCTATGGATATCCGGTTGCAACAGGATCCTCCCTCAAGTCCAAAATTGTATTTTTTGAAAGAAGAGAAAATAAAATTTTCATGTTTGAGAATACTAAAGGACTAATGATCTCTGACTCACTCAAAACAAAAGTCCTTCTGGCCTCATTTCCTATCATTTTTGAAAACAATAAAGAGATAGCTTTTGATTTTGATAAAGGGATGAGCACTCTTCTCATCCAAGGAAGCATGCATAGCTCAGACTATAATGTTGATAGTGAGGACTATGCGATTGTCGTTGATGACAGCTTTATTGAGAAAGTTGAAAATAAAGAAAATTATGTTTTCATAGATCAGTTTATTAGGGTTTCAAATAAAACATATAGAATGAAGTATGAGCTTAGCTTATATAATCCTTCAAAAACTTTTAACCCTAAAAAATCAACCTTACTTAAAAAGGTAGGCTACTTTGAAACTCACCCCATTTTAGACCCTGAAGCTACAGATAGAGACAAAGTAAAAAATTACTACATTCTTAAATATGATGAAAACAAACCTATAACTTATCATATTTCTGCAAATACGCCTAAAGAGTATCTGCAGGCAGTAAAAGATGGCGTTCTCTACTGGAATAAGGCCTTAGGAAAAGATTTAATAAAAGTTAAAGTTCTTAAAGATGAAAGAACTCCACATGACCCAAATCTTAACCTTGTACAATGGGTAGATTGGTCTACAGCTGGCTTTGCATACGCAAATATTCAAGCAGATCCATTAACGGGTCAAACTTTAAACTCAACTGTTTATATGACTTCTTCATTTGCTCTTAGTAGTGTTAAAGAGGCTAAAGAAACCCTTTTAAAACTAACTCTTGAGAAAAAAGAAGAAGACCAAAAAGTGGCCCTAGCACTTAAAGGATTTGATGAGCACCACCTTTGTAATCTTGATGCACATAATGTAATGACTCATGGACTTACCCAATCATTAAATGAGGTTATCGAGCTTCCCAAAAAAGAACAAGAAGCAATTATTAGAAGGATATCTCAAGATCATATTGCAGCAGTTGTGGCCCATGAAGTAGGACATACACTAGGTTTAAGACACAACTTTGCTGGAACTGTTAAAGGTAATATCACCCAAAAACAATGGAAAAGTCTTTTAAAAGATTATATTTTAAAAGATGAAGTCAACCAGGATTACACTGTTTCCACTACTCTCATGGATTATACTTCTCTTCTAGTTTCTGCATTTAATGGTGCAAAGATAAGAAAGTCTCAACCAGTATTGGCCTACGATAAAGTTGCTATTGAGTGGGGCTATAGCAAGAAAAAGATTGAAGAGTTCGAAACGCCTCTATTTTGTACTGACTCACATGTTAGTAAATATATGGACTGTGAGCGTTGGGATCAATTTGATAACCCAGCTTCGAGTGCCTTAGAGTCCTTAGAATACGCAATCAAGTACTCTCCGTTTTACTTATTTAACTCTTTCATTTCTCTAACTGAAAAAAAGGATGATGAATCTCTTGTTTGGGAATATCTTGCTGCCGATGAAAGAGTTCAAAAAATTGAGTCTGTAAGACTATCGCCGGAAAGACTTGCCAATTGGATTGCGACAAAGTGGGAAAAGGTAATCAAGATGTCTTCTAAGAATGCTCGTTATTTAAAAGTTGAAAGTAATTTTCCTTATATAAATGACTTTAATGATAAAGAAGTTCGAGAAAAAACAATTGATTATATAAAGGAAAGCTTTAAAAATTACGGTGGAATAACTAAGGCCGCTATCTTTCCTTTTTATTTAAATGTTAATGATGAGATTCGGTTTAAAAGTAATTTTGATAAACTTTTTGTTGAATACATGGCACCTTTTTCTTCAAAGTTTGACAGTAATGAAATTGATATCATCAATAAAAAAGCAAAAAGATTTTCCCATCTTTTAGAAAGAGAGCTCCTTATTAAGTTAGCTAATATTCTTTCTAAAAATAAATTTGCCTACTACTCAAAACCAATAGAATTAACTGTCATGGACTGGATCAAAAAGATTCTTTTTACCAGCTCAGATAAGCTTCTTTTTACTTTAAAAGATGGAGTTGAATTTAAGGAGTTTAAATATCAATTTACTAATATGGAGGGTAAGGATTTACGCTCTGAATTTATCAAGCTTCTTACAAGTGATATTTTTGAAGGGCAACCGAACTATACAAGAAGAAGAAAAAAGTCTTCTTATGCACTTTACGATATCTTTAAAAAGAATATTGACCAAATTAAAGGTGATCAGGAACTTTCAGAGTTCGACGATGATGTTTATAACTGGATGTACAATGAGGCCCAAAGATTTTACCCTCTAATTCCATCGAGAAGAGCACCAAACATCTTTGACCGTCTCTAAATA
>JBMSGH010000015.1:0-79170 GCA_049415445.1 Bacteriovoracaceae bacterium | reverse complement strand
GTTACCAGATGCTACAGTTTTTACTGATTCTCAAAACTTTACTTATCCTGCAACTTTCTCTTATCCAACTGTTAGTACAAATACTAGTAATGTTGAACCATTTTCATCAATGGGAATACCGTATATTAACCCAGAAGGAATTGGAATTGGATTTACTCAAAGTAGTTTTGGATGGCCTAATCTAACGCCTTTGGCTCCTAATGCAACTTTAGGTAGTGGTCTATAGAAGTGGGTATTATCCTATATTGGTTATTGCGGTATAGAAGCTGAGCTCGGTGAGTTGCTCTTGCATGAGTTGCTCGAATTGGTCTTGGAGTTTGACGAGTTCAGTGAGGTCTTCTGATTGCTTTATCTTTGTGAATAATTCGTTTAGCTTTAAATTACGCATAGAGACCGACTCAATGATATCTACTTGCTTTTCTAGTTGATGCTCACTCTTTTCAAGTTCACTGATAAGATCTTTGACGGATTTTGACATTTGTTTGTGCTTTTCTTGAAGTAATTCTATTTCACGAACAAATTCTTGTTCTACTTTTTGATCGTTAACAATTCTGTTTTGATGGTCTTCAATTTCTGAAACGAATTGCAAGGTCATACTTCGGGTAGGGTTTTGAGAAGACTTTCTTGGTAGAGCAATAACCTTGGCATCGCCCTCTTTTTTTAATTGAAGCTCCTCAAGGACTATTTCAGCTTCCGGTGAATCTTCAA
The DNA here is from genome assembly GCA_049415445.1 of Bacteriovoracaceae bacterium. Lineage (GTDB taxonomy): Bacteria > Bdellovibrionota > Bacteriovoracia > Bacteriovoracales > Bacteriovoracaceae > JAURDE01. The sequence continues at coordinate 78,462 of JBMSGH010000015.1, read as the reverse complement.
ACTCTTTAACTAAGTGTTTTATGATTCTTTCTTTATCGAAGTACTTTTCTGTAAGACCTAAAAGGCTATCTTTAGATAGGCCCTTGAAGTCATCTATGGAGATTTTTTTTGCACCCATATGAACCTTTTTTAGTATCTAAGTATACTCTTCTTGTCGGTTTTTTAAGAGTGAAATTAATACCTTAGTCCTTGAACTTACGAGGTTTAAGAGATAAATATTATTGCTATGATTGAAAAATTAACACCTTACAAGCATATAATTTGGGACTGGAATGGAACTCTTCTTAATGATCTTGATCTTACGTTAAAGGCCATTAACTCTCAGGTCAAAAAATTTAATTTAGTTATGCCCACCAAAGATGAACATCGAAAGAACTTTGGTTTTCCCATTCAAGATTATTATAAAAGGATAGGTTTTGATCTAGAAAATAACTGCTTTAAAAAAATAGCAGATGAGTTTGTTGAAGAGTATTTTGAGTCTTTTCATACGGCCGATCTTTTTGAAGGTACAAAGGGTTTATTAGAAGGCCTAAAATATGAAGGTAAATTACAGTCTATTTTATCGGCTTCTTTTCAAGAGCATTTGGACTTTGCTCTTGAAAAGCACGGTATAAGGCACTTTTTTGAAAATGCATTTGGGATTCATCATCATCTGGCGGATTCAAAAGTTCAAAGAGGTCTAGAGTTGATCGAAAAAAGTCATGTGCCTAAAAATGAAACCTTACTTATTGGGGATACTGATCATGATCTCGAAGTTGGCCAAGAGATGGGAGTTGAGGTTCTTCTTGTTGCCGATGGCCATCAATCCTATGAAAGATTAAAAGAGTTACATCATAATGTTCTTGAGACACGATTTTTTAGTAACGATGATCTCTAAAACAATCGTTCATATGCTTAAGCTTTTCTATTCCGAATATATCTTTTACTTCACCAATACATTCTTTATAGGCCGTTCTAGCGTCTATGCTCCCGCACGATTGAAAAATAAAAAGAAATAATAATATAAGAAAAGAATTAAATATTTTCATATTGATCTCCTCTAGGATCTAGAACTTAAAATGGCCGAACTAATCAGCCCAATTGAAAAAAGTAGTACACCAAGGTTGGCATAGTAGAGTATCTCAATGGTCTCGGAACACATCAAATCAGAGCCTTCAATAAAAAAGCATCCTCTTCGGTAGTGAATAAATACCCAAAAAGAAATGATGAACGAAAAAAAACCACCTAAAAATATTATGCCTCTATGCTTATCCATACTGGAATTACTATCGGAAATAAAGGCCTAATAATAAGAATAGACTTTGCTTTAGGCACATTCTTCCGCTTTACGATGATGGGTTTAAAAATAGGGATGTGCACCCGAAAAATACATAAAGGAGAATCAGGATGGCCTCACTTAATAAAGTATTTCTTATTGGCAGATTAGGCGCCGATCCAGACTTTAAAACAACACCAAATTGGGACATACCTGTTTGCCATTTTAACTTGGCGACAAATGAATATTTTAAAGATAAAGCTTCGGGTAAAGACAGAGAAGAAACACAATGGCATCATATTGTTTCTTGGGGAAACCTCGCCGAGATTTGTCATAAGAACTTAAAAAAGGGAAGCCTTGTTCATATTGAAGGCAAGCTAAAGACAAGTTCTTGGGAAGATAAAGAAACTAAGAAGAAACAATATAAAACAGAAATAGAAGTAGTACATATTCAGTTCTTAGAGAGAAGAACATGAAATATATCTTACTATTTTTAATCCCTTGCTCACTTTTTGCAGACCCATTTCAAATAATAAATAGAAATTTAGGGTCTAATCCAGCACTTGAGTCTCAAATAAACTCTCTTTTTGATCAAATTGAAAATGACGTTAATTCACAGTTACCTGATGCTGATCAAAGTACATACCTTAAAGGAATGGCCAATGCTTCGGTTATGGGACTTAAGGGAACAGGTTCTGACTATAATAATGAAATTATTTTTACTGGTCTTCGCTTTAGCGTAGGACTTGGTGTTGATCTAGGTGCTGTTGGTTTATCAGAGCTTGTAGGAGGAGATGTTGATCTTCAAAACGTCAGAGGTGTTAATATCCAACAGACATTTAACTTAGGAGTTGATCTCTCCGCTTTTAATGCTGGAAAAATTGGCGTTATAGATTTTTCAAAAATGGAACTTTTTCTAAACTATGGCTCTGTTAATCCTCGTAATTATAGCTCTAGTGTTAATGGTTCTGTAAAGAACCTTGGTATACATGGACGATATCAGTTGATAGAAAAAAGTGAAATCCTTCCTTTAGGTCTTCTAAGTTTTGGTGGATTATTCTTTCACTTTGGCTATGAACAAAGTCTTACCAACCTCAGTGTTACTATCAATACTGATTACTCTAGGGCAGAGGCCGGGGTAGGGACATTAACGGCGTCTGGAACAGCAACTGTTGGTGCCAAAGTTGCGACCTATAGTTTTCCTTTTGAGATCTCGACTTATTTTGATTGGTTAACATTTATGACGACTCATTTTGGACTTGGATTGGACTTTAACTTTGGTAAGGCCACTAGTATAGCTGAGCTTAATTCGAATATCAGCTATGATAACGATGGTACTGTTTCGGGTGATGGAGTTCTTGATATTGGACAACAAGCAAAACCTACAAAAGCATTTGTAAGATGGTTTCTGGGACATCAATTTCACTTAAGCCTTTTAAAGGTAAATATAGGTCTTGGACATGTCCCTAATACAGGACTTTGGAATCTGAATGCTGGTGTGATGTTAACCTATTAGAAGCAATAATCTACTGCAATGACGTCTTCAAGATGAGGCTTAATGAAATTATTGAGAACTCTTTGGTGTTCAGGGTGTATTTGATATTTGTCTAAGTCTTCTTGAGAGTCAAAAGTAACACGAAGACCAACTTGAAAACCTTTATTTCTGTCACAAAAATTTTCTCCAACGGATAAACTTTTAATTTCAGAAATTTTGGATTGGAGCTGTTTGAGTTCATTAACAATAGTAGCTATCGCGTTTGTGTCTTTAATTTTAAGTAATACAAGGTGATCTATCATAGTTTTGTCATTGTACTTAATATTTTTTCTGAGAGCGAATCTTTTGAGATTGGCTTCACAAGGTAATCATAGGCCCCCAATTCAATGGCCTTCTGCGCTTTATCCATTTCGGACGCACTTGACATGATTAAAAACTTTGCATCTTTAGCACTTTGATGAGTACTTGTTTTTAAATTCTTAAGAAAATTTAACCCACCCATAGGTAACATATTCAAATCACTGATAATAATATCAATCTTATGCTTGGTCTCTTCAATTTGTCCTAAGGCCTCTTCTCCATCTTTTGCTTGGATAATATTACTATACCCACTAAGTTTGAGAAACTTCTTAATTAACACTCTCATTGTTTTACTATCATCAACAATAAGAATGCAGATGTCTTTTTTATTTGTTTTGATTAAATCCGCCTATAATTAATTTATATTTATTATATAATAAATGAATGGAAGAAAAAATAAATTATAATGAAACTTTTGGTATTTCTAAACAATGGCTAGATGAGCTTTTTCCTTTTCACTTTGTCATTGATGAGTGGGGGGGAGTAATTGGGTTTGGACCTCTACTAAGTAAGGCCATTAAAGATATAGAAATTGATGAAGGTGTTGATAACCTTTTTGAATATGATCTTCTTGATGGCGAAGAAGGCGAAGTCGATATTACGGTAGAAAACTTAAAAGAAAAGTTGAGAGCAAAACTCAGGCTTGTTGGAAAAATGGTTCCCTTTAAATTAATTGGGGAAGTTAGGTATTTTGACGAAGCAAATACTTTCTTATTTCTTGGAAGACCTTATTTTACTCAAATTAACCAACTTAAAAGGTATGGCATCAATCTAGAGGATCTACCTTTATCTGATCCTTCAAGGAAATACTTAGAGTTACTTGAAGGTAATTCCTAAACTTTCTTTCTCTATATACAGATAAGTATCTATAGAGATGAAATGATAGAAAAAATTGAGTTCGAAAAACATTTACGTATATCTAAAGATTGGTTAGATAATCTTTTTCCCTTTTATATAGTCGTTGATGAATATTTATCGACTCTTGAGTTTGGGCCATTATTACCAAAGGCCATTGATGATATTTCAGATACGGAAAGCCTTGATAACCTTTTTGAGTTTCTCGATGACGAAAATAGTGAAATAGAGTTTGATTCTTTAAAAGATATAACAGGACCTATAAAGATTGTAGGTAAAATAGCACCATTAAAATTATGGGGTGAAGTACGATATATCGAAGAGTTTAATTTAGTTTTACTTTTATTAACTCCATTACTGAAATCAGAAAATGAGCTTACTCGTTATAAAATTCAGCTCGAAGAGCTACCCCTATCTGATACAACATCCAATTATCTTGAATTAATCTCTAATACTGAAGGAGCTTCTCAAGCCGCCGCCTCCAAATATGCTAAGGAAGATGAAAAAAAAGAACAAGGATTTGTAGTTCCAGGCCTAGACGGATCAGACATTGAAATACCAGAAGACCCTGAGGCCCTCAAAGATGCTTATAAAAAAATGGCCTATGAGTTTGGAAAGGTTGCTAGGGCCTCTACTGAGTTACAAGATATTATTCGAGACAAAACCCAAGAATTAGATATGCAGGTCGTAATGACTAAGGAGGCCTTAAGAAAGGCCGAAGAAGAAAGAGCAAAAGCTGAAACGGCAACAGAAGAGGCCTTAATGGCAAAGGATGATGCTGAAAAGGCCCATGGCGAAGCAGAAGCGGCCAAAGTAGAAGTTGAGAAAGCGAAAGAGGAGCTGGAGCTTGCCTATGAAAAAGTAGATAAAGCAAGAGCAGAGGCCAGGGCCGAGGCCGATGAAGCGATTCAAGATATTGTACTGCTAAAAAATAAGGCCGAAGAAGATGTGGAAATATTAAAAGGTAAAGTCAGTAAGATCCTACACGTTGTACGATTTGCTTCTGAAGGAGATCTGACAAATAAAATACCAGTAAGTGGAACAGATCCTATTGGGCAAGTGGGAGATGGGTTAAATGAATTTTTTAATAATTTAAAAAATAGTGTAAAAGAAATAGAATCCTGTTCTTCAGCTTTAAAAAATGCCAGTTACAATCTTAAAGATAATAATCGAGTTATGAAAAATAACTCAGCTGAAACAACTGATCAAACCTTCCAAGCAACCAAGGCCAGTGACAAAGTTACAAGTGGTATGAGAGAAGTGGAAGGAAGTATGAAAAATATGATCATGGCGATTAAAGAAATAACTCAAATTACTACAGAAGCTTCTAGTCTTGCTAATCAAACGAGCGATCTTGCCAGAAGTACCAACGAAACCATTACTCAATTAGATGTTTCCAGTACTAAAATTGGAGAAGTTATAAAACTGATTCAAGGAATTGCTCATCAAACAAATCTTTTATCTCTTAATGCTCAAATAGAGGCGATGTGGGCAGGAGAGGCCGGTAAAGGCTTTAGAGTCGTTGCAAATGAAGTAAAGGAATTATCCAAACAAACAGCAATGGCCACATCACAAGTTGAAAGTATGATTACAAATATTCAGTCAGATTCTAAAAAGGCCATAAGTGCAGTTACCCAAATTAGTGAATCTATTATGACTATGACATCCTATACACAGAAAATATCTGACTCAATGGTACAACAGTCTTCTTATACTGGCTTGGTTAGTGAAGTTGTTGCAGGAGCATCAGAGTCGATAAAAGAGATTAATGAGAGTATTATTTTAGTTAAAGAATCTGCTAAAACAACTGACTCTGCTATTGATACTTCTCAAAACTCAGCTGAAAATGTTGGTACTTGGTCTGAGAACCTCGATACTCTTGTGGCCCGCTTTAAGATTTAATTGTTTTAATCGTCTTTGTGATAGTCTCAATTCCTTGCATGATTTTATTAATAAAGCTTTCTTGGCTTCTAATAAGATGAAACCGAGGATGTTGAGACCATATACCTTCTAAGCGTGAGTCAATTTCGATGGCCTCTTTATCTCCTTCCGTACGAAAAGGGTTACCACTTTTAAAGTTTGAACCTGACTTGGCCGCAGTTTCAAAAAATATCACAGCATGATAATGAGATAATTCTTTTTCTAAAGAGGTATTCATTGTTTTAAAAAAGTCTTCGTGGCTATCTGGCCAATAGGCGATACCGTCAAGGCTCGCTCTATCACACAAAAGGATAGAATGCTGATTAAGGCTTTCGATAAGGGACTCATTATTTTTTTGAAGATTAAAGATGGCCCTTTGTATACACCTTAGACTATGAGCATCTTTGTTTCTAGGTACTCCAGCAGAAAAAAGCATAGTTGCAGCTTCTGGTACTACAGAGACATCTTTGGAAAATTCTCTTCTAAAAAGGTCTGTTGCTGTCGTTTTCCCGCCACCTGGGCCACCGGTTAAAACAATTTTTTTCTTATTCATACATATCACCATTTTCTTTTATTTTAAGGTCTTCATAATCATTTGTGATTCGTCGAGTAAATTCAAGTTTAGCTCCCTCAAGGGCACCGATAATATCATTAATAGCTTGATAATTGCCTTTATCTTCTTTGTTGAAGTAATTTTTAATGATTATAGATATAGTATAGTTAAGCTCTCCTGCATTATTTATTTCATCGATAAATACTTTTTTGTCAATTAAGATTTTATTGCGTTGTTCGTTTTTAATATAGGGCATGAATTTTTCCTTTACCTATATTAGAATTATTGCATGAAAAGTATAATTCTAATAATTTGGTTCGTTTTTTCCTGTTCATTTAACACTAGTTTGACCCTTAAGGGCAAAATTGGCAAACCTATGATGGCCATAGGAGGGGAGACTACTGGTGTTGTTTTAGTTCTTCAAAAAGGAGAGACTATAGAACTTATGTATGACGGTGAGCTTGAGGAAGGGGAAGAATTGACAGTGAAAGGTCACTATATTGAGTTGACTGGCCCTGAAAGAGGCGCGCGAAAGGTTTTCAAAGTTGAGCAGGTAATAAAAGATTACTAATTTTTAACAAATGCTTTAACAAATGCTTCAAATGGTCTTTTAAAATTAGCACGTGTGAAGTTTTCTGCAATTTCAGCTTTTAGCTTTTGCATATTCTTAGGATTTTTACCATCTATTAAAATACCATTTCCGAAATATTGTGAAATGATCATGATTGCACTTAAAGGAGTGATTTTAGTCGCGCTTAATTTACGAGGAAAGCCATCGCCATTTGGTAATTCATGATGCTCAAGAATAATATTTTTTATATCAGATGAGAATTGCTCCACCTGATCCAATAGTTTTACTGACTCTTGTGGGTGTTGTGTAACAATCTCTTTTTCTTTATCTGAGAGAAGTTCAAATTTGGGGTCTTTAATATGCATAATTTTTGCATGCTCTTCATTTTCTAGAGAAACATCAAGCATGATAGAGGCGAGGGCCAGCTTCTCATAAGTTTTTTCAGAGGCCCAATCTGTTTCTTTTGCTGTAGCAATACTAAGATAACTATTAATCATACTTAGTTCATAAATATAATTTTGATTTTGAATCAGCTTATCAAGTAGAAGTGAAATATTGGGGCTTTTTTTAAGAAGTTTTGTGCAGGACTTGTACACCTTGTCAGTCATTTCTGTAACTTCAGGACTGACACCTAATTCTCTTAAGGCATCATGGATTGTTGAGACAGCTTCAACCTGAGCAGAAACAAGCTTATTTTCATCTTTTGTATCTGTCAGTGCTTTGGATAGTGTATCTGATATAGTATCCATAAACTCTTTATAATCATTTTTTAGTAAAAATACGTAAGTGATACCTTTACGAGCGTATTTTTCTATAATTTCTTTAACTTCACTGCAACCAGCATCACCTGATTCAATTATTCTGACAAATTTTTTATTAGAGAGTTTGATAAAGACATCTACACCTTGTGGAGCATATTTAAAAAACTTATTAATAGACATTTTGCTATAGTCAGACCTGGTATGTTCAATTTCAGGGGTAGCTTCTTTCTTCTCGGTCGATTTTTGTAAAAAAAAATCGGCACAATTTTTAATGTTCTCATCAATAGCATTTATAAGGTCATCTTTTTTGAAAGGCTTTGAAATGATGTTTGTTACATTTCTATCTTTTAGAGAAGAGAATTCTGGCTTACTTGCCATCAGCTCAACACTTTCACCACAAAGAAGTATAAAAGGAATGTGAAGACCTTCTTGTTCTATAAATTGAAAGAGATCACTACCCATACCTTCTGGCATATTATAATCGGATACAACGATACCTACTTTGTCTTTGTTTTCACTTATATATTTGATAGCTTCATTACCAGATGTGCATTTAACAATATCTTGATCATATTCGGCTTCAACGAAAAGCTCTAGAATTTCCAGAGTGTCTTCACTGTCATCGACTAGTATAATTTCTTTATCTTTCATTAAATTATTGTCGGTGAATAATTCCTTTGAGTTTAATAATAATTTACTATAAATACATTGTTGAGATGTATATTTTGTTTATGGGGTCTAGGTAAATAAAAATTATCTTTAAATAGACCTGGTGATATATATACTCCTTTTATGAGGCAGAGGTTATCATCAGGATAGCTATGAATAGGAAATTTTCCTTTTAAGGTTGATAAGCAATATTTTTTATTGAGTAAAACATCTACAGTAGGTCTGTTCCTGTATTTATTAAAGTGTATAAACCTTATCGATAAAAATAATAATATTCCGAAAAAGCAAAAATAGATTAAGACTCTAAAAAACATATACATAAAAAAACTATAGATCATGAAGAAAAAGATTAATATAGGTAATATGGGCCCGCAGGAGTATGAGGAGTATGCGAGAAAGCATAACGATAGTATTAAATTACGTAATGCTAGAAGAAAGGCCTTATCAAAGAACCTCACCATTGAAGCTTATCTTTTGATGCTGATTATAAGTTTCTTGTATGTATGTAATTTAGAGGGAGTTATTTAATCCTCAACATACACCCTGGATTTAAAAGGGGTCAAATATATACCTAATACAACAGAGGTAGTTCTATCTTTTGGAAGTAAAGGACTTTGTCGATTGCTAGCATTATCATAAAAGGCTTTTATTATCCCTCCAAATATCATGACTTCTTTGTAAATAGGATAGTAGGCCAAAGCGCTCAAGCTTGTTTCTAGCAGACCACTTTTTGCATGGTACTGAGGTCTTTGCGGAGTTTCGAGCGATGGCGCCACCTGATAATAGTAACGCATTAATTTGCGAGAGCTCCATTTAGCACTATAACTAAGCATAAATAGACTTTTTTGAGTAAAAATGTCTTCTATTTTATAACTTATAAATGGGTTAAATTGGACACCTTGGTCTTGCCATTTTTTAAGGCTAGTTGAAAAAGCAAATCTGCCAGCGAGATTCAGGTCTAATGTTTGTTTATTCTTCGTTTTAAGTAAATGAATGATTAACTTTGGGCCAAACTCTATAACTGTTTCGAGTTGTGGCATTCCGGCCCTTTTTGGGTTTGGTTTACCACTTCTTGAGGGCAGAGTCCCATCGAAGCTTAAATCAAGCTCAAAGCTTTTGTGATTCCAAAACCTGCCTCTTATTCCTTCATCTCTTTCTGCTCGTAAAATATCACCACGATAGATTGCGGCGGGAAAAGGAAGAGTAATATTATAATTAAAGTCAGAGCCGGGATAGTCAGGAAATTGTGTTCTAACAATCCCACCACCTAACTCCCATAAAGGTAGGATTGAATTGGAATGAGTCTGGTTGTACTTTTGGATTTCTTTTTGTGTGATAACTGATGGGACACCACTTTTATCTAGAAAAATAAATGGGCCCGCCAAGACAGAATAGCTCAAGAACAAAAGACCGAGTGTAAAAGTATAGTAATATCTAGTCAAAAATTACCTTTTCCTATTTTTCCTAAGCTCTTTTAAAATAGTTAAAAGAGTCAATATGAAATCATTATTTATCTTTATTTTAATTCTCCTTAGCTTTTCGGTCCAGTCTCAAGGGATTGGAAGTTTACTTACTGATTCTTCATCTAAATCAAAAGAACAGAGACCTATTCCTAATCTTGGCTCTTTAACTCCCAAGTGGTTTTTATACCTGGAAGAACTAGATCAAAAAGAAGGCCGTAAAAATCTAGAATTGTTTAAGAGTCAGATGCGTAAGTTATATCAAGGTTTAGATCGAAGTCAAAAAACAGAAGTGGCACCTAGTATTGAAAAGATAAGCTTTGGTCTGAATTATTATCTTGGAAATAAGTTTAAAAAAGTTGAAGTTGCACCTTCAATCATTGATGACGAAAATAAAAAGTATTCTCTTAGAGAATTCTATTCATTTTTAGATTCAATTTACCAAATGAGACTTGAGCGTAATGAAGCAGAATTTGATCTTAATGATTTAGAAAATAATATATCTGAAAATAAAAGCAGTTACGAAAGCCTTTTTGCTTCCTACCTTAAAATGGAAGATAATAGTGCTGCCAAAATAATGGTAGGATTTCGTCTTGTTAATTTAAAAATAAAATTACTTATTGATAATTTAAAACATCGAGAAAAAAAGGCTTACTTTAAACAATTAATTGATAGCTTTACTATAAAGGAACAAAAACTTCAGGACCTGCCCAATAAAATTTTTATAGTAAAACCGGATAGATTCTGGGCCAAAAGTAATCTGAAAGTTAGTAAAAAAAGTTATAATGACTATAAAAAGAAACTAAAAGATAAAAGTAGCACGAGTAAAGAATCATATTATCTTGGAGATCAAAGTTTATCTTCTTCAATTGAAGAAAGTTATCTTAAATTATTATATTTAAACTATAGCTTAATTCACCACATTTACGAAGTGAAAGTCGGTGTTTCAAATGAAGAACTTCAAAATATTAAAAATGATATAGATATTATTAAAAAAGATAGAGAGAATATCGCTAGTGACTTACAAGTCTGGGAACAACGAGTAAAGCGGTTACTTAGGTCTTTGAATAGCGACGTAAGTGGAACAGAAAAAATCCCAGATATAATCGCTAAGACTCAAGATATTTCTAAAGAAATCTGGTTGGGTGAGAACTTATCAACTTCATTAAGAAAAATTTCATTTGGCGCTGAAAGTGCACTTAAGTCCAACTTAATGCTTATTCTCGATAGAATAGTTTCATTTTTTGAAGAAGTGATATCTTTATTATCTAAAAGTATTTTTACGATAGGGGATGCTCCCGTTACAATCCTAGGTATTTTAAATGTCATTTTTATCATCGCAATTGCTCTTTTTATTAGTCGAGCTATTAGATTTTCAATTAAGCAGTTAAGTGAAAAGAAATTTGATATTAATCCTAGTTCTCTTTATATACTGAGCAGACTATCTCATTATCTCATTCTTAGTATTGGGGTCATGATTGGTCTTTCCTCTATTGGCCTTGATTTTAGTAATGTTGCACTTGTTGCAGGGGCACTTACTGTTGGTATCGGTTTTGGTTTGCAATCAATTTTTAATAACTTTGTATCAGGGCTTATTCTTTTGTTTGAAAGACCTTTGAGAGTAGGAGACTATGTTCAGTTAGAGTCAGGTCTTAGAGGTGAAGTCAAAGAGATAAATGTTCGTAGTACAAGAATAACGACACGAGATAATATTGATGTCCTAGTTCCGAACAGTGAGTTTATCAATACGAGGGTTATAAACTGGACACTTTATGATCATGCGAGAAGAGTGCATGTACCATTTGGTGTGTCCTATGGTACTGATAAAGAACTTGTGAAAAAGGCCGCCTTAGAGGCCGCTCTAGAGGTTGATTGTACAATTACAAATAATCCTCAAAGAGCACCAGACGTTTGGTTAACAGAATTTGGTGAGAGTTCACTTAATTTTGAATTAGTTGTTTGGGTAGCAGGAAAGAAGGCCAAAAAAGATAGAGTTGATACAGATTATTTGTGGGAACTAGAAACAAAACTTAAAAAATATAAAATTGAAATCCCATTCCCGCAAAGAGATCTACACGTTAAAACAATTCCTCCAAAGTTTAACGTTTAGATTTTAAAAGTGGACAAGCATTACATCCATTATTTTGACAGGTAAAGCTAAGATGAGACTGATCTTTTTTGCAAACAGTTTTTCCATTTAAACACATAACACCACCTCTTTTACGACAACAACCTAGACAGTTGGCCGGCTCACTAGAGATTGATCTTCCTTCTTGAATGATATTGGTTTGTTTGTTTTCTAATATTCTCTCAACCTTTTTATTCATATAATTTCTATACTCTTGATTTTCAGTACTATCATGAAATGAAGGTTGATTGTAATTAGACCAAATAAGCAGTGCAAAGACTGCAAAAGAAATAAGAAATATCTGTTTTATTCTATCGTCCATCTAATTCCATCAAGGGAGTACAACCCCATGTGAATTATAGCATATCTTAGGTTTAGAAAAAGTTTGATAATTTAAAATAAAAATTATTTAGAAAAAGCAGACGCCATCGCCTCTATAGGTAGGCCAAGTATCACAAATCTTGTTATCTTCAATAACAATTATTTTATTAAAGCGCTCACAGATTTCTCCCGCCTTACTATGACGAAAGAATATGGGATCACCAATTTTAAAGCTTCTTGAAGTTTCAATTGGAGTTTGAACCTCTCCCACTCCTTCGTTTTCAGTAAGTTTTAATCCCTCAGGAAGAAATGGTCTTGGGACTTTATCAACTCCTATAGAGCCGCTGGCCACATAACCACCTCCAAGGCAGGTAACAATACCAGCTTCTGGGATACGGCATACTTCAAGAGCATAAAAAAGAGATGGTTGGTGTTGAAAGTTTTTATAGTAATCAAAAAGTGTTGGTGCAAATAGACCACTACCCATTGCTATTTCAGTGACACTTGGGTCTAGTTTTGTTGATTCAAAACTTCCGGTGCCTCCACCGTTGATAAAATCAAGAGTAATGCCTCTAGACTTAATAAGTTCTATAACAGCTGTTCTAAATTTCTTAATTTTAGGAATAGATCTTTTTTTAAGGAGTCTAATAATAGGACTTTTGATCCCAAAGGCAGGATTATAATCACCAAGCCCTGCTATTTGCGCTTCATAACCCATAACTCCTTTGAGTTGAACTTCAGGGTGAAGAGCGTCTTCTTTAAGTATTTCTTCAACATCCTTAAGCTTACGAATAGGACTTCTCATAACCCCAAAATGGATGGCCGGAATTTTCATACTCATGTCAATTTCAAGGCAATAGCTTATGGTGATGCCGTGTTTTTTGGCGGTCTGCTTTAAAATCCTTATATGCTCTGCGCAGTCGACCATAGGATAGATTTTCTTTCCTTTTTTCACCTCTTCGGCCAAAGCATCAAGGGCCTCGGTTTGGGAGGTTGGATAAGCAACAACAAGGTCATCAAGTCCATTTTGGCTGAGGAATACGGCCTCTTCAGCACTAAAACATAAAATCCCTTGATACTTTGATGAGCTTTCAAGGACATATTTAAGTAAAGGGAGGCATCTAACTGACTTTGAGGCAATTCTTACTTTGAGGTGATCTGATCTTTTAGCGATATCACTAATATTTTGATTTAATTTATCTCTATCTAGGATTAACGCAGGTAGGCGTTGACCTTTAATCAATTCAGCATATTTTTGGTAAACGGTCTCTGATAAGTTTGAACTCATGGTGGCCTGTCCCTTATATTTGAGGCTATATTCTTAACATCTAAATAGGTAACTATCAAAGGTTTGTCATGGACGAGTCTCAACAATTTTATGACATCATCATTATTGGTGGTGGAATTTCTGGGTCTTTTATAGCAGAGGCCATGAGTCAGGACTTAAAAATACTCATATTAGAAGCAGGGATTGATTATAAGCTTAAAGAGTATCCAACACATGAGGTGCATACATCTGCTAAGATGTACTGGGGAGGAGGCATTGAGTTTAATACTGATGCTGACATCGCTTTTTTGCGGCCAAAAGTTGTTGGTGGAGGTTCTGTTATCAACGGAGCTCTTGTCGATCGATTTGATGATATTGCTTTTGATGACTGGAAAAAACAGACACAGATTAATTTCTTTAACTCCAAAGATATGATGCCTTGGTATGAAAAAGCAGAAAGTAAATTTCATATCGAATACATTCCTGAGCATGGTAGAAATGGAAACTCTGAAATTTTTGCTGAAGGTATGAAATCTAAAGGCTTTGATTATGCCCCACTAAGAAGAGCACAAAAAAACTGTGCTTATGAGCAGGGTAATGATTGCATTGAGTGTTTATCGGGATGCCGAATAGGTTCAAAGCAAATGATGTCAGTTAGCACATTAGAAAGAGCTCTTAAAAATGGTGTTAATCTTATCTCACAGTTTGAGGTAGAAAATATAGAGGATCACGGTGATTCTGTAACTGTGTGGGGAAAACATAAAAAGCAAAGAGCTTTTAAGTTTCGCTCAAAAAAAATTGTCATGGCCGCGGGTGCAATTGGTAATGTTCGTTTACTTTTTAAGTCTGGTTTTGGAGAAAAAATACCTGGGATTGGAAAGAATTTCTATACTCATCCTCAATATATGAATCTTGGGATCTTTGAAAAAAAGATTCAATCTTTTAAAGGTGCATTACAAGCCTATAAATCATCTGAGCCTCGATTTAGAGAATGGGGATTTAAATTAGAAAACGTATTTGCTCCACCTGCAGGTCTATCCATGCTAATTCCTGGATTTGGGAAATCTCATATGAAGCAAATGAAAAAAATTGCTCATATGTCTTGTATAGAAGTGGCCATCAGGGATACCGAACCAGGAAGAATGGAGCAAGATAGAAATGGTAACTTTAGAGTTATTAAGAAATTAAATTCAGAGGATAAGAAAAGAAGAAAACAGGGCCTAGAAATTATAAATGAGATGTTTGAGAACTGTGGTGTTTCTGAAATTATTGAAGGTAAACTTCCCGTCGGCTTACACCTCATGGGTGGATGTGGTCTAGGTCATGATGCTAATGAAAGTGCTGTGACTCCTGATTTTAAGCTTTTTGATCATAAAAATATTTATGTCGCTGATTCGAGTATCTTTCCATCGGCCCCTGGAATAAACCCTTCACTAACTGTTATGGCCCTATCACTTAAGGCCACTGAACAGATTGCAAAAGGATTTTAGTAATGAATTCTCGGTATCTTAATAAAAATCAAGTAAAAGGCTTTCTTAAAACAGCTGATATCCTATTACCCGGAGAAAGTGACTTACCTCGTTTTGGCCAGACAGGCTTTGGTGATTATCTTGATGATATTTTAGAAGAGGCCCCGACAAATGATATCCAGGATTTGAAGATGCTATTTGGCATTTTTTGTTGGCTTCCCTCTTTTTTCATTAAAATAATACTTTTGCTTTCGGAGAAGTCAGACATTGGCCCGGGGTTTTGGCAAAAGAATATGAGATTGATAAATATAGGTCTTAAAGGAATTATATTCTCACTTTATTATAGCCGCCTTCCAGATGCTCAAAGAAATGGAGAGAGAATTTTTGAATCAATTGGTTGGAATACGAAAATACCAGGCCTAGAACAGCAGGAGAAAGATATGAGTTTAGAAAATGTAATGGAGACGGCCAGAGTTGCCCAAGAAGAAATTAAAACAACAACAACAAAGCAAAGAGTTAATTGGATTAAAGAATTAAAGGCCTATATCCTTGCTCATAAGTCTGATTTTGTTCAAAGGATTCATGAAGAAACGGGAAAAACTAAAACAGATATTCTAACCTCTGAGATTTTTGCGACGATTGATTTTCTTAATTACCTTGAAAAAAATGCAGTTAAGGAGTTGAAGAGGAAAACCGTAAAAACACCAATTGCTCTTATGGGTAAAAAGTCGAATGTTTCACTAGAGCCTCTAGGGACAATGTTAATCATCTCTCCTTGGAACTATCCATTCTTTCAAGCGGTTGTTCCCATGGCCCTTTCATTGGTTTGTGGTAATGCCACAATTATTAAGCCAAGTGAGCATACACCGATGAAAGGTGTTTTTGAGGATCTATTAAAAAGAGTTGGTATTTCTTCAGACTGGGTACAGATCGTTTACGGTGATGGGGAAGTCGGTAAACAATTAATTGATTTAAGACCTGATAAAATATTCTTCACGGGGTCAGTTTCAACAGGACAAAAAATTATGGGACAAGCGTCTCAGTATCTTATTCCTGTTGAATTGGAGCTTGGGGGTAAAGATCCTATGATCGTGTTTAAGGATGTAGACTTACATAGGGCCACTTCTGGTGCCTTGTGGGGAGCACTAACAGCTTCAGGTCAAGCTTGTACTTCTGTTGAGAAAGTTCTTATTCAAGAAGAGATCTATGAGGACTTTAAAAACCTACTCGTAGTAAAAGCTTTAAAGGTCAAGGTTGGTCTAGGTGGTGAAACTGAATTTGAAATTGGCCCGATGACAACTGATTTTCAAGTATCTGTTGTGAAAGCTCATATTGAAGATGCTATTGATAAAGGGGCCAAGCTCCTAACAGGAAAAGATTGGGATCGTAAGTCAAAATTAATACCTCCTCTCATTTTAGATGGTGTTAATGAGACTATGCTTATCTATCAAGAAGAAACTTTTGGGCCTGTGATTCCTCTGATTCGGTTTAGAGATGAAGCTCAAGCTGTTTTTATGGCCAATGATTCTAAGTATGGATTAACCGCCAGTGTTTGGTCTAAAAATATGAAACTGGCCTACCGTGTAGCTGACGCTCTTAAAGTTGGTGGTGTTTCTATTAACAATGTGATGTTAACTGAAGGTAATCCTTATTTACCATTTGGTGGAGTAAAAAATAGTGGCTTTGGACGTTTTAAAGGAAAAGAAGGCTTTAGCTCATTTTCCAATATTAAATCTATTATAGCGAATACTGATACAAACCATGTTGAACCCCATTGGTATCCATTTACGGAAAAGAAATACGGACTGTTTGATAAAATGACTGATGGGCTATTTGGTAAAGGGCCTTTTAGTTTTCTCAAATTTGTTATTTTTGGATTAAAACTAGAAGGCCATGCCAATAAGGTAAGTAAATAATTTTAGAGGTGCTCTATTCTAAGATCACCTTCACCAATATCAAGAAGGACCATGGCAGGTCCTTCAAAAGACTTAGTCGTACACTTGATATTAACATCAACTGATGAAGAGTTTAGGAAGGACTCGTACAGTGCTTTATAAAGTGGAAAAATAGTATCTGTTTTGAAAGATTGAATAACACATTTTCCTGCTTTTTTTTCACCGTTAATATCGGCCGACCCAATCACACTTAAATTGTAACCTTTTTGAGTAAGAACCATTTCAAGTTTTCGGAGTGTATAAACTTGGGTCTGGTTTGTAGTCGAATTTAATAGAGTCAGGTTGCCTCTATTTTTAGGGGCGACGTAATTCTTATCTACTCCGTAAGCTAAAGATGAAAAAAGTAGAATTGGAATTAAAATAAACTTCATATGGACTCCTTAATTAACCCAAAGTTGGGGAAGATGGAAAAATGACTAAATTACTTTTGTCTTTTTGAAATCTAAGACCTTCATGGTCAAGTCCGATCTCTTCTATTGAAACTATACTATAAATATTTAAATGTAGACTCTTTGTCTTATCTAATCTCTTTTTTAATTTCTCTTCTTCTGGGTTTATTACTGAAAGATTCTCTGTGTTAAAGATAAACTCAGAGACTTTAACAAAGCTTAGACCTAGATTAGAGTCAGAAATAGTTAAGGCCTTAAGCGTTATATTTTTTTTCTCTTGAGGGTCTTTATAATTAATAATGAAGAAGCTCTTTTTTTCCATTACATTTTTGTACACAATTTTTCATAGATAATGAAGGAATGTGTTGATATTGCGTAAGGTCAGAAGATTGATTAGAATAAGTTATGGAAAAAGATCATCTGGGTTTGGCCTTATCTGATTCTAAGTCTATTGAAAGTGGTGTCCTTTCTACTTTTTCTGTTGATGCTGAGGGTTATCCATTTGGGTCCGTAACACCTTTTGTTTTAGATTACTCCAACAAACCACTCATTTATATAAGTAGCATTGCTCAGCATACTCAAAATATTCAAAACAATTCAAAATGCTGTTTAACAATATTTGAAAATACCAAAGAGACTCAAAATAAGTTCAGAGTCACTATAATAGGGGATGCTGTTAAAAGTGAAGATCCTCTACAACAAGAGCTTTATTATAAACTCTTCCCTCATGCACGTAACTTCTCAAAGACCCATGATTTTTTCTTGTACTCTATTGATCCCATAAGAGTTCGATATATAGGTGGGTTTGGAAAAATTTTTTGGATTGAAAAGCAACAATGGAATATTGATCAGGCCCAATGGAGGCAAGAGCAGGAAGAAATTCTTTCTCACCTTAATACCGATCATAAAGATATTATTGAATTAATGATTAAAAGTTTTGGTGAACAAGATTCAAGTGCGTCTATTGTGACTCTAGATCCTAGAGGCTGCCACTTGAAGGGAAATAAAAATATTTACTATTTTAGTTTTGATGAGGTTTGTTTAACAAAAAATCAACTTCGAGAGTCCTTTATAAGAATCGCCAAGAGGTTAAAAATATGAATATTTTTGGTGACCTCTCTGGTTATTATAAATCTTTCCTTAAACTCCTTGCAAAAATGCCTGATGAAGAGCCTATAAGCTTAGGAGATCTCAACGATAGAGGACCCAGGACAAAAGAGCTTTTCGACTTCTTTAGAAATCAAGGCAAGGTTATTTTAGGTAACCATGAACATATGATGTTGGACTTTCTCCACGGTGAAAAATATTACGAAGAAGGTTTCTGGTATGATACTTGGGGAAAAGAAACACTTCGATCTTTTCAAGTCAACGATGATGTGCGGGATTTGCACGCTATGGAAGAGTATCGAATTTGGTTGGAGTCACTTCCATTTTTCTTAGAGTATGAAGATATTCTTTTAACTCATGCTCCGCTTCATCCAAGTGTTAAGCTGCAAGATGCTTTGAATATGGGGGAAGATTACCTTTCTCATGAGTGTGATCTTTCTATTGTCTGGAATAGAACCTACCCAAATAAGAGAAGAGAAAAATTTATGGTCTTTGGTCATAATACTGATACTGAGGTGAGATGGTTTAAAGATGATCAAGGGCCATATGGAGTATGTTTGGATACCTCTGGATATGGAGTTTTAACGGCCATGCATTGGCCTAGTATGAAGTTATACCAGCAAGAGATAATCGATTAGCCACCATTTTATAATAAAATCAATTAGTTAAATATTGCAGTAGGATAATTAATACAATTAGCTATCTTTTATTAGGGTTTAAGCGTAGTGTGCAAAAATTATGAAATTTAAAGACTTAAACCTTAGCTCAACTACTCTTAAAGGCCTTGAAAATATGGGGTTCGACACTCCTACTGAGATTCAACGCCTCACCATTTCTCATTTGTTAGAAAATAATAAAGACTTCGTTGGGCAGGCCCAAACAGGTACTGGTAAAACAGCGGCCTTTTGTCTTCCTCTTATAGAGTATTTAAAAAATGATCCCAAAGCTCTTAAAGCACTTGTATTGGCCCCAACGAGAGAGTTGGCCCATCAAATTGCAAATGAATTTGAAAAATTGGCCGCCTTTACGAAGTTAAAAACTGTCGTTGTTGTTGGTGGTGAGCCTTATGAGAAACAAATCAAGAAAATAAAGTCTAATAAGGCCCAGGTTGTTATTGGGACTCCTGGTAGAGTTATAGATTTAATGAATAGAAAAGTTCTTAGTTTTAAGAACTCTGAGTACCTTATACTAGATGAAGCTGATGAAATGCTGAAAATGGGTTTTTATGAGGCCATTCAAGAGATTATAAAAGAGTTTAACAAACAAAGATATAGTTGGATGTTTTCGGCCACAATGCCTAAGGAAATCAAAAGGTTAATTCAAACTGAGCTCAAAGATCCTCATTTTGTTAATGTTTCGCCTAAGTCAATGTCCAAGGATGATATTGAGCAGTTGCTTTATTTTGTTAAAGAAAAATACCACCTTGAAGCACTAACAAGGCTTATAAAAAATAACCCCGATATGTATGCCATGGTTTTTTGTCAAACCAAAAGACAATGTGATGAGTATGGTACTGAGCTTATTGGAAGAGGTTATAAGGCCGAAATCTTACATGGAGATATGGGGCAAGGGCAAAGAAATAGAATTATGACGGCGTTTAAGGCCAAAAAAGTTCCTTTGCTTATTTGTACAGATGTCGCTGCTAGAGGAATAGATGTTTCAAACTTAACTCATGTTATAAATATTGGTGTACCTAGAGAAATTGAAAACTATATACATAGAATAGGAAGAACGGGAAGGGCCGGAGAGAAAGGTGTGGCCTTATCTATTGTTGACGTACGTGATCTCACAAGAGTTCGTGCTATTGAAAAGCATATTGGTAAAAAACTAAATGTTAAAAAATTACCTACAGTCGACGCTCTTAAAAAAGGACTCGTTGCAGACGAATTAAATAAAATGGAAACCCTCGTCAGTGCAATTAGTGGAAAAGGGGATACTTTTAATATAGATCCTACTTTTAAATTGTATGATCAGGAGCTAGGTCATTTATCTAAAAAAGATATTCTTAAACTAACATTTTCTTGGATGTTTAATAGAGACTTAAGAAGGTTTGACGATCTTTCTCAAATTGAACAAAATATAGAGGACAGATTACTTTTTTCTAAAAAACGAGGTAATTCTCGCGGAAATAGAAGAAACCAAGGTCCTAAAAATGCTAAAAGTTTTAACCGTAGAAGAACTCAAAGAAAAACTAGATAATAAGGAAGACCTTTTACTCGTTGATTGCAGAGAGCAATTCGAGTGGGATGTTGAACATATTGAAGGTGCTGAGTTGATACCCTTAAGCGTATTTCAAAACGAGTATACCAAAATTCAGGATTGGAAAGACAAACAAGTTGTTATGCAGTGCCGAAGTGGCGCTCGAAGTGAAAAAATGGGAGATTTTCTCATAGAGAAGGGCTTTTCAGATGTGGCCAATCTTGAGGGGGGCATCCTTGCATGGAAGAAAAATAATTTTCCTATTATTAAAAAAGACTCTTAATTTTATCTATATTAAGGGGGAGTTCATTGAATAATATTGTTTTGAAATTTGGTGGCACTTCAGTAGCAGCACCCCAGAATTGGGAAACTATATCTGAGGTTTGCTTTAGTTATCTTGAAAAAAATGAAAAACCGTTCCTTGTTTGCTCTGCCTTAGCAAAAGTATCAGATGCATTAATCTTGGCCAAGTCTCAGGCCCTAGTGAATAGCTATAGTAAGGCCTTTAATGAGATTAAAGATCGTCATGAAAAGATGATTGATGAACTTGATTTACCTAAAGATTTGTTAGAACAAGACTTTCAAGTTCTAGAAGATACGTTAAAGGGAATCCAGCTGACTAAGGATGTTACGTCTCGATTAGAGGCTAAACTTTTAGGCCTAGGTGAGCTTATGTCAACTAAGATAGGTGCTGCTTTTTTAGAAAAGCAGGGACATCAAGTTTTGTGGTTGGATGCGAGGAAATATTTAAAGGCCACTTTACCCACAATGAATAGCTCTAGTGAAGCTTATATAAATAATACCTGTCAGTTTAGTGTAGATAAGAAGTTAAAAGATGCCATTAAAGAAAAAAAAGTAATAATCACTCAGGGTTTTATTTGTTCAAACTCTGCAGGGGATACTGTTTTATTAGGAAGAGGTGGATCTGATACATCGGCAAGTTATTTTGCTTCTAAGATAGAAGCAAGTAGGTGTGAGATATGGACTGATGTACCTGGGCTTTTCACAGCGGATCCTTTTAAGGTCGCTCAGGCCAGGTTATTGAAAAAAATTGTTTATGATGAGGCCAGAGAGATGGCCTCGGCGGGAGCTAAAGTTCTTCACCCACGTTGTATTGAGCCAGCTAAAAAAGGAGGAATACCTCTACTAGTCAAATCGGTATTTTTACCAAAGCTTGAGGGAACGCTTATTGAAAGTAATAGTGCCGAGGAACGAGCACAAATTAAGGGTATTTGTATTAAAAATAATATCCAAATTATTTCAATTGATACAGCGGCCATGTGGCAAGAAGCTGGTTTTTTGACTAAATTTTTAGAGTGTTTTTCTAAAAGAGGGCTCTCTATAGATTTAATTTCATCTTCCGAAAATCAAGTAACTGTGACGCTTGATAATACTCCTTTGAGTAATGACAAAACCGTAATGAAGAACTTGTTTAAGGAATTAAAGGTCTTAGGCAAGGTCGGTTATAACCATAATTGTTCTTCTATAAGCTTTGTGGGTAAAAATATCAGATCTATTTTACATAAGTTAACTCCTTTATTTGAAAAACTAGAAGATAAGCATATTTATCTTGTTAGTCAGTCTGCTAATGATCTTAATATTACTTTAGTGATGGATCAAAAAGATATATTGCAGGTACTTCCTCAGCTTCATGACCAACTTTTTTCTGAGACATTTTTGACCTCGACTTACGGTAACTCTTGGAAGGAGATTAATAGCTCTGATCATAGACCTGCATATTTAGCAAAGAAACCCTGGTGGTCTGAAAAAAGGCAAGAGCTGCTAGAATTAGCACAAGAGAATAGTCCTCTTTATGTTTATGATCAAATGACTATTGAAAATTCAATTCAGGACCTAAAGTCATTAAAGTCTATTGATCGTGTTTTTTATAGCATGAAGGCCAATAATCATCCGAAAGTTTTAAAAACAGTTCTAGAAAGCGGATTAGGTCTAGAATGCGTTAGTATTAATGAGATAGAGTATATATTTAATCTTTTCCCAGATATTGATCCCAAAAAAATTCTTTTTACTCCAAACTTTATTGCTAAAAATGAATATATAAAGGCATTAGAAAGAGATGTATTTGTTACGGTAGATAATATTTTTCCCTTACAAAACTGGCCTGAAGTTTTTTCCAATAAAGATATATTATTAAGACTTGATGTTCTTCAAGGTGGTGGACATCACAAACACGTCATTACATCAGGAACTCAATCTAAATTTGGTATAACAAAAGACGATCTTGATGAAGTCGTTGAACTGATTCAAAAGAGTAAAATAAATATTATAGGTTTGCATACACATAATGGGTCTGGGATATTTAAAAAAGATACTTGGAAGGAATCTGCTCACTATCTTTCGAGCTTAAAATCTTATTTTCCAAATCTTAAGTACATAGATCTTGGTGGTGGTTTAGGTGTCCCTGATCGGTTTGATAGAGAGAAGATGGACCTCAAACTTCTTGATAATTCTTTACTGGAGTTCAAAGAGACGATCAAAGATCTTGAAATATGGCTTGAGCCAGGAAGATATATCTGTTCACAAGCAGGAGTTTTGTTGGCCAAGGTTACCCAGGTTAAAGATAAGTCAGGCAAAAAATTTGTTGGTATCGATGCTGGAATGAATACATTATTGAGACCAAGTTTGTATGGTGCCTATCATGAAATTGTTAATTTATCCCAAATAGATGCTCCTTATTTTCAAGTGGCCGATATTGTAGGTCCTATATGTGAATCTGGTGACACTCTTGGTTTTTCAAGAAAGCTTCCAGAAACGAGTGAAGGAGATGTCTTGTTAATTGATACAGCAGGGGCCTATGGCAAAGTGATGAGTTCCCATTATAATTTAAGGCCTGCTGCTAATGAGGTATTTTTAGAAAAATGAGTTACCCTCACAGAATTATTTGTATTACAGAAGAAGGTGTTGAGTGGCTCTATAAACTTGGTCAAGAAGATAAAATTGTAGGAGTAAGTGCTTACGTTGAACGTCCTCAACAGGCCAAAACTGATAAAAAAGTTGTTTCCTCTTTTTTGAAAGCAAATATCAAGGCCATAAAAAAACTAAATCCAGACTTAATTTTAGGGTACTCTGATATTCAAAAAGATATTGCTCGTGATCTTATAGGAGAGGGCCTTAATGTTTGGATTTCTAATCACCGCTCATTAGATGAAGTTCTTGATTACCTCTTGGCCTTAGGAAGTTTGGTGGGGCAAAGAGAAAAAAGCCTAGAGATTATTTCAGAATATAGAAATAAATTAGCAAGCTTTAAGCAAAAGGCCCAGGCCCTTGGTCATAGACCTAAGATTTATATTGAAGAATGGGATGAACCTATGATCAGTGGAATACACTACTTCTCTGAACTTGTTGAGGCCTGTGGTGGTGAGAATATTTTTAGAGATCGTGAGAAAGGCTTTTTGGCCAAAGATCGATTCGTAGATAACCAAGAGGTTATAGAGAGAAACCCTGATGCTATTTTTGCTTGTTGGTGTGGTAAAAGTGTCGATATGAATAGTTTTTCTCACAGACCAGGATGGGGTAAAATCAACGCTGTTAAAAATGATCTTATTTTTGAGTTGGATCCTGCCATATTTTTACAACCTGGCCCCGCATTATTTGAAGTAGGGCTAGACAAAGCCTATGAGTATCTTACCAAAATTTCTCAAAGATAATCTTTCTCTAGGTATTTGGAAAACGCTGTCCTGTCACAAAGTAATGGATTTATAGTGATAACCAAATTGGTTATCACTATAGCAAAAAGCATTTAACTTCTGATAACTGATCTTGTTGATTTGTTAAGATTCTTTTTTCGAATTCTTACGGCAGCAGGAGTAACCTCTACCCATTCATCATTGTCGATCCAATCCATGGCCCATTCGAGAGTTCGCTTTTGAATAGGAGGAAGGATAACATTAGCATCCTTACCAGCAGTTCTCACACTACTAAGATGCTTTTCTCTAACACAGTTAACATTGATATCATTAGACTTATTATGTTCGCCTATAACTTGGCCTTCATAAACATTCTCTCCAGGCTTAATGAACTGCTTACCATTGGCGATTAGATTAAAAAGTGCATATGGAGTGGCCTTACCACCACGGTCAGAGATGATGGCCCCATTAACTCTTCCTAAAAGATCTCCTGCATAAGGACGATACTCTAAAAATTGAGAAGACATAATCCCTTCACCTCTAGTATCCGTTAAGAATTTAGAGCGGTAACCAATAAGACCTCTCGATGGTATTTCAAACTCAACACGGGTACGATCAGTTCCAAGAGGATGCAGAGATTTCATAATCCCTTTTCTTCTTGAAAGTTCATCTGTGATAGCACCGACTGAGTCTTGTGGAGTATCAACAACAACCCACTCATATGGCTCAGACTTTACTCCGTCGACAGTTCTCATAAGAACTTGAGGCCGGGCCACCATGAGTTCAAAGCCAGCTCTTCTGATTTCTTCAAAAACAATGGCCAATTGCAGTTCGCCTCTACCTTTTAATTCAAATTCTTTTGGATCAGATGTGGGGGCATACTTTAAGGCCACATTATGTCGGCAGGCGGTTTCGAGGAATTCTTCGAGTCTACGACTGGTTAGATATTCTCCTTCTCTACCTGAGTTAGGAGATGTATTAACTGAAACAGTTACGGATACCGTTGGTGGTTCTACTGATATACGTGTGAGAGGTTCAACTTTGGTGTGAGAACAAAGTGTATCACCAATGTCTCCTGTATCAAGGCCAGCAAGAATAACGATCTCTCCAGCAGATGCTTCATTAACTTCACTTGTTCCAAGGCCATCAAAGATTTGAATATTTGTAACTTTGAAGGACTTATTTCTATCTTGTTCATCACAATGAACGTAGCTCGTGTTTCTTTCTACTTTTCCTCTTTGTATTCGTCCTACAACCTGTGGGCCAAGATATGAAGAATAAGTCAGGTTAGTCACAAGCATTTGAAAGTCATCACCAGGACTAATGGTAGGTTCAGGGAAAAAGTCGCTTACAATAAAATCAAGAATAGGGGATAAATTTTGATCTTCCTCATCCATCTTTTTTCGACAAATTCCATTTTTTGCAGAGGCATAGTAAATAGGGATATCGAGATCAAAATCAGTTTTATGCAGGATGTCTGCTAAATCGAGAAATAGGTCTTCTATTTCAGATTCAACTTCTTCAACTCTTTGATCGGGACGATCAATTTTGTTGACTACAACACCAATTTTAAGATCTTTTTCCATGGCCTTACTAAGAACAAACCGTGTTTGGGGTAAAGGTCCTTCTGCAGCGTCAACAAGAAGTATAATTCCATCGACCATCATTAGAGATCTTTCAACCTCTCCACCAAAGTCTGCGTGGCCTGGAGTATCGAGAAGGTTTACTTTGGTATCCTTCCATCTAAAACTACAGTTTTTAGCAGTGATGGTGATCCCTCTTTCTTTTTCAAGTTCCCCAGAGTCCATAACTCTTTCTTCAATTTGGGTTCTTTCTCCAAGGGAGTTTGATTGTTTAAGGAGTTCATCAACCATGGTTGTTTTTCCATGATCAACGTGAGCAACGATGGCAATGTTTTTTAATGGTGTTTTCATTAGAGGAACCTAAGCTATTTTCGTTGAATTGAATAGGGTATTTATGTAGTACTTACAATGACTTACAGCGTTATGTGTAGTAATCTCTATACATCTTGACACAAATCCATATCTAGGAGAAGATTTAGAGGATATTGCCCCTT
Organism: Bacteriovoracaceae bacterium; assembly: GCA_049415445.1. Lineage (GTDB taxonomy): Bacteria > Bdellovibrionota > Bacteriovoracia > Bacteriovoracales > Bacteriovoracaceae > JAURDE01. The sequence continues at coordinate 52,004 of JBMSGH010000015.1, read as the reverse complement.
GGGCATATCTATTTTAATAAGGACTTGACTCAATCTATTCAAAGTATTTCTAGTAATGCCCCCCAAAAAGTATTCTCACAACAACATATTTATATATTTATTTATGCTCATCCGTAGGAGGTTTTCATGAGCTCGAAACTATACGTAGGTAATATTTCTTTTAACACTAGCGAAGAAGATCTAAACACTCTTTTTGGAGAGTTTGGTGAGGTTTCTTCTGCCAGAATTATCACTGATAGAGAAACTGGAAGAAGCAGAGGCTTTGGTTTTGTTGAAATGAGTAACAATGATGAGGCCCAGGCCGCAATTGACTCTTTAGATGGAAAAGAATTTGGAGGAAGAAACCTACGAATTAACTTTGCTAAAGAAAGAACTGAAAGACCACCAAGAAGAAACTTTGATAGACCTAGAGGTGGTAATTATTAAGAGCTTAAGTTAACTTATTAGTTAAGCTTTAATAATAACCTATCAAGGATGATGGAATGAAGTTTTTAAAATATATTGGGATTATCTCATTTTTACTAATTTCTAACCCATCATTCTCTGAAGGTTCCATTGATTCAATCTTTAGCTTCGTTCAAATACCTAAAGGTAAGTTTTGGATGGGGAGTCCTCGTAAAGAGAGTGGACGCTACAAAGATGAAAAAAGACATAGGGTTTATATAACAAAGCCCTTTTTTATGGCCAAAACAGAAATAACTCAGCTTCAGTGGGTTAAAGTAATGGGGTTCAACCCATCATACTTTCAAGAACAAAATGATTGTCCAGAGAACCACCAAATTATTGATGGTGTTCATTTGTGTCCAAATAGACCAGTGGAAAATATTAAATGGATAAAGATTCAAGACTTTTTAGATGAACTAAATAAATTATCAACTAGGAATTATCGTTTGCCGACAGAAGCTGAGTGGGAATATGCTGCGCGAGCAGGTAGTGATATGAAGTTCATTCACTCAGACTCTCATTATAGTTTAGAAGACTATGCATGGTTTGATGATAATACTGGTGAAGGACCAATGGATGTCGCTACCAAAAGACCGAATCAATTTGGCCTATATGATATGAGTGGAAATGTCTGGGAGTGGGTTCAAGATTGGTACGCAAATAGATACTTCAATAGAAGTCCTAGAAGAGATCCAAAAGGGCCTCGTAAAGGTGAGACCAAGGTCTTAAGAGGTGGAAGTTGGTATAGTCTTGGAATTATCCTAAGAGTCGCCCATAGAGGTTATTCTAAAGTTAATGATTCACCAAGCTATCAAAATGGTTTTAGGATTGTTTACGATATAGAACCTTAAAAAACCTGATCACAAAAACAAGAAAAGCACTAACCCAAAAACCACTAGACCAATGAAGGCTAACCAGTAATCTATCTGGCCAAAATATGGGAATAAAAATACGAAGAAGACTTCCTAAAACAAGTAGTGAATAGCAGATCCCAAACCAAATATTATGCTTCTTACTTTTATTAACATAGTAAAAATAAAATAAGCAAAGAGCTAAAATACCGATAGAGCCAGTTGTAAGAGAGTGGATAATTGGTTTGCCAACTGTGGCCTGAGGGTAGAAAAGAGAAATAATGTATAGAAAAGGTCCAAGTAGAGCAAAGTCATAGGCCGAAAATAAAACACAATTTTTTAGAGTAAATGCTTTTTCTAAATCAATAATTCCAAAGGCACGGATAAGGTGAATGGAAATCATCAGAACATACATAAGGGCGATTAAGCGGGCCTCTTGATCAAAAACTATTGATAATATAACTAAGAATGTAGGAATAACTGAAATATAGGAAATTAACTTTTGAGTTTTATCTTCCTGCCCATCTATTTGATTTTCTTTTCTCAATAAGATGGGAATTATAAAAAAAACACTTAATCTGATCACTTCCAAACTTATAAGTTGAGTTTTGTTAACCCACTCAAGTGATTGAGTAAATATGCAGGTAAGGAATATGATTTTACAAAAGACTAGGGCGGTGTATGGCCAAAATAGTTTTTTTTGTGATGTTTCCATTGATGAGTAGTTAAATGTGAGAAACAAAAGAGAGAATAACCAAAAATTGAGCCCAAAAAGTAGGGGTACGTAAAAGTTATCAAATGGCGCCAATAAACTTAGGCGCTCAATGATAAAGAGGAATATAAAAAAGAGACAAATGGTTCTTTCAGGCGCCTTGGGCTTTTTGAATAGGGGAGAGTAGAAAATCCCTAAAAATATAACTCCAAAAAAACCATATATCATCTCATGAGAATGCCATTGATATATTGATAAAAATATACTTTGAAAATCGAGTCTTGCGTTGAGGTAAATTGTAAATAGTTTTGGATAAAAGATACCAATAATAAATCCGAGAGTGATTAAAACTTTTGAAAAAGACTCTCTACTCATTATTTTTGAACCATTCTTTATTTTTAATAAGTGCGTAAATAACGAGTAGAGAAAAAGAGACTCCATATATTTGATGAAGTAATTCAAAGTTGAAATTAGTAAAAATCAAATTATATATTGAAAAGGGAAGAGATATAAAAGTAATGATAAGAAAAAATACTCTAACCCAATTCACTTTTAAGTAGAGTGCTAAGGCAATAAGAGACTTGATGAGTCCATTAAAAGAATAAACAAGAATGACAAAGGAAGTGGGGTTAACTGGTATTTTAATATTTTTATCATTAAGTAACTGCAGAAAATTTTGATGATTAAGAAATGCACCTATTGATTCAATGATAATATTTACGATTAAAAAGATAATGACTAGTAAAACTGAATGTGGAATGGTTTTCATAGGCTAATTATAAAAGAGTTGCTTAAGAATTGTCTAAGGTTATATAATCTTGAAAATTATATTTAGCTTTAGGGGATACTATGAAAAATCTTTTGATTTTGTTTTTAATAACACTATTAACTTCTTGTTCATCACTAAATAAGCACGTTACCTACAAGATTAAGGATCAAGACTTTTCGGGATACTTTGTTAAAGCTAAGGGAGAAGGTAAAAAACCGGCCATTATAGTTGTTCATGAGTGGTGGGGTCTTAACGATTATGCAAGAAAAAGGGCCGATATGCTAAGCGAACTTGGATATCACGCCTTTGCCCTAGATATGTATGGGAAAGGTAAAAGAGCATCTCACCCTAAAGAAGCTAAGGCCTTTGCCCAAGAAACTTTAAAAAACCCTAAATTGGTTAAGCAAAAGTTTGATAAGGTTATTGAGATATTAAAAAATGACAAAGATGTTGATCCGGATAATATCGCTGCTATTGGTTACTGCTTTGGAGGCGGAATAGTATTGAATATGGCCAGAATGGGTTCAGATCTTAAAGGAGTGATAAGTTATCACGGCAGCTTAACTCCTTTAAGAAAGGCCAAGAGAGGTCAAGTTAAAGCAAAAGTTCTCGTATTTAATGGTGATAAAGATGGCTTTGTACCTAAAAAAGATATCAGGGCCTTTAAAAGAGAAATGAGACGGGCAAAAGTAGATTATAGGTTTGAAAACATCACCAACGCGAAGCATTCGTTCACCAATCCTATCGCAACTGAAGTTGGTAAGAAATTTGGTCTACCACTTGAATACAATAAAGAGGCCGATGAGCTTTCTTGGAGGGCCTCTATTGAATTCTTTGATGAGATTTTTTAAAAGGGTTTAATAGAAGGTTTAATAATTTCTGATCTTGTACTTCTTGATAACCTGTTTGGCCAATTTCGCCCTTGCTTTTGAACTGGTTTGTATAGGTACCAAAAATTCGATCCCAAATGCTGAGTTGAAAACCATAATTGGTATCTGACTCGACCTGCTCTACACTATGATGAATTAAGTGCATTTGTGGAGTAACAACCAAATACCTGAGCCATTTTTCTATCCATGGCGGTATGTATAAATTGGAATGGTTGAACATGGCCATGGTATTAAGAGATACCTCAAAAAGAAATACAACCATTACACTAGGTCCAATAAGGTAGATCCAAAACATTTTATATATCTGAGAAAAGATAATTTCAACGGGGTGAAATCTAAGCCCACTAGTGACATCCAGGTCAGAGTCAATATGATGAGTCTTGTGAAAGCGCCATAGAATGGGAACTTTATGTGTAATGATATGTTGAATATAAATGGCAAAATCTAAAATGATGAATAAAAGAAACCCTTTAGCTTGAAAAGGGTGTGAAAAAAGAGGAGATAAATTAAATTCAGAAATATAATTGGCCCATTCCATACTCGTAATAGGGAAAATGAACTTTAATATCAACCCATTTATGGCAATGAGACCAATGTTTGCTGGCCAGCGCTGTCCTCTTGTTAACCTTTTTTGTCGATAAGAAAAGAAAAGCTCTAATATAAACAATACTAAAAATGCAATAATGAAAATAAATGGACGGATTGTTTCAAAGAGAATCAATGTAGGCCTTTTTTGAAGGTGTTAATTGTTATTGTATCATGAAATTTCAAATACGCATTTTCTGGTAAGAAAGAGAGCTCGTTTATGTTAGAATTTTCAATATGAATAATTCATTGATCATATTTTTCGATGGTGTTTGTAATTTATGTAATGGTTTTGTCGACTTTCTCATAAAGCGCAACAAACAAAATTTGTTTATGTTTGCTAGTCTTCAAGGCAGCACTGCTAAATCATACCTCGATGAATCAACTTTGAACGAATTGAAAACAGTTGTCGTTTATTATGATGGAAAAATATTAAAAAAAAGTGATGCCATTTTAATTATCTTTAAAAAATTAGGGCCTCTTTGGTGTCTTTTATATCTATTCAAACCGATTCCTCGTTTTTTGCGTGATTTGATTTACGATTTTATCGCTCAAAATCGTTACCGGCTATTTGGAAAAAAAGACACATGTCGATTACCTACAGAACAAGAGAAATCTTACTTCCTTGATTAAATAACAATACATTCTTTTGAAAGATCATCAGCGATATTTTTTGTTAGAATTCTAAGGGTTGAAAGAGCATCACTTAAAGCACCAGTAAAAACGGGGTCTTTTTTTAACTCACAAATAGTTGTGGACACAATTTGCGTTGATTCGTTATCACCAATAATATGTTTTCTTTTACCTTGAAAAAGAGCACTTTTAGAAATGAAGTAAGTAGAATCACTCTTTTTTAGGTTATAGGAGTGGAAAACTCCCCAGCGCTCACCTTTTAAAGCAATATTTCCTCCACCACCATCGATAAAATAATTTTTTATATTGAGTTTTTCAAACTCTTTTACTATTTGTCCAATGGCCATACCTTTAACAAAACCATTAAATGTAAGGTGAGCTGGATGCTTAGTAAAACGAAACATATTGTTTTTTATTTTTAAGTGGTTAAGTCCTATTGGTTCTTTTCTTAAGTTTTTAAGAACAGCACCAACAGTGATATCAAAGTATTGATCGGACATTTTATAAAAGTATTTTGAGAAAAGAAGACCCTGTTGAAATAGGGAGCTGCTTTTTTGCCACTTTGTCATATGAGGGAGAAGTTTTCCAAGCTCTGAATTATCTCTCCAGTCTGAAAAGGTAGAGTCATATTGTTGAAGAACTGAAATGACTTTCTTATCAAGAGAGCTTTTATGAAATGACTGATTTTGAAAATCGGCCCTGATTATCCAGTATGTCCCCATAGAATAAGTTTCCAATTGATATTGGGCCTTAACTACAGGGACAAGAAGGAAAAATAAGTTAACGAGAAGTACTAGCTTCTTCCAGTGCCCATTTGATTTCACGTTTCTGATCTACCCCTTTATGATGAGGAAGTTTATAATCAAAGAACCCAACATGCTGATCTTCTCTTGTAAGGATGATTCGAGGAACACCTGCTAACCCTATAACCTCATAGAGCTTATTACGCTCATTTTCATCTTCAATATATATGATGTCATCACATTGGTTTTGATCAAGGTTTGTTTCTTCACAGAATTTTTGCAACCTGTCTAGGTTTTGTGTTTTTGGAAAAACTTCAACTAAGGCAACACTTTTCCAAAATTCTTTTGAAAACTCAGACCATTCTTTTACTTTAGCTTTACAGTGAGGGCACCAAGTGGCGAAAAACACATAAATTCTTTTTTCACTTTGAGGTAGAGAAAGGGCCCCATTTTTTGACATGGCCTTAAAAGATGGAAATGGGACATCAGCATGAAGCATGGCCCTTTTAATTTCTTTTCTATAGCTCAACTCGGCCGTTCTAAGAGCATCATCTGGTACATTGATATCCTTTACTTTGAGTAGTGGAAACCTTGTTTTAAGATTAGCATAGGCCTTGTTCATTGCTTTTTCATTTTTCAATAACTCAGTAAGTACGACGTAGTCTTGAAGTAAGGCCGGATCTTTTTCAACAACTGGTGGTATTTCGGATAAGTCCATCCCACTAGAAAACTCACGTGCACTATTGATGTCATTTACCTTTGCTGCGGCAAGAACGGGATAGATAATATCCAGAAGATCATTACACTTAGGCCAAAGCTTTTGATTATGACCCATCTTAACAAGTAGGTTTTGTCCTTTTTCAAAGTTTAGTAACCTTTTTTTCAGGTCACAAACGACTGATCTATGAGTCGTTTTAAATTCATTATTTTTTAAGAATTCACTTGCCGTTTCATTATCACTATTATCCCCATAGGCAATAAGACTTAATAAAACATTCTGAGGGTTAGTAAAAATCATACCTTTTATTGATGGAGTTAAGTTAGGATGTTTTACTGCTTTACTTAGAATATTCATAGAATTTCTAAGTTGAGAAATATTAGACCATCGACCATTAAGATGTTTATTCACAAATTGAGTATATTGGGCCTCTGTTATTTTTTCTCTACTCGTCGTTTTTAGATAATCTCGGATTTGATAGGCCGCTTGGACTATTCTGTAACTTGTGTAAGCACTATTTTTTACCAATAGATCTGAATAAGCTGTCCAAGTCGCAGGAGGGTAAACACTAAGTTCATCGGCAAGAATTTTGGGATCAAGAACTTTAATAAGCTCTTCAGGGATAGTTTTGGCGAGTTTAAGTGCCTTTGCTTTATCTTGGCTTGTATAAGGTTTATGCCATTTCTTTCTTAGGAGATCATTAGGATCTTCTATAAGATCGACAATACTACCATCCTCTTTAAATTTAAGGTGGAAGACAACAGGGGAGCACCCAGAGTTACAACCTGTAGTTGTATTGATGGGTCTAAAACCAAAAAGAGTTCGCTCTTGGTTATCAACGGCCCATAGGATTGAATTATTATAGTAATCTTGTGCCGGGCCAGATGAAGGAAGGTGTAAGTTAGTCGGTAGTTTTTGCGCTAACCACTTAGCAGGTTTTGTACTTAAATACTTTTGATAAAACCGAGTGAGCTTGTTTGGCTTTATTTGAGTTAGGCTTGTTTCGTTACTTGGAATTCTAACAGCACTAAAGTTTGCATCATCGGGGCCAAATCCAATTTGGGAACACGATGCCAAAAATAGTATAAAAAATAATACTCGCATGAACTTACTCCTTTAAGTTTACTTTATATTAACTTGTTCTTTTTATAAGGTCATTATCAGATTATAATTTTTTATAGATTTTGATATGGTCTATGGCCCACTCGCCATTAATATTTTCTTCAATTTTTTCATCAAAACTGGCGTAAAAATCAATGAATGCACTTTTCATGAACTTAACTTGAACAAATTTACGCCAAACTTCTTTACCATCTATTGAAAAGATGAGTTCATATGGCTTCCATTCTAGGCCAAAGATATATGTGTTCTGTGAATTGGGTTCCAATTTACTTGTTTTTTTCTGTCTGATTTGATTGAAAACTCTTCCTTTACGGTTCCAATTAATTGCATTTGTTACATGATATTTTTTCTTTTCTTGTTTATATAACTCTATATCAATAGATGGCCACGGCCCAATTGATTTAAGCATAACCTCTGGGAGTAGGCCTTTAACTAAAGGAATATGAACTTTGAGTTCAATAAATCCATACTTAAAATCAAATTTATTCTTAGTGTTTAGTCGCCCACTTCTTGTTTCTTTCAAAATGGGTATGTATTCATTTTTAAGAATGAGTTTATTTTTTGGTGAAATCTCAACAAGATCAGGGTTTTCTACATTCCATATCTGTGTATTTATGGGCCCCCTAAAATTTTCCTCAAAAATGAGTTCTCTATTTGAATTGATATCTTCTTGGGCAAATAGACTAAATGACAATAATAAAAGAATTATATTCATAAAATTGGCCTTCCACGCTGGCAATAATGAGTTTCTTTTTTTAACATTATTAAGTAATTTTAAAAAGGAATTTTGTATGAGTGACTTATGGCTTGAGTTAAGTAAAAACCAATCTTTTAGTAAAACTTTTGGAAAAATGGGGATTCCCTTTCCTAAAAATCTTAATAGATCCAATGAGGGGTGGAAAAGAGACTTCTTAAATGACAAAAAAGTTATGGTTTATGGTACTGGTGATCTTAAAAGTAATATAGTTACGGCATTAAATGATTTCTCGGCAACAGTTTTAGATACAAGAGCTGAAAGAGAAAAAGTTCATGCTTTAGTTTATGACGCTACAGGTATGGAGTCTGATAAGGACCTTCGAGTTGTCTATGATTTTTTTCATAAAAATATTAAGGCCATTGCTGATAATGGAAGAGTAGTCATATTAGGTGCGATTCCAAGTGAACAAAATAGTCTTATTAAAGCAACATTGGCACAAGCACTAGAGGGCCTTATGAGGTCGATGGCCAAAGAAATTGGAAGAAAAGGCGCCACGGCCCAATTAGTTCAAGTCGCTCCCAATGCAATTGAGCGTTTACCTGGAGTACTTCAGTTTTTACTTAGTGATAAGTCGGCCTTCATTTCTGGACAGGTCTTAAAGGTTACAAGTGAGGCAAGCTCATCAGATTTAAATAAGTTTGAAAAAATTTTAGAAGGTAAGGTGGCCTTAGTTACTGGTGCTGCTAGAGGTATTGGTAGAGAAACGGCCAAGACACTGGCCACAGAAGGGGCCCAGCTTGTCTGTTTGGATCTCGAAAATGATAGAAAGCTACTAGAGGAATTATCTGAAGAAATTGGTTGCCGAGTTTTGACGATGGATATTACCGCTGATAATGCAGCTGAGGAAATTGAGAAATATCTTATGGAGAATTTTGGTGGTGTAGACATAGTTGTTCACAATGCTGGAATTACTCGTGATAAAACATTGGGCAATATGTCTGAAAAGTTATGGGATCAGGCCCTTTCGGTAAACCTTTATGCAGTTATTAAAATTACAGAAAGACTTCTTGAAAAATGTTTAAAAGATAATGGAAGGCTTATCTGTTTATCTTCAATTTCTGGAATCGCGGGTAACTTTGGTCAAACAAACTACTCTGCTTCTAAGGCAGGGCTTATTGGTTTTGTAAGGCATATGAGTAAAGAAGTCGCAAATAGAGGTATCACCGTTAATGGTATTGCACCTGGGTTTATTGAAACGAGACTAACTGCTGCAATTCCTTTATTCAGTCGTCAAGCAGGAAGAAGGCTAAGTAACCTATTCCAAGGAGGGACACCCAAGGATATTGCGAATGCTATTACTTTTCTCTCCTCTGACGGCTCCTGTGGTGTAACAGGTGGCGTCTTAAGAGTCTGTGGCGGCAGCTTTATTGGAGCTTAATGTATAAGTGGGGGCAGATAAAGATATCTTCCCCCACCTTTGGTTTTAAGCTGCTTTAAAAGAAAAAGACTTTTTACATTGATTAGAAATCTTATTTAAACTTCTGATCTTTTGTTGTTTTGCCTTCGACTTTCCTGGGTTAGCCTGGAGAGTCTTAATTTCTCCTTTAATGGCCTTAGCAAGATCTTTTCTGATCTTATTAAGCTTGAGAGTAGAACTGAGCGCTTTGCGTTTTTCCTGGTTCATTTTCGTCTCGAGCTTTTTGACTCTTGAAACACTTTTGCTCTTAGATGAGCTTCTCTTTGTTTTAGTTGGCATTTTTTCCCCCCTATGGTTAAGTAAACCTAACTAGGGATTATACCACTTTTAACGCTTTGCTTCACTATAAATAATTGATTTTAAACAAACTTTATTGCTACTGGATTCCGTAAAAGGCATGTCTATAGGGAGAATACTTGGAATTGTGGTTATATTAAGGTATTGAAAAAAAAAGATTTTTGGGCACTTTGTGATGATTTTCATCATGGACGTTATCCAAGTGGGAACCCAAAATCGACTCAAGATTAATTGAGACAAATTGGAGAGTTATCATGAATAAAGAAAAATTTGGCGAGAAAATGGAACGGCCACCAAAATTGGATCAACCTAATATTTTTCCGCTTGATTGGAAGTCTTCTACAAAAAAAATGGAAGAGATTTGGGATTCTTCCCAAAAGGAATATTGGGACCCTAAAAAACTACCTTGGGACACTTTCGATCCAAATTCCTATTCATGGGAAGAAAGAGAGGCCATAGCCTATTGGTGGCAATTATTGGCCGTATTTGATGCTTCAGCTCCTCCAGTTTTTGCAGAGGCCGTTATCAAGTGTTATGAGGTTCATGAAGAAGACCCTGTGAGAAGGTGCTTTTTCTCTGTTATGAGAGATGAACAGAATCATGAGCAAGTATGTGGGATGTTTATTAAGGCCCTACTTGATCACGATGATCCTATGACCTACGAGCCTAAAACTGAAATCGGTAAAAAGGCCAAGAAAAACGCCGAATGGCTTTGGTTCAACGGGGGAAGATATTGGAATGGATATAAAAAGGCCGTTCCTAAGTATTCTTTGGCCGTGCTTTTTAGCTCATTTTTAATGGGTGAAATCGCTTCTTCGACCTTATTTCACCAAATGGCCGCTGGTGCATCTGAGCCAGTATTTAAAGAGGCCTTCAAAAATATCGGTAGAGATGAAGGAAGACACATGGCCATTTGTATGGCGCTAATGGAAAGAGATTATCCTAAGCTAAAAGTTGATGATAGAGATCTAATCACTAAGCAAATTAGAGCAGGGTATTACTTTCTATCAGGTGTACTTTTTGAACCACCACCTGAGTTTTGGGACTTAAACCCAGACTTCATCGAAAACCATAGAGAAATTCAAGACTTTGCTTCTAAGGCAGGTTTTTTCATTCCAGACTATGAAACTAAAAAAGAGAACTGGAAAAATGCCATGCTTAACCTTAAAGGTGTCTTAGATAAGTTTGATATTCCATTTCCGGCCATACCTGAAGTTGGTATAACAGGTAAGGAAATTAATGACGTTGATATGGACGATATCATTCCTGTTTTTTAAATTGATGTGATCAAGCACGCCTTCGGGCGTGCTTTTTTTTTGGGGAGAAATCAAAAATGAAGACCATAAAACTCTATCCCTCAGGTAAAGAGTTTCCATGTGATGATGGAGAAACTGTCCTATCAGCTCTTGAAAAAAATGGGCTAGCATTACCTAATAATTGCAGAGCTGGTGCTTGCGGGGAATGTAAGATTAGAGTGAAAGAAGGGCAAATTGACCAGGGATTTGTTCTTGATATGGCCCTTCCTCAAAGTGATAGAGAGCAAGGTTATGGACTCATGTGTATGGCCAAGCCCACAAGTGATCTCCTTGAGATCGAATGGGGAACTGAAGATGCTATGCCAAAGCTATTTCCTCCTAGAGAAAATGTATTATGTGTCGTCTCCGAAAAAGTAATGGCCACTGAAAGAATTGTTAAGTTAAGGCTTAGAACGGTAGGAAAAAACCTAAGGTTTTGGCCTGGCCAATATGTAACATTAGGAAATGAAGACGAAAATATTCCGGCCCGTTGTTATTCTATAGCCAACACCCCTAACTCTGATGGTGAGATTATTTTACTTATAACGCTCTTAGAAAGTGGTGTGACCAGCACGTGGGTGCATGAAAAACTTCAAGAAGGTGATCAAGTCAAAATAAGTGGCCCTTACGGAACATTTATAGGTAACCCTAATACGGAAGGACCAGTCCTTTGTTTGGCCGCGGGCAGTGGGTTGGCGCCAATTATATCTCTTGCTTCAGCTGCCTTATTAAGAGGGGGCTTTCGCGACCCTGCTCATATTTTATTTTCTGCAAGATCTAAAAAGGATCTTCTAGAAAATGGTCTTCTCACTTACTTAAATACGAAGTTTAGAAACTTTGATTATAAGTACACATTAACTCAAGAAAAAAATGAAGGTGGTTTAGAAGGAAGAATTCCAGAAATACTACCTAAGCTTTACACAAATTTATCAGAATATAGTATCTATATTGCGGGAAGCCCTGAGTTTGTTAAAGACTGTTCTGAAAAAGTTAAAGAGCTGGGCGCTAAAGAAGAGGCAATCTACTCGGAGGGATTCTTCGACCAATTTAAGGCCGAAGCTCCACCTCAAGATAGACTATTATAAGAGATTTTCTTCCCAAAGCTCTTCTTTAAAACCAACGGTACCCCACCCAGTGCCAAGGACAAATGGTCTTTTAACAAGATTACCATTTTTAGTGAGGAGTTTAATAACTTCTTTTTCCGTAATTCCCTTAATTTTTTCTTTAAGGTTCATGGCGCGGTAGTCTTGCCCACTAGTGTTAAATAGTTTTTTTAGATCACCATCTAAATATTTTATCATCTTTTTTATTTCTGATTCTGATGGAGGAGTCTCACGAATTGCAACCTTTTTGTAATCTAGCTCATTCTCGTCAAGAAACTTAAGAGCTTTTTTACAGGTACCACAATTTTTATATTCATAAACCTTTAGTGCCATATTCTACTCCTTTTAGAATTTTTTTATCTTTAAAACATTGTCTAAAACTGAACGCAAATGATTTTCAACTTTTGTTTGATCGATGTCTTTTCCAAACATAAGATAGTCTTTGGGGCCAAGCTCAAAGTCCATTTTTTGAGTTTCATCTTTAAGCTTCATTTCATTTTCTAAATAATCAATTTTTTTAAGCTTGAAAATATATTTAATTATAAGTTTAGAGTCTATATTTTTAATTTGGCAATTCAGGGCCTTGATATTGGCATATTCTCTATTTTGAGGAGCAACCATCTTTGCATCAACAAGACCTTTTTTGTTTTTAAACTCTTTGACTTTGAAGCGAAAAAAAAGCTCAAAGATTTCAAAGAATTTTTGAATAACAGGGGAAGGAAGAATATTAAGTTCGAGTTGTCCCCCTTGCCAGATTCCTTGTGTGGTTCCATATAGTAAATATTGTCCAGCATTCTTTTCTGTTATGTGGGCATCCTCGGCCAGAGCAAAACTCCAACTCATCTCTTTTTGCTCACCCTCATTTAGAGTTTCTGATTCATCAAAATAGCTTTTAGATGAAATCTCAAAGCATTCTGAATCCTTTGCTTTTAACTTTTTTGCTTGAGCAAAGCCCAGCTGAACTCCGATATCAGATAGGTTTTGTACTTCTGGGCCGTGGTTTTTTACTTTTAGACTTCCCGAAATAGTGTGACCTTGATGCCAGCTTTCTCCATCAATTAAAACATTAAACTCTAAAGGTTTTTGAAAATAGGTCCCTTTCAATGATAACTCCTTGTTGCATAGGGTTTATCATTGCTTTTTAGTTTGGACCAATAATTTCTGAAGTTTTTTGTAGAGAGTCAAAATCCCTGTTCGAACATTAGGCTTTGTTTGTTGGGCCGTTTTCTCAACGGCCTTAAGAAAGTTATAAGGCCATTGTTTTTGAATAATATTCACTAACCAATCGGGAAGAGAGCCTCTGGGATCAAGATGTATTTTAATTTCCATATAGGACTTATCTTTGCTTACTGGGCGCAAAAGAATATGGCCAAAGCCCATATGCATTCTTTGACCTTTGGCCTTTTCATAATCCTTGTTTACAGAGTGCATTATTACAATAAGTGCTCGATCTTTTTTAGAAAACCAAAGTGTATTTTGAAGGATGAGATAACGATCACTTAAAGGCCAGGGTAGACTATGGTGTTGATAAGTTATGGCCATAAGGTCTGACTCTTCAACGAGAGTGATTTTTTCATCTAACATGGGAGACCATTTACTGCTTTGTTCAACATTTCTCAAAACAGTCATAATAGATTCAGCTGACGCGTTAATAACGCCCATACTCTGGAAAGCATATAAGTTAGAGTTTTCTATGTTAGCTCTATAAGTTTTAATACCATCTTCTTCACCTACGAAGGCCCATTTCTCGTTTCTTGGTATATCATCTGGTGTTATTTCCGCTATAAGTACTTCAAGGTTAAGAAAAATAGCGGCCATGAATATTATTATTCTTTGCAAGATTACTGTTTCCTTTATATGAACTTATATATTAGATAGATAAAGAAATAAGCTCAATTGGAAAATTTTTCTAATTGATAAATGTTATCAATTATGGGGGCGATTTTGGAAAAACGTATATATTTTAAAGTTGAAGGTATATCTTGTGGAAACTGCGTCAGTAAAATTGAAAAGGCCTTAGTCGACTTAAGACCTGAAGTCAGTATTGAAAGTCAAAGTATTCTTATGACTTATGATTCAGATGAGTTCAATACCAAGGAACTTAAAGAAAGAGTTGAAGATTTAGGTTATTCAGTTTTGGAAATGAAGCCTCAATAAATGAAGCGTTTAAAAATTCATATTCAAGGAATGACCTGTAGTGCTTGTGCCGCTTCAATAGAAAAAGAAGTAGGCAAGTTAGATGGGATAGAAAGCTCTCATGTTAACTTTGCGACTGAAATGGGACATTTTGAGTACCAAGACTCTTTTTCTCCCGACAATATTATTTCGAAGATTAAATCTATAGGTTACGGGGCCTCAGTAGATAGTTCAGAAAAGTCTGATACCCATGAAGTATTGAGGTTCTTCGTCTCTTTTATTTTGGCGATCTTTATATTCTCTTTGGCCATGGGACCATTAGTTGGTTGGCCTACAAGAGCTCAAAACTTTATTATTCAGTTTATACTTTGTTTACCTATTTACTTTTGGGTAGGAAAAGATTTTCAAGTGGCGGTTATAACATTTTTTAGAACGGCCCACTCGAATATGAATACACTGATTGGACTGGGAACAAGCGCAGCTTTTTTCTACAGTACTTTCATTACCTTTTTTACAGAAACAGCAAAAGAGATTGGTCTTACGGAAAAGGTTTATTTTGAGGCCGTTGGATTTATTATTTCTTTTGTTTACTTAGGAAAATATTTCGAAAAACTTGCCAAGAAAAAAGCAAATGATGCAATGGAAGAGCTTTTAAAGCTTGAAAGTGGTACTGCACTTGTTCTTAGAGAGGGACAAGAATATCAGGTTGACTTAAGACAAATAAATCCAGGTGACGTTATTAGAGTTAAGCCTGGTGAAAAGATTCTCGTTGATGGAAAAATTCTTTCAGGTCAAAGCCATATTGATGAGTCTTCTATAACAGGGGAGCCTGTTCCTATTTCAAAATCTAAGGGTGATAAAGTATTGGCCGGTACTATTAATGGTGAAAGTACTTTTGATATGAAGGCCAATAAAGTGGGTAAGGATACATTTCTTCATAAAGTTATTGAATATGTGGAAAATGCCCAAGGTTCCAAACCTCCTATTCAAAAATTAGCAGATAAAATAAGTTCTTATTTTGTTCCTTTCGTTATTGGTTTTTCTATTATCACCTTTTTCGTTTGGATAATGTTTGGCCCAGAACCTACTTGGGGTAATGCCATATCAAATATGATATCTGTACTTGTAATTGCTTGTCCGTGTGCTCTAGGGCTGGCCACTCCTACTGCTATTTTAGTCGCTACTGGTAATGCTTCGAAAAAGGGCATTCTTATAGCTGGAGGTGACGTTATAGAAAAGGGAGTAGAGATTGACTCTATTATTTTTGATAAAACAGGAACACTTACTGCAGGAAGGCCACAAGTTATCTCAACTGACTTAGATGATACGATACTTAGTGATGTCGCTTCATTAGAGAACTTTTCTGAACATCCTCTTGCTTATGCTGTTGTAGAGTATGCAAAAAAGAAAGGCGTGGAGATTAAAGATCCTGATAGCTTTAAGATTGTCGGTGGTAGAGGTGTAGAGGGGCAGATTGAACAAAGAAGTTACTTGATAGGTAATAGAAAGTTCTTTGAAGAAAATTCAGTTTCTTTAGGTGATATTTCTTCAAGTGATCATACTGAAATATTAGTTTCATCTTCTGGGAAATATATGGGACGACTCCTATTGGAGGATCAACTCAAAGAAGGTGTGAAAGATGTTATATCGGCCCTAGATCAAAAGGGTATAGAGGTTTGGTTATTATCTGGAGATAAAAAAGAGGCCGTTGAGAAAGTAGCAAATCAGTTAAATATAAAGCATTTTAAGGGAGAAACTTTACCTGTTGATAAAGCTAAAATTATTGAACAACTTCAATCAGAGGGTAAAAAAGTCGCCATGATGGGAGATGGTATCAATGATGCTCCAGCACTGTCTAAAGCTGATTTATCTATGGCCATGGGGGCAGGTACGGACTTGGCCAAGGCCAGTAGTGATATAACTTTGCTTTCGGGAGATCTCAAACACGCTTTAACATTTATGAAGATATCTAAAAAGACCTTAAAGGTTATTAAAGAGAACCTTTTTCTATCTTTTATTTATAATGTTCTTTGTATCCCTTTAGCGGCAGGTGTTTACTTTATGCTTTCAGGAAAGTTGTTTCCACCATCACTTGCTTCACTTGCTATGGGGCTAAGTAGTATCTCGGTTGTATTAAATAGTTTAAGGCTAAAGAAGGTCTAATATCTTATATTTAATGCAAGGCCCGTTAAGTGTCTGTTGAAGTTAAATTCAGCTCGGTGATCTGAGTAGTGATTTTGATAACGGTAATAAAGATCATAGGAAATATTACCATAAAAATTACTTTTTAACTTAATAGTAGACTCAAGCATCGTTTCGTCCTTACCTTTACCAAATTCTTTACCAGGTCTAGAGTAGGTAGGCCCTATATTAAGGTAAAGGTCAGTGCTCCCAAAAAACTCCCTTCGAAAATAAGCAATTTCAAAGCGAGAAGTATTACGTTCATCTCTGATCTCATCTTGTACTCTGCTTGAAAATATCCCTTTGAGCCTTAGGTAATCTCTGTTGCTTAATCGGTATTGAAGATAAAAGGAAGGCCTATAGAAAAGCCCTTCATACCCCTCTCTTCTTTGGTAATCTTCGAAATGTAACTCACCATGAAAAGAGAAGTGCCGATCAACTTTAACAAAAAGTTTCGCGCCTAATTGTACGGCCGAGAGATAGTTTTCATACTCTTGACTTGGTTGAATTCTTTTTCGGTCGGCATATTTTCCCAATGAAAAAGAAAGTTGAGATGGAAGTCCCCAAAAGGTTCCTCTTCTGCCTAATTCAACTTCACCACCAACAAGATAATGATCTTGGTTTTTAAGCTCCGGTGTATGGGCCCTTAAATGGATTTTATCCGTGAAAAAAAGCTGAGGATGAATATACCATTTTGTATTAAGAAAGCGCCTATGTCCTACTCTTGCATCAAAATACCACACGATAGAGGCTTGATCAGTGACTTTAATAACCTCATTATAAAAGTGTTGAACGATATTTGAGTCATATTCAAACTCTGCCTTGAAATCAAACTTAAGTTTACTTAAAAGGCTATTACCTTTAATAAATGAGTGTATATCTTTAAGGTAACTTATGCCAAAACCTTCATTTAATTGACCTGCAAACTTTTCAAGCCCCTCAACGGACTTATCTCTTAGCTTCTTTAAATTCCCAATAACTTTTTGAGAGACTACTTTAAAGCCTTCAAGGGGATGGAGTATAAGGCCAAGAGGAGGAATATACTCACCAGAGAGCTTATCAAAAAAGCCTTTTTCTTCCGGCATTTTATAGACTTCATTCTTTTCATCATAAGGTGCATCTTCAGGAGGTGAAACATAAATGCCCGTATTAAGATCGAGATATCCACCTGGACGGGCATCAATTTTTTCACCTAAAAATAAATCACGATCAGGTAAAAATTCTTCAGTAGGTGGTGGCACAAGATCTACCTCGACTTCTTCTTCCGGTGCCTCTCCTTTGAAACTTGTAAGCTCATGTTTCATTTGTAGAGAATCATTTTTTTCAAGAGCTTTAAATTGATCAGGGTTAATCTTTGTTGGATCACCTAATTTTTCATATCCAATGTAAGAGCCTGAAAAAGTTCCTTTCGGAATATTAATTGTATGGTCACTGTCCAGAAAGGTATCTATTTCATCAACGTAATCGATTCTGGGATGGATTTTTCTCATCTCAACATCACCACTATAAGAAACAGTTGAAGTGATTTTATTAAGAGAGTTATATATGACATGGAACTCTGTTCCTCTAATACCCATAGAGGCCGTTTTCGTTTTAATAAAAAACTTTGCCTTATTTTCTTTTGGTCCCTCTGATTTCATTCGGATTTGACCTTTTATAATATCAAGCACAGTTCTTTTATCTTCTTTGTTGTGTAATTTCAGGGTCAACTCAGACGAAGGACCTATTACCAGTAAGTGGTTTTTTGGTGTTTTGATTTTAATAAAACTACTTTTTTTAGTTTTAAGAGTCGAGCCATAACTAAGCTCATTAAGACTTTGCTCCTTACCATCTTTATCAAAGGCAAGAATTTGTCCTTTTGAGACGAGGACTTTAAATGTTTTGGCAAAAGAATAAGAAGAAGGGATAATAAGAATTATAAAAAGTATTAATTTGATCATATGAATACATTTTATGATTTAAATAATAGGATATAAATGAAAATATTAATCTTTATATTAGCTTCTCTTCCAAGTCTTAGCTTTGCAGACTTTAATTCTGGATTAGATGCCTCGGCCTTATCCATTCAATATATGATGGTGGATCCTCCTTTACCACTTATTCATCACAAAAAAGGAACCTATAAAGGAACTGTTAAACCTGGCTATCTGACGGGTAATACAATTGCAGATTACGACTATGGGGGAGGAAATACGGCCCATCAAGAAGGAAAAGTAAAAGGACCTAGCTTAGGAGGCAGTTACAGCTATAGTTTAAGTAACCGATGGGGAAGCTATGTTTGGCTGGTTGGAACATCTCTTAGTGGTGATTATGAAACTTCACAAAATAATCAGAGCTCACCTTCAATATATTCTAGAGATAGTAAGATCACGCACTTTAATTTAAGTGCAGGTTTATCTTATCAATTGGTAAAAAGATCAGAAAAGGGGTATGCACTTTCTTTTTTTATGGGGCCCTATTTTCCATATTATAATTATTCCCAAAGATACTTAAATCAAAATGAATCACTTGAGGTAGATATTGAATCTTCTGAAATGTTTGCAGGTCTTCTTGTTGGAGTTCAGTGGGATATTAATGTTGGTGAAAATTGGGGTTTAAACCCTTTTATTCTTTTTGGTGATACTTTTGGTTCTAATGCCTTTTTTAATCCTTTTGGAGACTCTGGTGAGTGTCGTCCTTACAAAGTTACGAGAACATACTCGGGAGACTTTAATAGTGCGGGTATTGGTGAAATAGATTGTGGAAATAGAAAAGAATTTCTTTATGACACTCAAATTGGTGGCCTTGGCCTAAACCTTAGTTATCGGCCATGGGATGTGACAGTTAACCTTTTTGCTTCTCTTATAAACCAGTATATATTTGAAGTTTTTTATGAAGATGAGAAGCCTGAGCTTTATTATCTGTCCTTGAGTTGGAGTTTTGGTAACTTTGAGAGGTAAAACGCTTCTTTGCGCATAGCATTTTCTTGACAACAAAGCCTGTTAAACTCTATAAAGTGTCTTTCTCAATTGGCCCGTAGCTCAGTGGGAGAGCACTACCTTGACACGGTAGGGGTCCGCAGTTCAATCCTGCGCGGGCCAACCATTTTTTTACCTGTAAATATCGTCTATATCTCCATGAAAAGACCAATTTTTCGGGGTCATAACATTAAAGACTTTTGCGACAATATGGGGAACTTGAAAATTTCTGAGTAAGAATTGTTTTATTTCGTATCCTTTTTTAAAGCTAGGTCCTATAGCTATAAAAGGAATATCTCTTACCTGCCCTCTGATAAATCCTTTATGGCCTTTACCACTTCCTCCGTGATCAGAAGTAATAATAATATCAACTTTATCCAGAAGATTATTAACTTTTAAATGGTCATAAACTTTTTTAATAGCATAGTCTACGTACCTCATGGCCTCGAGGTATTTCATACTACCCCAACCGTGAGCATGGCCTGCATGATCAGCATTATCAAAGTGAGTAAATACAAAATGGTTACCCTCGTTGATGGCCTGAATTGTTTTATTGAGAGCATCATCTTTAATCTCATATTTTGAATCGATTTTGGTTAGAAATGTATTATCTCTAAGAATCTCTGGAATCCCATGCCAATCGGCTATAACTTTCATTTTTATACCAGGATAATTATTTCTTAAAACTTCAAAAATTGTTAAGGGAGCTTTTTTTCGAATAGGTTGAATTTTATTATTAAAAACACCATGAACGATAGGTCTTGTACCTCTTAGAATGCCTGCCCAGTTAGGTCCACTATAGGTGGGAAGTATGCATCTCATTTTTGTTGTATGAACACTAATATTAAATAGGGATTGGGTAAAAGGCATCTGTTCCATATTCTTTCGCATCCAGTATCCACCAAGTCCGTCAAACCCCAGAACGACAACTCTTTTATTAGGAACCTTACTGTAAATGAGTGGTGAAAATAGAATTGAAATTAAAAGTAAAATCTTCATAGTCTTCCTTTAGTATGTGCAACTTATCGTACTTTTTTGATCAAATATTAAATCCATCCCGTTTCTATCGCGGGACAATTGACAGCCTAAAGGATAAATATTTAGTCTATCACCATGCTTAAATTAACAATTTTAATGACTTTACTTTTTTCACCAATTATCTCTTTCGCCCAGATTAATTGCATGGCCGTTCAGACTCTTGGAAATGCTTCCCGAGAGTACCTAATAGAAGAAGTGAATCAAGAGGTAGAACAAACTTCATACCGCATATCAAGAAAGTTATATTTTAAAATAAAAAATATTCAAAATCTTAATTTCTATGGTTGTAAAATTAAGATTGACTTAAATTTTTATTTAAAGAAACCTTCCAGGACTTTAAATGGTGTTGCACAGGTTATTGCTAAAGTTGATGAATTTAATGGAAGAAAGGTTTGTTTTAAAAATCCTAAAGTATCGACAATGGATATTATAAATAGAGGCAGACTCCTAGAGAGCTTTTATAAATTTATTGCTAATATCGTTCTTCCACCTAAAACCTGCTTTCACATATAGGGTAGACTTGTCTCCTTTTTTATAAAATAATATATAAAAAGGGGAATCAATGAAGCATTTTGTTACTTTTATACTAATTCTTTTCTCAATTTCTGGGTATGCATGGGAATTCATGTATAAAAAAGATGGAATAAAAGTTTTTCGTAAAAATATTGAAGGGTCCCCGATTGTTGGCTTTAGGGGAGAGACGATAATATATAACCAACCTGAAAAAGTACTAGGTATATTAATGGATAATATATATCGAACAGAGTGGGTTGATAGGCTTGAGAAATCTGAAATTCTTGAGCGGGTTTCCGATAGAGAATATATTGTTTACCAAATATTTAAACTTCCTTGGCCTCTTTCAAAAAGAGATTTTGTTTACAGGGGAAAACTTACTGTTGATAAGAAGGATAACTCAGTATTAGTGGTTATGAGCAGTGTAGATCACCCAGAAGCACCAGAAACTGTTGGTATAAGGGCCGAGCTAATATCTTCAAGATATAGAATTAGACGGCTTGGGAAATTTATGACCGGTTTTGAAGTAGAGATTCACTCAGATCCTAGAGGTCTAATACCTTCTTTCGTTGTTAATTTAGTTCAAAAAAGCTGGCCTTATAAAACTTTAATGTCTGTTAAGCGGCAGGTTGAGAAACCATATGTAAAGGCACATCCTTTGCCTACTAACTAGCTTTCTTTTCTCTTTGCGCTCTTTCTTTATCAATCCTTTCGACGTAATCGTCATCAAGGTGTGCATACTTTTCAAAAAAGTAGACTGGAGAATGCATTCCGGAGAGCCAATAAGAAGAAATAAAGATAGATATTTGTGTTGGTACCGTCATAACCATCAGGTGAATACTTAATTCTGGGAATATCTCTGCGTTTGAGATGAGATAAATAATTGAGGGCATAGTACACAAAGTAAAAGCGACCATGGCCTTAGCTGTAAACTTTTTAAGCCCTGGTGTAATTATTCCAATACCCATTAATATGACGAGAACTCCGGTAATGGCAACCACCGCCTCAGCGAAGGGGATATAGGGGGGAACGAGCCTAAGATAAAAGTCTTTGGCAACAAAGTGCCCAATACCACTAGATGTAAAAATGATAAAAAGAACGCCTCTTAAAAAGAACTGTACCGCAAACATATAATCCTCCTAAAGACTAATACACAATATATTATAACACATATTGTTAGCGCTCTAAATCTCAATAAAATTAGTTTTAAAAGAAATATCTTAGACAGTTAATTCACCAAGAGCTTCGTTAAAGATAGCCCCTTTGCTGCTGATCTTTCTCTATAGAACGAAAAAGAGCATTAAAATTTCCCTCTCCAAAGGAGTTATGATTTTTCCTCTGTAAAATTTCGAAAAAAATAGGGCCAATTACATTTTTAGTAAAAAGCTGTAATAAATAACCTTGTTCATCTCCATCGACTAAAATTTGGTGCTTTTTTAGCTCCTCTAAATTTTCAGTTACTCCTGGAACTTTATCGAGAATATCTAAGTAGTACTCATCATCAATTGAAAGTGTCTGAATAGGTGTGTCTCTAAGCATATCTAAGGATGACAGGATGTTATCTGTAAGAAGAGCGATATGTTGAATTCCGGCACCATTGTATTGTTCAAGATATTCATTAATCTGAGATTTTTTATCTGAGCCTTCGTTTATGGGGATGCAGAATGTTTGACATGGAGATTGAAGAGCATAACTTACAAGGCCAGTCTTTTGACCTTTAATGTTAAAATACCGAATTTCTTTAAATCCGAATATGTCTTTATAAAATACACCCCATTTTTGAAGTTCACCTTTTTCTACATTATTAGTGAGGTGATCTATAGTATTGAAGCCTTTAGATGGAATAAGTTTTTTATTATTTTTATCATGCAAACCTAGGGCAGGGTAGAGCTCCTTTGAATCCTTATCTACAAAATAAATAAGACTACCACCTATTCCATAAATCGCCTTTAGAGAGGAATAATCACTAGGCGCTTCTTTGGCCCCTCTTTCAATGGCGTTTTTAAAGGCATAATCAGCATCCTTAAAGCTAAAGGCCACTGAGCAAACACTTGGGCCATGAGTTTTTTGAAACTGATAAGCATGGCCACCTTCTTGATAGTTAATTAGGAAGTTAATATTATTCTGATTAAAATACTCAATAGATTTTGTTGAGTGCTTACTTGCTCGGGAAAAGCCAAGCTGGAAAAATAACTCACTTAATACTTCAGCTTTTGGGCAAGAAAATTCAATAAATTCGATACCTTTCATTTTTAAAGGGTTGACCATTTATTTCTCCTTATTGTGAAATACTATTTATATTTACATGAGTTAAATTGTGAAGAATATGGGCCATGTCACTGAATTTAAGAGATTTAAATAAAACCTCTACTAAAACCCTGATCATTATCAGCAATATCTGAGTTAATGGTGATAAAATATTGAATTGAAAGGAGTTTATAAATGGCGCTAATTGAATGGGGACCGAAATATCAAACGGGAATAAAATCAATTGATTCTCAGCACGAGAAATTAGTGGGCTATATTAATGATCTTCATGAGGCCATGCTAGCAGGAAAAGGTGGCGAGGTCGTAGAAAAAATCCTTCAATTACTTATTGATTATACTGAAACACATTTTAATTATGAAGAAAAACTGTTTGAAGTTCATAAGTACACCAAAGAAAAAGAGCATAGAAGGTTACATTCGCTATTAGTTCAGGACATCAAAGACTTTAAAGCTAAGTTTGAAAATGGAGAAACTGAGTTAACTGAAGAGCTTATGGAATTTTTAAAGGATTGGTTAGAAAACCACATTCTTATTGAGGATGTGAAGTATGTAAATGAGTTAAGCTCCAAAGGAGTTAATTAGGCTCTTCAATCGAGTCGATGACTTCGATCTCAAAGTTTTGGATATCATCTTCCTTATTTATCAATGTTAAAAGCCGTTGGAGATCACTGAATTTTCCAAAGACCATTTGATCTTCTAGGAAGTATTTTTGTATTCCTAATATTCGCGTGATCCTCTTTACATCAACTTCCTTTTTAATATTTAAAACTATGTTTCCTGTTAAGATACCAAAAGTATTTTTGGAAGTATCATAGATAACAGGTAACGATTTTGATTGAATAGAGTAGGATTCATCAATTCCCAGTTCACTTACTTTATATATGATAAAGCCCGCTTTTTCATTAATAAGTTCCCCAAATCGTTCTCGGTAACTACTTTTTGGAGTCGCTCTTAGGTTTTGAGAGATAAGTATATTTTTCTCATATGATAATCTTTCTCTATTATTAAAATAACTTCTTAAGATTTTTTGAACTTGTAAATTTCCTTTTATAAGATTCATTTTGTTCTTGGCCTGTTTTTTTGTATGAGTCATAATGTCAGTGGATTGTGGCCCATCTGAATATTGCTTAGAGTCTTCAGCTTCTCGTTTTGGTTCGCTTTCTTTTTTTGAAGATATTTCTTTGTTTGTAAAAGGTAATATGATTTCTTCTTTTTTATCCCAAAATAGAAAAAGAATAAAACCTATAATAAAGATAATTCCAATAAACTTTTTCATTTTTTAAGAATCCATTTTTTCGAGAAAATTTGACTTCTATTTTCATTTTGATCAATTATTCTTAAATTAAGATAATAGCTTTTGTTAGTATAAATCTTTTTATGAAAATCTTTTAGAGAAATAGAGGAGGATTTTTTATTACCGGCAGAAAACCATTTAATTAAATCATCCTGGTTGGCCTTTGAACCAACAGATAATTCATATCTTAATGAACTTTGGAAATGATTCCATTCTATATTTATGCTTTTAGAGTTGGACCATCCATCTGTGTCAACATCAATTTGAGGGTTGTAATTAATTCTAACTTCTTTGGATTTGTGGTCTCGGTGTCCAAAAAATTTAATTTCCCAGTCTTTAAGTTCTCCAGTATATGATTTAGATCCATCAATTAATTTTAGAGTCCAGGTTCCAAAAGTGTTTTCACCATAGAATGCATTAGTTAGAATCACTTCATTTTCTATACTTCGATTTATAATTCCACTATTAATATGCATCAAAATGCTTTTGGTACCGCTAGGAGAGTATAGTTCTACACCTAAATCGGAAGGGTAGTTATGTTTAATGTTGAGTTTAACTTGAATGGCCTCTATTTTCATTTTGTGTTGTACATCTATACTGCTTGTTGTTCCGGCAGAGGAAAAGTCTGGAATAGAAGCACCTTCATACCCACTGCTATAGTACCATTCTTTATTATTAGGGTTTGAGGTTTCGATAAAGTCTCCCAAAGTAAACTTGTAATTTTGGGCCAGCTTTACTGCTTTTTCAAGGTTGATCAAACCGAAGCCATACCAGTTATGAAAAGAAAAGCCTGCACTGTTTTTAATCCAGCCATCAAGGTATGTATGTCGTGGTAAGTCTTGAGAGCCAGGGTGCTCTTTTGGCCCAGATTTATCTATTTTAGTAGAACTAAGAGCAATGATATGTTTAACGTCTCTCCAGCTTAATTTGGGGTTGGCCTCAAGAATAATTGCTATTACACCAGAGATGATAGGAGCAGCTGCGCTTGTACCATTCATGGTGGAGGTATAATTACAATCTCTATTGAGTGAGGATCCATATTCGAAATAATTTTTGGGCCTGTTGGTTTTAGTAGAGCTGCCTTCATCACAGCCAGAAAGGTCCGTTGTTAGAATAGCGGGATAAATTTGTCCATATTCTCCACCAGGTGCAGAAACCCACAAGTTAGGACCAGGGCTAGAATAGCTTGATTTTAATCCATTTGAGTTAACTGCTCCTGTAACAATGAAGTAGGGAAGAGAGTTGTCGCCGATTATAGCGGAGTTACCATAATATGTGTGTTCATATTTATCATTACATGAACTTGCTTTATCCTTAAATTCATTTCCTGCAGACTTAACGTATAGCGGGCCTAATCCATTTCTCAATGTCAGTACATTTTTTTTCAAAGATTTCTCAAAACTTGGACTGACCTTATGGAACGAACATGGGTTTTTGCCATAGCTATAGTTGAAAATATCAAAAGGCCCTTTGGTCTGGTGTATATATTCATATCGGCTGCGTGGAGAACCAATAAAATTAAAGCCGACAATTTTTGCCATAGGAGCAACACCTCTACCACCAATTTCGTTCCACCCACGAGAGGCAATAATACCTGATACACTTGTTCCATGGGAGCGACCTTTCGGGAGAGGTTCGCCCAAATAGTCTTCATCTCTTTCGCCTCTATCGTAATCTCGAGATCCTGTTATTATATTGGGAGCAATATCTTCATGTTGAGTTTCAAGGCCGGTGTCACTAACCGCAATTTTTATCCCTAGACCACTAAAACCTCTTTTATAGACATCTCCAGGCCCAATATCTTTTCCAAAAAGTGCTCTTTTTCTAGAAAAGCTTGTTTGCCCATCATTTTTTATATGCCACTGATAAGTAAAAAGAGGGTCATCACCGGTTTTAAACTGAGAAAGCTTATTAATTCTACGCTCGTCTTCAACTTCCTGAGGATCAGGTTCTGTAATTATTTCTGTTGGAGATGCTGGCACTGGTTCTGCTTCTGGTTCTGGTTCTGGAGGTATATTGTTTCTTTGCTTTTCTAAAGCAGCATATCGTAGAACAAGAATTTCAAGGCTTCTTTTAATTTTTTTATAATTTGTCTCTTGCTCCTCAGAGGTGATTCTTTTCTTTTCTAATTGAGAAAGTTTAAACCTTTCTTTTATCAGGACAGATTCAATCTCATCTAGAGATTCAGATTTTGTTTCCTTTGCCTCTTTTATCATAATTTTGATATCTTCATTTATCGCTAATAGCTTTTTTGAAAGAGCATTCTTGTCACTGTTTTCAAGGCCTTCTAGTAAAAGGAGTTGATTTTTTCTTAATTCTTGAATCTCTTCAATACTATCATTGTAGGAGTTAAGGGTATCGATTCTCTTATCAAGATCTGACTTAAGAATAACTCTTTTTTGATTAATAACATCTTTTTGGTGATTAAAGGAAAGAAGTTTTCTTTCATAAATAGTCTGCTCAATATCATTTAGTTCATTGTTAAGTTTTATTTGTCTGGTTTTGTTATCGATAGATTTTGATAAGTTTTGTGCTAGTTGGCCTCTTGCGGCCTTTGATTTTTCAGTAAGAACACGAATATCATTTTCCAGTAAAGTAAAAAGCTTTCTAAAAGCTTTATCTTTTTCACCCTTATTACTCTTTAATCTTTCTCTTTCTTTTGAGAGATCAAGAAGTTGATTATTGTAGATAAATTTTTTGTTTTTGAGTTGTGATTGAAGAGTGCTTGTTGAAAGAGGACTTGGTATAGATAATGCCAATATATCGCTTTTAAGTTGAGTAAGAGATATTTCATGGCTAACGACAAGCTCGTCTTTAACGTTTTCGTTTTGATCGTGTTCCTGAATAGTAGAAATAGACTTTTCTTTTTTGAAGCAACTACTAAGAGTTAGTATAAAAATGAGAAAAAGTGACCTTTTAAACATAGTAAACTACTCGGAATAAAAGGCCATTAAATAAACTTTATTAAACTATAGGTCTGTTAGGCCCTCTAAGAAGCCTGAAGCATCCAGTCTCCCATAGCGGCCTAAATCATTTAACTGTGCTTCAGGTACAGTTGTATTCATAAGTGTCTGTATTGCTGTACGGTAATCTAGTGAAGGGCTTACTGAGTGACCTAGGCCTAAGGTGGCTGCAACGTGTGGCGCTGCCATAGAAGTACCACTTTTTTCAGAGTACTTAAATTCACCAATTGTATTTCTTTTGGATAATGACAAAATATCATTTCCCGGGGCCCAAATATCAACGCTTTCTTTTCCGTATCCTGAGTACCATGACTTGGTACCGGTCCCATTAAAAGCACCAACGACGACGATATTGTCTGAGTCATAGCCTGCTGGGTAATAAGGCTCTTCATCGTTATTTCTTTTATGGTTACCAGCTGTGGTGACAAATATAATATTATTTTTAGCGAGGTCTTTGATAGCGTCCTCTAGTGCTTTGGAATAGGCACCACCACCCCAGCTAGCATTTATTATTTTTACGTCATTTTCAATAGCATAATAAAAAGATTCGATTATACCACTTGTCGGTGACCTGGCCTCTCCTTCTGCTTTTTTATTAAAAATCTTTAAGGCCATAATTTTAGCTTTATTCATGACACCTTTGATTCCTCTTTCATTATGAGTTGCTGCTATAATTCCAGCTACGTGAGTTCCATGTCCCCATTCATTGTCGATAGGGTCAGAAATGTTTTTTGCAAAATCCCAGCCATGAATGTCATCAACATAACCATTGAGGTCATCATCCACACCAGGTTCACCATTTTTTTCGGCCTGATTAACCCAAATATTTTCTTTGATGTCGGGGTGATTATATTCAACTCCCGTATCTATGACAGCTATAATAATATCTTTGTTTCCTTTTGTTTTTTCCCATGCCTTTAAAGCGGAGATATCTTTTCCTTCGATGTATTTCATACCACGACCTTGTTGCCTTTTACCGCGGTTAAGAAGATTCCATTGCTTTTTAAATCCTTGTTTTTCACTGATTTCTCTACCCCAAGTAGTTTCAACAGGCTTTACAAGGTGATAGTAATAATTAGGCTCTATGTATTCAACATCAGGATGACTTTCAAAACTTTTTATATCTAATTTAGTAAGTTTATTATTAGAGGCTAATTTATAAAGGTATTGTCCTCTCACACGCATTCTTTCCAACTTGCCAATGCCTGCAAAGGAATTCAGAACACCTGATGTATTTCTTTTTAATTTAACAATGTAGCCTGAGTAATCTTGAGCTTGAAGAGAAAAGCTGATCATAAGGATAGGGATTAATAAAAATTTCATTATATACCTCACTTCTTTTAATTAAAGAATGAATTAGCTTTTTAAAAATGTAAATTTTAAAGTGATCCTATTTTTAAGATAGGGATACTATATTTTTAGTCAGAGTTTAAATATAATTATTTATGAAATGAACTTTATTAAATCAATCCTATTTCCTGATAACGAAAGATATGAACTAGCTACATTTATATACTTGAGAGTTTTAGGTCTTGTTTATATCTGTGTGTTTCTACCATTATTTTTTCAGTATCAAGGCCTGTTAGGTGAGAGTGGATTACTTCCACTAAAAAATTACTATCCAACAGAATGGACTTGGGAGCAGTTTTGGAGATCACCATCACTTTTTTGGTTTTCTCAGAAAGATCTATTTGTTATTAGTTTGATTCAAGTAGGGCTTGGTCTTTCTTTATTAGTTAGTTTCGGCTTTTCCCACCCCCTTATTCTTTTTATACTTTGGGTACTTCAATTATCGTTTGTTCATGGAGGTCAGTCTTTCTGGGGGTTTGGTTGGGAGAGTAATTTGTTAGAAGTTGGTTTTTTATCTCTCTTTATGAATGATAAGGGGAAAAATTATAAAATAATAATGATTCTTCATCGATGGGTACTCTTTCGATTAATGTTTGGTGCTGGACTTATTAAGTTAAGGGGAGATTCTTGTTGGATAGACTTATCTTGTATGAATTTTCATTTTGAGACACAACCCATTCCAAACCCATTAAGTTCATTATTTCATTTCTTACCAGACTTTATGTTAAAAACTATGGTTGTTGTAAATCATATTGTAGAATTGATTTTTCCCTTTCTTTTGTTTTTAGGAAGAAGGCTTGTCTTTATTGCAGGAATGGTTTTCCTTCTTTTTCAGTTCGGTATCGCAATAACTGGAAACTATGCCTGGATTAATTTTCTAACAATTCTTATGATTATTCCTTGTTTTGAGGATCGTTATTTACAGAAGCTGACTCCAAACTTTTTACAAGACTATATAAATGTTCGATTTAAAAAAGAAAGCTCCACCATAAGAAATATAATACTTCTCACACTCGCTCTTTTTGTTTCTTATAAAAGTATTAACCCAATTAAAAATCTTGTTGGCCCACGACAAGCAATGAATCGCTCTTATGATCAGTTTCACTTTGTGAATAGTTATGGTGTGTTTGGGGGGATAACCAAGAAGAGAATGGAAATTGTTATTAAGGGTACAGAGGATGAGGTTATAGACGAAAATACAGTATGGAAAGAATATGAGATATTTTGTAAACCTGGAAATATCTTTGACAGGCCTTGTATCGCAAGCCCGTACCACTACCGTTTGACATGGCAAATCTGGTTTGCGGCCATGGGAAGCTATAATTATAACCCATGGATAATTAATATGGTTTATAAACTATTAAGAGGTGATTCTCATGTTTTATCGCTTTTTTCTTTTAATCCATTCCCCTCTAAGCCTCCAAAATTTATCAAACTAGATCATTATCTCTATAAACTATCCCCTTACACTCAACAACAGTGGTATAATAGGACATTTGTGAAAGACTATTTGGGACCTGTTAGCCTTGAGCACAAAGGATTACAAGATTATATTAATAAAAAGGGTTGGCATTGAATAAATCTTACGCTTTACTTATTTTTTTGTTTTTGTGGAGTAGCTGTACTAATCAAAAGGTGCAAAGTATGACAAAGAGTGAAGGTTTAGAAAAAGCAACATTTGCAGGTGGCTGCTTCTGGTGTATGGAACCTCCGTTTGATCAAAAAAAAGGAGTCCTTAAGACCATAAGTGGGTACGCTGGCGGTAGTGAATTAAATCCAAATTATGAACAAGTATCTAGTGGAAGCACAGGTCACCTTGAAGTTATTAGAGTCGAATACGATCCGAACCAAGTGAGTTATGAAGAGTTACTAGATATTTACTGGAAAAATGTTGATCCAACAGATGATGGTGGACAGTTTGTTGATAGAGGACCCCAGTATGCAACGGCGATTTTTTATCATGATGATAATCAAAAGAGTCTTGCCGAAAAGTCCAAAAAGGCCTTATCTGAATCGGGACGCTTTCAAAAACCTATAATAACTCCTATTAGAAAATTAGAGTCCTTTTATCCTGCTGAAGATTATCATCAAGATTATTATCAAAAAAACCCAATTAGATATAAATTTTATAGATATAATTCTGGCCGTGATAATTTTTTAGACAAGAAGTGGAAGCGCTAAGATATTGGGTTATAATTTAAACCTAATTTAATAATTCTTTCAAGAAGTTGAGTGTATGAAATCCCTTGATGTATTGCACTTCGGGCAAACTCATCATCAAAGGCAAGATCAGGGTTTGGGTTTACTTCTATAATATGAATAGTGCCAGTTTGATCTATTCTAAGATCAAAACGTGCATAACCACTAATACCTAAAGCTTTGTAGGCCTTAAGAACAGTTTTATTAATCTTTTTTTCGAGATCCTTGTCAAGTTTTGCCCTTTGATCTCGTATGCCTTTTCTCTTTCGGTAATCAGAGTTCATTTTTGCGCGAGCTGAATAGATTTCTTTTTCTGGTGTTTCTGCATTTTCAAAAATGAGCTCCCAAGTAGGTAAGACCTTAGGGTGCTTATTGCCGATAACACCCACAAATAGCTCACGGCCTTCAACAAACTCTTCAACAATAGCATGATCATTAATCTTTTTATGAAGGTATAAAATCCTTTCTTTTAACTTATCTCTGTTATGAACAATAGAGGCCTTAGAAAGCCCTAATGAGCCTTCTTCTGTGAGGCATTTAACAATAAGAGGGTAATTTAAGTTCTTGGGTATTTTAATACTCATCCCCTTTTTAAATACTAAGAAGTGAGGCGTGTTGATACCATGATATTTTAGAACTTTTTTAGTCATCGATTTATCAACAGTAATTGTCATTGCTTGTGGATTACACCCTGTATATTTAACACCGAGAAGTTCTAGGTAACTGAGTAAATTATGAAGATGATGTCTTTGCTCTTGAAATTCCTCCAATATATTAAATATGATATGAGGCTTGAATTCACTAATTTTTTGTTTTATCGGTGCGAGGTCTGAGTATAGACCTAAAACTTTAACAGAGTGCCCTCTTTTTTTTAAATGCTCAATAACATCGCTTTCTGTAATCCATTCGGTTTCAATTCTATTGATTTTTGTTTTATCAATTTTTGGAGGGGGTATTAATGATTCGTGAACAAGAGCGAGAATACGATATTTACTCACATATAAACCTTATGTATACCTGACTTAAAATATTCATCAGAAGAACCTACTAAAAGTTCCATTACATTTATTGTCTTATTGCTTTTGTTTTTTTTCAATTTTATTTTATGACGGGAACATATTTCTAGTATGTCTTCTATATACTTATCAATAATATAATCTTTTTTATTAAGTGAATGACATAGTAGATTTCTAATCCTTTTTTTGTCTTTTAAGATTTGCCCTTGAGTATTAAAAGGAGTCTCATTAATAAATGCTTGCTCAAAGCTTTTTCTTTTATCTAACTTCAACCGTCTTTTTTTCTCTTCGTAATAATCTTCAAGAGTTAAGTTCATCTTATTGAATGGAGATGTTTCTGTAGATTTTAGGCAAAGAGGTGTTTTATTTTTGATCTCTTCCATTATCGAATCACAAAGTTGTAGCTTTTTAATACAGGCCCAATCTTTGTAAGTTTTTCTCCAATTACTTTTAGGGTTTAGCCAAACAGCAAATGTTTCCGCCCAATCTTCATCGGGGTGGGCCTGGGCATAGTAAGATTCTAAGTGTTGGACATAGTTTTTATCATAAGGGCGAGGAGAATAGCTTACAGGGTATTTCTTAGAACTTAATCCGAAAAGTTTTTGTCTACGTTTAATTTTCCTTAAATGATAAGCATTATCTAAAGCGTGAGCTGTTTCATGTCTTAACAACATCATAAGCCAGTCAGGTGTTTCTCCTTCGGCCTCACCAATAATACTTTTTTCTAAATTAATAAGTCTTTTATCTAGAAGGTAAAAAGGGATTGCAAAACCGGCGACACCATCTGGGCTATACCAATCATCAGATACCCATATATGAGGGCGAAAATTTATCTGTCTCTGCTCAAGTTCTTTGTAGAGTTGCTCAATATATGGCCATACCCATGAACTCTTAAGACATAGCTCTAGCTCTCCAATATTAGTATGCAACAATTTATTTGCTCTCATAAAAAGTGATCATAGTTTTATTTATGATGTTTTCAACAATGTTAGTAAAAATAACACTCTATAAACATAGTAAAATCAGGTAGTTAGGAGTGGAAAATCTCTCCTCCTTATAAAAGCGAGTGCTTTTATAAGATATAATGAAAACAGGAGTCGTTATGAGTGATTTATTTAGGATAATCGAAGAAGTTGAAAAGATGATTAGTGAAGGAAAACTGGAAGAGGCCAAAGAAAAACTTGCTAAGACTATGGGGGATGCCAATATTGATTTAGCAGAAGTCCTTAAAGAGATTTCCTCTAATTAATGAGCGGCATGGCCACATCGACACTTTTTGAGGCTAATATAGTGTCCAGATATAAGAAAGATACTGCCAACCACCGAAAGAAAGTGTACGCCACTATGATTATGACCAGCTTCGAAAAACGAAAGAAGTAATACCCCAGATCCAATAATACCTAATATGAGTGGAACCCTATTACGGTGTTTTTTAAGAACACGATAAAAGCTAACAAGGGCCAAGGGTGAGACAATCAGAAAAAATATAATGTGAACAAACTCATGTTGAAAATAACTTCCCCATGTTGGAATAAAAAGCAAAAGCAAAGGCGTAACTAAACAATGGATCGCACATAGCCCAGAAAGGGATATTCCAATTTTATCAATTTCACTATGACCTTGAATGTTCACAAAAAACCTTTATTTTAACAGGTGCCTAAAAAACCATAAATGAACAATAATTTCAAGTGATTTGCAAAAATACACTTTTTACATACTTAGTGGCCAATAGGGTAATTCGCGTATAGTTTTCATAATTATGGATATGAAAAGTAGTTTAAAAAATGCCGGATTAAGTGTAACCAAACCTCGTTTGGCCATTTTAAGCTATCTTAACAATAATCATGGCCCTTTTTGTGCTGAAGAAATTCATCAAAATATCGAAGGGCTTCAATGTGATCTTGCTACAGTTTACAGGTGCTTATCGAGCTTTGAGATTAATAAGCTTGTTAAAAAATGTTATTTTGGTGACGATCTTGTTCGTTATGAAATTAATGACCCAGAGAAACATCACCATCACCTTATTTGTAAAAGCTGTAAAAAGGTTGAAAAAGTAACATTCTGCTTTTTGAAAGAAGTGGATAAGCTATTTTCCGAGAAAGGCTATACAAACCTAGAGCATATCCTAGAGTTCTTTGGTATTTGTCCTAACTGCCAGCATTAAGTTACTGATATTCCGAAATTTCCTATTTTAAAATACGACCTTATTTGCCCACTTTTCTTTAAGGTGATATAAGGCCTTGAATATTTTCACTTTTTAAGGAGAGTTATGGGGCTTTTTAACTGGAAAAAGAAGGAAGAACCTAAAGATATTAAACCAGGAACCGGCAGCGTAAAAAATATTATAGCTGTTGCCAGTGGGAAAGGTGGTGTTGGTAAAAGTACCGTGACAACCAATATGGCCTTAATGATGGCCCAAAAGGGTATGAAAGTAGGAGTAATAGATGCTGATCTTTATGGCCCTACTCAGCCAGGTTTACTAGGAAGCCAAGAACCACCTAAATCTATAAATGGACAAATCATGCCTATTGAAAAAGATGGTGTGAAGTTTATCTCAATGGCATCTATTAATCCAAGTGATGAAGCAATGGTTGTTAGAGCGCCTATAGCGATAAAGGCAATACAACAGTTTCTCGGAGGAGTATGTTGGGGAGAATTAGATTTTCTCTTCATCGATCTGCCACCAGGAACGGGAGATATCCAGCTTACACTTGCCCAACAAGCAAGGCTTTCAGGTGCTGTCATCGTTACGACCCCTCAAAAAGTCGCCGTTGATATAGCTAAAAAAGGTCTTTCAATGTTTAAGACTGTTAATGTTCCTATATTAGGAATTGTTGAAAATATGAGTGGCATGGTTTGTAGTCATTGCAACGAACTCAATTCAGTTTTTGGTAAAGGTGGAGGATCAGAGCTGGCCGAAAATCTAGATGTCCCTTTTCTTGGAGAAATACCTCTTGATCTTCTCATAATGCAAGGAGGAGATGATGGAAAGGCAGTTGTTCTTAGAGATGAAGATAGTGCTGCTAAAAAGTCTTTTGCGAATGTATGTGAAAAACTCGTTGATGAGCTTATAAAAATTGAAAAAGGTACTAAGGAAATTGAACCTTCCGAAATCCAAGGTAATGGTGGTCAAATAGAAATCAAGTGGAATGACGGCTCTTTATCTGAATTAAGTTCTTATGATCTTAGACTGGCATGCCCTTGTGCAAGTTGTGTAGATGAAAATACAGGCAAAAGAATTCTAGATCCAAAAACTGTGCCTTTAGATATAACAATTTTAGGACAAAGACCGGTGGGCCGTTATGGAGTTACATTTAATTTCTCTGATGGACATAACACTGGAATTTATAAATATGTAAATCTAAAAGCTATGGGAGCAGTGGCAAATAAAGAAGGTCCTTCTTTTAGCGTATAAGGTAATAAAATGATTGAAATACATGCTTTTCCTACTTCAAACCCAGATGTCTGTGAGTTTAAAACTACTGAAACTTTATTAGAAGCAGCAACATATTACTGTAAAAGTGAAGAGGATGCTTTAGGTTCAGTATTATGTGAGCTTATTTTTAACTTACCTGGTGTAGTAGAGGTTTATGTGAAGCAAAACTCTGTTACTGTTAAAAAAAGCGGAGATCAGAGTTGGAAAGAGTTTGGGCCTAAAGTAGGGGAGGCCATTAGAAGTGCTTATTCAGATGAAAGACCTTTCTTTTCTCAGGGATTATTGAATAAAATTTATCAAGATAAAAGGCCTAAAGTTGGAAATGATGAAATTTTAAAAACAGATTTGGGAAAGAAGGTTCAAGATGTTTTACAAGAGTTTATCAATCCAGCACTGTCTGCTCATGGGGGCTTTGCTCAATTAGTGGATATTCAAAATAGAATAGCAATTCTAAAGTTTGGTGGTGGATGTCAGGGGTGCTCCCAGATAACCGTGACTGTTAAACAAGGTGTAGAAAACCTGTTAAAAGAACATGTGCCTGAAATAGAAGGTGTCCGCGATGAGACGGATCACGATGCTGGTACAAATCCTTTCTTTAAATAAAGAATTAGACTCTTCATATTATTAAAATTATAATTTTTATTGTTAAATAAGGAGGTTTAACAATGCAATACCGTAGACTAGGAAAGTCGGGAACTTTTATTTCATCATTATCGTTTGGTTCTTGGGTGACCTATTCTAATCAGGTCGACACAAAGCTATCAGGAAAATTAATGTCTATGGCCTACGAAAGGGGCGTTAACTTTTTTGATAATGCAGAGGTTTATGCTCAAGGTGAATCAGAAGTTATTATGGGAAAATCTCTTAAAAACTTATCTTGGGATAGAGATACCTACATGGTCTCTTCTAAAGTCTTTTGGGGTGGAAAGTTACCAACTCAAAGAGGATTAAATAGAAAGCATCTTATTGAAGCTTGTCATAATGCCTTAAGAAGACTTCAAGTTGATTATTTAGATCTTTATTTTTGTCATAGACCTGATTTAGATACACCTATGGAAGAGATCGTTACAACAATGAATCACTTAATGTCTCAAGGTAAAATATTTTATTGGGGTACAAGTGAGTGGAGTGCTGATCAAATAATGGAAGCGCATGCCGTGGCCAAAGACTTAAGGTTAATAGGCCCTACAATGGAACAGCCTCAATATAACCTTTTTCATCGCGAAAAAATGGAGAAAGGTTATAAACGAGTTTTCGATACCGTTGGTATTGGCACAACTATCTGGTCACCTCTTGCAAGTGGAATTCTGACTGGTAAATACAATAATTCCATTCCTTCAGGCTCACGTATGTCACTAGAGGACTTTTCGTGGCTTAAGGATCAGCTAGAAGGCCCGGATGGCCAAGAAAAAATAAAAAAGGCCATCGAACTAGAAAAGTTGGCCAAAGATACTGGGCTAAGTTTAACCCAATTATCATTAGCATGGTGTTTACAAAACCCCAACGTTAGTACAGTTATTTTAGGAGCATCGAAAACCAATCAGCTTGAAGAAAATCTTTCTTGCTTAGATTGTTTGGATAAAATGACTCCTGAGGTAATGCAAAAAATTGAAGAAATAGTTCTGAATCGTCCTGCTCCAGAAAAGGATTGGAAGGCCTAAAAAGGATTTATGGGTTTTTATTTTATTCTAGGGTTTATACTTCCCATTCTTATTCCCTTTATACATAAATTGGGAAGAAGCTTTAGTTATTCTCTAATATCATTATATTCTTTGGTGTTCTCTGGCCTTTGCGCTAAGACTCTTTTTCTTGATGGTAAATATAGCATTATACTACTGGATTATGCTTGGTTACCTCAATGGGGCCTGAACTTATCATTAAGTGCAAATGGCTATTCTTTATTTTTTGGTTTTGTTATTAGTTTTGTGGGCTCTTTTATTTTCTTATATTCTCAATCCTATTTTCATAAAAATCGTAATGAAGCTCGTTTTCTCATTATCATGTTATTTTTTATGATGAGTATGCTTGGGATAGTGTTTTCAAATAATCTTTTGCTCACATTTTTCTTTTGGGAATTAACTGGCATTACTTCTTTCTTACTCATTGGGTACTCTCATCAGCTTAAGATATCTAGAGAAAATGCTAAGACGGCCTTATTTGTAACTGGGTTTGGAGATGCTTTTTTCTTAATAGCTTTAGTTTTTATCTATATAAATACTAAAACCTTTCAAATTGACTCTATTCTTACCATGGGTCTAGAAAACTCTAAACATTTGAATCTGATTTTAGGATGCTTGTGCATGGCCGCTTTTACAAAGTCGGCCCAGTTTCCTTTTCATTTTTGGTTGCCAAGGGCCATGGTGGCGCCTACACCCGTAAGTGCCTTTCTCCATTCGGCCACGATGGTAAAGGCAGGCGTATTTTTAATAATATTGTTTTTCCCGCTATTTAAAAATGAACCTTTATTTTTAAATATATTAATCGGCGTTGGTTCTGTGACAGCGTTCTTAGGTGCCTTTATTAGTGTGTATCAAAAAGATTTGAAAAGACTTCTTGCCTTTACAACGATTAGTTCATTAGGAATTATTTTTGTCTTAATAGGACAAGGAACGGAACTAGGCTTAATTGCCGCACTTACTTATATTCTTACTCATGCTTTTTATAAATCATCACTATTTCTTGTTGTTGGCTCAATTGATCATAGTATGAAAAGTCGGAATTTAACGGAACTATATTTATTAAGAAAAATATTACCTCTTACAAGTACTGTTACTTTTATGGCCATCTTTTCAATGATAGGGTTGCCTCCTACCATAGGCTATTTGGCCAAGCATCTTCTTTACGAATCTACTTATAACTACTCACTAGTTGGCCTCATTTCTATTTCAATTGCAAATATGCTAATGGTGATAGCGGCCTTAAAATTCTTAATACCATTTTTTGCTAAAAATAAAAAAACAGTGCCTGTTTTTAAGGATAAATCATTACTTTTATGGATAACACCATTTGTGTTGGCCGCGAGTGGAATAATTTTTGGACTGATGGCCAATTCATTAACAAACCTTGTTGTATCACGTGGCTATCTTGGTGTGACTAAAGAGCTGGCCAAGTATAAGTTAACCCTTTGGCATAAACCAGATATATTATTTGCGATTGGTGTTTGTGTTCTCATTTTAGCACTCATATTTTATAGATATACTGTTAATTTATCTCCTATGAGTCAGCACTTTATTGAAAGAGCATATAAAGTTTATCAATTATTTTTAAATTCAGTACTTAAGTTTGCAAAAATAACTATTGATAAAATTCAAGATGGAGATTATTGGAAATATATCTTAATAATTTTTATATCAACTATAGCTTGTTTATTACCATTTGTTTTACGATTTAAAGTTAATATACCTTTTAATAAGGAAGATATTGATTTTCTTGACCTTGCTTGCTTAATCCTTATTAATTCATCCTGTCTCTTGGCCATAAAAGTTCAATCGCGGTTGGCCAGTGTTATTGCTGCTGGGGGAATTGGGCTTGGGGTAACACTTATATTCGCCCTTTATGGTGCACCAGACTTGGCCTTAACTCAAATGATGGTAGAGATACTCACTTTAGTTCTTCTTTTGATTGCCATTAGAAGGCTACCGATTTTTAACGCTCATATGACTACATTCAAAAAATATATATCACTTGGGGTGGCCGCAACTCTTGCAAGCTTCCTTGCTCTTATTTCTATGCAGGCCTTAAGTATCAAAACAGACCCTAAAGTTTCTCAGTTTTTCGCTGAGAACAGCTACCTTCTGGCAAAAGGTAAAAATATTGTAAATGTCATCCTTGTCGACTTTAGAGGGCTAGATACATTAGGTGAAATTACTGTTTTATGCCTGGCCGGTTTAGGAGTACTTTCTCTTTTGAAGATTAAAAAGGAGAAGAATGGACTCTAAGATATTCAATGCCGCGGTTAAGTTAATTTTTCCTGTCCAGGTTGTTTTTTCCTTTATAGTTCTTTTACGAGGTCATAATGGCCCAGGTGGTGGCTTTATTGGGGGTCTTATTTTGGCCGTCTCAATTTTATTGAGAGCGCTAACCTCAAATAAAAAAAAGTCTCAATTCTTTTTAAGGCCTAAAATTTTAATGGCCATTGGTTTATTGTGTTCACTTCTTGCAGGTTTGATAGGTCTTGCTTTTAACAGGCCTTTTCTCACTGGAATATGGAGTGAGATTAATTTTTTTGGTTTTATACCATCTACTGTTTTCCTTTTTGATCTTGGTGTTTATCTCCTTGTTACCGGGATGGTTTTACAAGTCGTTCAGGCCTTAGAAGAGGAGGTAGAGCTATGATCCTTTTTAAGTCATTGACCTTAGGAATGATTTATTTTACAGGATTTTACCTTCTTCTTCGTAGGAGCCTATTGAGAAACCTTATAGGGATACTCATATTATCTAATGGAATCAATTTACTTATATTTTTCTCTGGAGGGAATGTTAAAGGTGTACCTGCCTTTATTCCTGAGAATATGGACTCTTTGACTGGAAAATATGCTGACCCCTTACCTCAAGCCTTAATTTTAACAGCGATAGTTATAGGCTTTGGCTTTTTCGCATTTTTTTTAATGCTTAGTTTGAAAGTATATGAAAAGACTAGTTCCGATGACATGGATAGTATAGAGGAAAGGCCCTAATGGAATCTTTAATTATTCTTCCCCTTATTCTACCCATGCTTACTGGAATTATTCTTATTTTTTTATGGAACTATAGTGGTGCTCATAAAAGGGTTGCTCAATTGAGTAGCTTTGCCCATTTGGGGATTTGTATATATTTATTAATATACTCATCTGGAAATAGTGCCTTAGTTTTAAATATGGGGGGATGGCCTGCGCCTTTTGGTATTACTTTTGTCCTAGATATTTTTAGTTCACTCATGCTTACAATCAGTTCTATTGTTGCTTTATGCACGAATGTCTTTGCTGATAAAATGGAAGAACTAAAAAAAGTTCGGCTTGGTTTCTATCCACTTATTCAATTTTTAATGATGGGAGTATCAGGCGCCTTTTTGACTGGAGATCTTTTTAATTTGTATGTTTGGTATGAAGTAATGCTTATATCAAGCTTTATATTACTTGCGTTAGGTGGAAATACATTTCAATTAGGTGGGGCCTTAAAGTATACAATCATTAATTTGAAGTCCTCATTACTTTTTCTCTCATCTTTAGGTCTTATTTACGGAAAACTGGGTACTCTAAATATGGCCGATATTGCACAAAGACTTATGAATACTTCACCTTTGACGCCAGAAATTCAGAGTGCATTTGTTCTCCTTTTTATTGCGTTTGCACTTAAGGCCGCAGTTTTCCCACTCTTTTTTTGGCTCCCTCTTAGCTATCCTAATACTTCTTATTCAGTAAGTGCTATATTTGCAGGGCTTTTAACCAAGGTAGGAGTTTACTCGCTAATTCGTTGTACGACCCTTTTCTTTGGGCATGAATTTGATTGGTTGCAAGGTCCACTCATTATTATTGCTTGTTTGACAATGATCATTGGGGTCTTTGGGGCCACAAGCCGTTCGGGAATGAGAGAAATTCTTTCTTTTCATATTATTAGTCAAATAGGTTATATGATTTTGGGGCTAGGACTTTTTGGTGTGTGGGGAGTAGCTTGGTCTATCTTTTATATGTTTCATCACATTGCAGTTAAAACGAACCTTTTCTTTGCAGCTGGCATCGTAAAATATTTAAGAGGAAATGATAGGCTCTCAAGTATGGGGGATATATACAGAGATCACCCTATTTTTAGTTTATTATTTCTTATTCCAGCTCTTTCTTTGGCCGGTGTTCCACCCTTATCAGGTTTTTTTGCTAAATATGGTATTCTTTTTAAGGCCTTCGACTCTCAATATTATTGGGCCGCTGTGATAAGTATATTTGTTGGACTATTGACTCTTTATTCAATGATTAAAATTTGGGCAGAAGGTTTTTGGAAAAAGAGTTCAAAAAAAATGCATCATCAGGACCTCAAATCAATTAAAATACCTTTGACTCTTTTTGTACCCATGCTAATTCTAGCATTGGTGACAGTGCTCATAAGTATAAATCCAAAATGGAGTTATGACATATCAGAAAAAGCGGCAAATCAACTCCTTAATCAGGAAAAATATATTCAAAATGTTTTAGGAGGTAACTCTTGATTAAGCGTGCGGGACTTTTTATTTATTTACTCTTTATTTATTCTAGAGATTTATTACATTCAAATATAAAATTAGCGATTCAAATTCTTTCAATTAGGCCCGCAATGGGGCCCAATATGATCAAGCTTAATGTTAAATTTAATAATGAACGAGAACTCTTGTTTTTGACCCATCTTGTTACAATAACCCCAGGAACATTAAGTGTGGATTATCTAGAAAAAGAAAATAATTTATTGATTCATATTCTTTTTCCAGAAGAAGAAAAAGGATTTGTTGAAAAAATGAACAGTCATTATATTCCATTAATCAGGGGAATCTTTGGATGAGTCCTATTGAATATACTTTTTTAATTTCTAAGTTTTTTCTTTTCCTCGGTATATTATTGGCCCTCATTCGTTTTCTTAAAGGTCCAAAACCATTAGATAGAATTATTGCACTTGATATGATTGCAATTACGGGTCTAGGGCTTCTCAGCATATTTATGATAGAGTCAGGTGATAAAACTATCATTGATATAATACTAACCTATTCGATTCTTCCCTTTGTCGGTACTGCAAGTTTATGCACATTAATTTATAAAAAGAGTTTGAAATGAAAGAAATTATCGTAGCGACTTTTGTGTTTTTCGGCTCCTTTTTCACATTTACGGCCTGCTTAGGTATGTTTCGATTTGATGATATTTTTACTAGACTTCATGCCAGTTCAAATTCATTAATCTTTGGTATCTCTACAATTTTATTTGGGTTGATGATTCATTTCTCTAATTGGGAGGTGAGTATTAAATCTCTCATACTTATCGTTTTTCTTTTAATGACAGCGCCCCTATCTGCGCACCTTGTAGGTAAGGCCAGCAATTACTCTAAATGATTTTTTTGATCATATATCTCAGAAAAAAGAGCAGATTGAATCATAAAGTCAGCACTTGTCTCATTACAAGCGATAGCAATATTATAAAGTGTGGCCAGACGAAGTAGGGCCTTAATGTCCGGGTCATGAGGCATAGCTGTTAAAGGGTCCCAAAAGAAGACTAAGATATCAATTTTTTGCTCAGCAATCTTACTAGCAATTTGTTGGTCGCCTCCTAGAGGGCCACTTTTAAATAGCTTGAGGGAAAGTTTGCACTTTTGTTCAATAAGTTGACCTGTAGTACCTGTGGCAAATAAGGTGTGTTTTACTAAATTAGCTTTATTC
Source organism: Bacteriovoracaceae bacterium (assembly GCA_049415445.1). Lineage (GTDB taxonomy): Bacteria > Bdellovibrionota > Bacteriovoracia > Bacteriovoracales > Bacteriovoracaceae > JAURDE01. Next base: position 8,948 of record JBMSGH010000015.1, on the reverse strand, counting down.
TTTTTGACCCAGGTAATAAGATCTTTTTTCTTTTTATCGTGGGCTATTAAGGCAATTCTCTTTTTTTTCTTCATTTTTAAATTCCATTTTAAAAAAGATCAGCTTTATCATTCATCAATATCTTATTACAGATATGATTTAATTTCATCATTTAGAAGTTGTTTTTGGTCTAATAGACCAAAGTCAAAAACAATGCCGGTCAAGTTCTTAGCAGGACTTACATCAAAGGCAGGATTGTAGACTTCACTATCTGGTGACCATTGTATGTCACCAAAACTACCTTTGACTCCCAGGACTTCTTTAGGATTTCTTTGCTCTATTTCAATATCTTCACCATTAAAGCAATCTTTATCAATAGTTGTAAATGGCGCAACAGTGTAAAAGGGAATCTGGTGGTACTGGCAAAGAATAGAGAGGTTGTATGTACCAATTTTATTAGCAAAATCACCATTTAAAGCAACTCTGTCTGCACCTACGAAAACTTTTTGTATCCTTTTGTCTCTCATTAGAGTTGCGGCCATATTGTCACAAATGAGGGTGTAGGGGATTCCGAGCTTTTTAAGCTCCCACGTTGTCAGTCTCCCACCTTGAAGAAGGGGTCTTGTTTCATCGACGAAAACGTGTATTTTTTTACCTTGCTCCCATGCCGTTTGAATGACTCCCAAAGCAGTTCCTCGGCCAACAGTAGCCAAGCCGCCAGTGTTGCAGTGAGTTAGTATGTTGTCGCCATCTTCAATCAGATGGGCCCCTATTTCACCCATACGCATACAAAGCTCTATATCTTCTTGGGCGAGCTCATAAGCACTAATATCGTTCTCTATGACCCGATCAATGGCATTCATAAGGTTTACAGCAGTAGGCCTAGATTCCCTGAGTACTGAGGCAGACTCCTTAATTTTATCTGGAGAAACACCATCTTCTTTTAGCTTTTCCAGAAGAAATGCAGCAGCGATACCAATTAAAGGGGCCCCTCTTACTTTTAGGTTTTTAATGGCGCTAATCATGTCTTCTAGCTTTGAACAATTTATCCACTCTTCCTTATGAGGTAGTAATTGTTGGTCTAAAAGATAGATCTGATTATCTTCGATTTTTAATGCTAAAGATGAAAAATTTTCCACAATATTCCTTTTTTTGAAGATTTATCAATCTGGCCCTTGCTTGGCAAAGTCTTTTTGCTTAAGTTGACGGGATGAAAATGAGCTTTGATGAGTTTTATTCAAATGTATATGGAGACCGTTGGCCCAAGCTTAAAGAGGCCCTCATGCTTGATAGAAAGCATGTTGCTTTTCATAACAGCTACTTTGACGGTGCTAGACCTGATGGTGACCAAATCCTAGAAGGGGCATACTTTCAAGCAGATGGTTTTGGCCCACCCCAAGCGGATAAAGACGGGATTTACAATTACTATCTTCTTGATGCTGCTTCAATTATTGCGGCCCAGGCATTAGGGGTAAAATCCGGTGAAAGTGTTCTTGATATGTGCGCAGCACCAGGCGGAAAGAGTGTTGTATTGGCCACAAGTACTGATGGTATTAAATTAACCAGTAACGACCGCTCTGCTCCTCGAAGAAATAGACTTATAAAGGTTCTTGAAAACTATCTTCCTGAGAAGGTGAGAGAAAATATCCAAGTAACTGGTCATGATTCTAAAACTTGGTGTTTGTATGAAAAAGAGGCCTACGACAAAATTCTTTTAGATGCTCCTTGTAGCTCAGAAAGACACCTTTTGGAGTCCAAAGTAAAGGATTGGAAAGTTGGTCGTACAAAAAGACTAAGTAAAGAGCAATTTACGATGATTTCAAGTGCTGGCCATGTTTTAAAACCAAATGGAGTGATGGTTTATAGTACTTGTTCTATTTCACCTCATGAAAATGATAATGTAATAGAAAAGTTTTTGAAAAGAAATGCTAATTTCTCTCTTGAAAGAAAGAGTTATCCATTTGGGGAAAAGACTGAGTTTGGCCATATTATTCTACCTGATAATAGCGGATGGGGACCTATCTTTTTTAGTGTATTGAGGAAAAATGAAAGCGCTTGAGAAATTGATTTCACAGTTTAACTTGCCCTCTCCTTCACAACGTAGAGAAGTTCTATTGAACCGAATGGAAAGTGATGATTTAAAAAAATGGGACTGTAAGAACTGTATAGGCCACTGTTGCACTATGATTTCAAATTCAATGAAAATTGATGTGCTAGAGGCGGTTGATCTCTATTGTTATCTTTTAGAAAAAGGTATGTGGAATGATAAACTGAAAGAGAGCTTAAAAGAGACTATAAGTACCTATCGTCTAGATTATGAAATTGTCCTAAGCCGAGGGCAAGAGTTTCGAAGGACATATACTTGCCCCTTTTATGGTGGTCATAATCTCGGCTGTAGTATTTCACCTTCATCTAAACCTTATGGCTGTCTTGCTTTTAACCCCGATAAAAAAGGTGTTTCTGAGTGGGGCCATTGTTCGTCGAGATCCTCTTTAATGGAAAAAAGAGAAGTAGAGTTTGGAGAGGATGAATCTAAGCTAATAGACTATCTATGTGATGAATTGAATTTGCCAACTGAAAAAAAACCAATTCCTGTTGCTCTTTTAAACCTTGAGTTGGCCATTAAGAATTATACTTTTTGAAATAGATGAAAAAGAATAGGCGAGAAATCTCCAACTGCTGATGGTAATGCATGGTTGAAAAAATCAACAAACATAGTGTCCTTTAGGCGGCCTTGATTTTGTCTAATGGCAGGATGTAATACCCTTGTTACATAGAAATGAGTCGAGAGATAGTTCTTTTCTAAAAAGCCTTCTTTTTCAACAAAACCCATTTTGGTCATATGGCCATATAGAAGATCATTAAAATATCGGTTTTGATAACTAATAGGAAGAGGTGCCTCACCAAACTCCTTACGTGCATGGTTTAAGCGTACTAAGGGTTTTTGGAAGCTTTCAATCATAATGAAGTGGCCACCTGGTTTTAACTGGTCATATATATTTTGAAAGGCTTGGCGTTGTTCTTTCCAACTTAAAATATTAATGAGTACTCTTTCAGAAATGATGATATCCATTTTAGGAAACATATTAAATGGTTTACGTGCATCCCCTTGAATAATATCACAATTATTAATTTTTCTTTCTTGGGCCAATATACATAACTCTGGTGTGAACTCTAGACCATGTAATTCCAGATGAGGAAATAACTCGGAGACTTTTTCAAGTAAATATCCATTACCACAACCTATATCGAGGACATTTTGTATCCGTTGATTACTCATCCATAAGTCCATGATCTGCCCCAAAACATAGTCGACTTCTGAATGACGTATATATTGATCTCTCATGGTGGAGAGTGCGGACTTTCCAAAATTCTTGGCCACCTTTTTATAATGTTCTAAAATTGTTTGGTCATTGGTTTTCATAGCTGATTTATATTTATCCTTCCTTTGTCGGTATATTCAATTTGTAAATGAGGAGCAAGAATTATCTTTCTAATTTTAGATTGAGGCCTAAATCGCTCTTGAACAAATGGCTCTAGTTGGGGAGGACATTTAAAAATGTTTTTAATTTTATGAATAGGAATATTTCGATTAGGGTATTGAAATTCATATGTTTTCGCACTGAGTCCAGATTGAGTTTGGTAGGTGGAGGCCACCCATGAATAGTTTTCTTCTTCAATTAATACAAGAAATTCCTTAGACCAACGAAGCTCCATTAAAAGAGAAGGGGAAAATAACAGTTTTTTACCACTTCTTAATTGAGAAATTTCGTTAGATGAAGGATGAAAAGCTTTTGAATCAAATCGATAAATCATTGGATCATATCTTTTAGATGATGATTGAGAGACCGTTTTTACTTTTTTCACCCATGAAAAATCTTTAGATAATTTAGTAATAAGGTCTCCATGAGATTCTATGGCGTATAAAGTAAATGGGTGGTAATTCTTAAGTTTTTCCATAATACGATAGAGAAGCTCATCAGTGCTTTGGTAGAGAAAATAAGCATTGGCCCTAGGGATATCAATTTCATTAAGGTCGCCGCAAATGAACTGAGATGAATCTATTTCAAATACTTTGGCCGCAATTTGAGCTTGTGAGATAACTTCATCATTCCAGTCAATACTAATCACCTTTAGATTTGGATTTAAGGTTTTAAAAAGAAATGAGGCACGGCAGTTTCCAGAACCTAAATCGACAAAAGTGCCTTGCTTGAAGTTTAGATCGTTATAAATTTTTAATAAATCTTCATAACTTGTATAAAGTGCCTCCCTCGTATGAAACTGGCCTTGATAAAATTGACCCGCATGGTCTATACAAAAATACTGATCTAGCTCTTGGTCGATACTCATATGTTCTGTTTGCCATTTGTCTCGTACTTGGTAAAGCTTAGAGTTTTGTTGTAACCTAATGGAAACCCCTAATTAGGATGCTTATATGAAACTAGAAAATAGAAAAATTATCGATAGATCTTTAGAGGATGTTTATGCCTTAGTAAGGGATGATTTAGAAAAACTTGTTCCTTATATGCCTAACGTGGATAAAATTAATAAAGTAAGCACCAAGAATCACGATGATGGTGTAGATATCGTTAATCATTGGTATGCCAAAGCAGAAGTTCCAGGTTTACTTAAAAAATTTCTTAATCCAGACCTTCTTTCATGGAAGGATTATGCACACTGGAAAAATGCAGAGCATCTAGTGGAGTATAAGCTTGAGTCAACTCTAGGTAATGATTTGTTTGATGCAAAGGGAGTAAATTACTTTAAAGATGCTGGCGATAATAAGACAGAACTTGTCGTAACATGTGATGTAGTAATTTACGCTGATAAAGTTCCAGGGATTCCTAGACTTATTGCTAAAAAAGCACTTCCTCTCATTGAAGGGTTGATAGAAAAGATACTTGGGCCCAACTTAACGGCCCTAGGGGATGGTCTAAATAAATACTTTAAGGAAAATTCCTAAAAGTGCCATGGAAAACTAGTGTAGTCCTGTTTTCTTTTTTCTAAAAAGGCATTTCTACCTTCAACTGCTTCTTCGGTACCGTATGCTAGGCGAGTAGCTTCACCTGCAAAAACTTGTTGTCCTACTAGACCATCATCGGCCAAGTTAAAAGCAAATTTAATCATTCTCTGAGCAGTTGGACTTTTTGAATTAATTTCCTTGGCCCATTCTAGTGCTGTATTTTCAAGCTCTTTGTGTGGGACGACTTTATTTACCATACCCATATTAAAAGCTTCTTGAGCAGTGTAGTTGGCGCCAAGAAAGAAAATCTCTCGAGCTCTTTTTTGTCCAATCTGTTTTGCTAAGTAAGCAGATCCATACCCTCCATCAAAGGAAGCCACATCAGTATCGGTTTGTTTAAATACGGCATGTTCTTCACTGGCCAAAGTTAAATCGCAAACTACATGAAGACTATGGCCTCCACCAACGGCCCAACCAGGAACAACAGCAATAACAACTTTAGGCATAAATCGGATTAGTCTTTGAACCTCAAGGATATGAAGACGACCTAAATCGGCACCTGGAACTTTGTCTTCACCTTCATATTTATATCCGTCTTTACCTCGAATACGTTGATCTCCACCAGAACAAAAGGCCCACCCTCCATCTTTTGGTGAAGGGCCATTACCTGTAAGAAGAATAGTTCCAACTTCTGGCCACATTCTAGCGTGATCAAGTGCTTTATATAATTCATCGACTGTTTGAGGTCTGAAGGCATTTCTAACCTCAGGTCTATTAAAAGCGATTCTTACAGTTCCCTGGCCTACGGCCTTGTGGTAAGTAATATCTTTAAATTTTAGAACTTCTTCCCATCTGTCTGGGTTAAAAATCTCAGAAATCATATCTACAACCTTTTTTATTGCTCGGCTGAGTTTTCTCCAAAAAATAAGAATTCGTCAAATAACAAAATTAAAAAACATGTGCAGTTAAAATTGGCTAGGATGTTAGAAAAGCTTTAAATTTCAGTTACTTATAAGGCTAAATTGTAGGAGACTTTTTTTACAAGGTTCACAAGTTCAATCTTATTTTCGAATAAGCTAATTTTTGATTCATAATACTGGGTTCTTCTATCAAGTAGGTCTTTGATTGTAATTTGTTTGTATTTGTATCCTACTGTGGTGAGGTTAAGGATTTTAGTTCGAGATTTAATGAGCTTTTCGTTACTTTGTATAAGGCTTTTTAATTGTTTAATTCTATTTATATCAGTATGAATTTCATTACGTAGGTTATGTCTCGAGCTTTCGGCCTTTCTTTTGGCCACTTCTATTTCATATGTTTTTTCTTTAAGGTTTGAAAATACTTTACCACCAAGATTAAATGGAATTGTAAGATAGAGCCCTAATATAGTTGTCGTACTACCAAGATCATTTGCTCTTCCATATTCTTCTGTAACAGACCCTTTAAAGCTAAGTTCTGGCCAATCCGAGCTTGTAACTCTATGTGCTGCTTCAACAGAAAGTTGTTCTTGTAGTAATATTTCTTTCCAGCCGGGACCTTTAACCAAATTAGAGTTAGCTTTGTGGTGAAGGATTTTTTTAGTATCTTTTGAAGAAAGACTAAAATCTTCTAATCCATTTTCAATCAGGTTTATAGATTTTGGTATCTGGGATATTCTAGTGATAATTTTATTATTAACGTTAATACCTGAAACGCTGATTAAGTTTTTTAGGCTTTCAAGATAGTTTTGTTCTTCTTGTGATATTTTAGTTTCTAGAAAATCTATTTCTGCTCTATGAGTCAAGCTTTCTAATTGTGTAACATCTTTTCTTTTTATTAACTTTTTCTTTTTATTTAGACTTGTTTTTAGCTCATTTTTTTCTTTGTTAAAAATTAATATTTTGTATTTGCTTAATAGTAGCGATGTAAAAAACTCAAATACTTTTAGCTCCAAAAGCTCGCTTGAGTTTTGCCTAGTATGTTTTGATAATTGATAATCGATTTGTGAAATTGAAGAATTTATAGAATTGATTCTTTTGTAAATTGGCCAATTTGCAGAAAAAGTAACACCGTGTGTATCTTCTTTGATATTATCTTCATTCTCTTTTTTAATAAATGGCTCGACAGAGAGTTGAGGTAGTTTAGTAGCAAAGCTAGAATATTCTTTTGCACCTTTTTTGGAGACCTCACTATCATTAATTTTAATTTCATATGAGTTTTCTAGAGCGGCCTTCAAGATATCCTTATATAAATAGTCAAGCTTTTCCGCATGAGTGTTGAAGCTAAAAAATAGAAATATTAAAAAAGAGTAAAATCTAATTTTCGTTAGTAGGGATAATTGAAATTGTAAAGTCATCGCTTACAGTCGCTGTATCATTGCTAGTAAATTCCTCACTAGTAGATTCTACGTGGACTGTGAAATCAGTGTCAAGTCCTTCAGGTATCGAAGCTTGAAGTCCATCAAGTTCGTCTGCATTCAATGTCCAGGAGCCATCGGCATTTTCTGTCCCAGCAGAAAGGGTAACTCCATCGGCTAGGCCACTAATAACAAGAGATAAATCTTCTGAACCGTCTGTATCGGTAAGACTTGAAGAAATATCTAAGTTAATGTCTTGACCTGCTTCAGTAGATATATCCATAACTGTTAAATCAGGTGCATCTGCGACGGCCTCGATATTAAGAGTGACATCTTGTGAATCAACAGAGACAAGTTTACTCCCGTTTTTACCAACAGCCTTAAAAGCTTCAAAATTAAGAGTATAGTCAGTGCTTTCATCTGTGGGTGGTGTAATACTCACAGAGTTAAAATCACTAGCATCAATTGTCCATGTGCCATCACCGTTATCAGTACCAACACTGAATGTTGTGCCATCTGGATATCCAGAAATAACTGTTTCGACAGCAGTAGATGTGTCAACGAAGTCATGTATGCTAATAGAAACAGAAGTGTCTTCAAATGTTTCAATTAAATTACCTTCAGGGTTCATTTCGACATTAATCGAATTAAGATAATCTTGTGTATTTCCAAAGGAGTCAGTAACTGTAACATTAAAATCTAGTACAAAGTCAGTTTCTGTATTAGCTGGCGGTATAATTTGTAAGGAACTTAAGTCTGCAGATGTAAGACTCCAAGAACCTCCACCTAAATCTGTTCCAGCAGATAATGTAAAGCCTGTAGGTAATCCAGAGAAATCGATTGTATAGGTTTCTGTTCCGTCCCCTCCAACAAGGTCAATATCTAATGGTAAATCAATATTAAGGTTTTCATTACCAACAAGATTAACATAGTTAATATCAGCGACAGGAGAAGTGTATTCAGAGATTAATAAAGTATCATTAATAGTATTCGTACTACCATTTGCTTCAGTAGCAGTTGCCGAAATAGAAAGACTTATATCTTCTGATGAACCTGCTGGAGCAGTAAAAGTAAGGCCATCTAGGTCACTCTCAGATAATGTCCATGTACCATCTCCATTATCTGTACCAGCACTTAAGGAGCCACCAGTAGGAACATCACTAATAACAACTTCTAGTGTTTCAGACCCATCGAGATCAGTAAGAGCACTAGAAATATCGAGAGCTACAGGAGTTGTCGAGTTATAGATAGTATCGGTTACGACTAAAGTTGGAGCATCTGCGACAGCATTTAAATCGACAAACAAGTTTCCTGATACTGAAGAAGTGTCACCATTTGAATCAGTGGCGGTGGCCGTTACGGTTAAGTTAAAGTCAGTATCACTATTAGATGGTGGGGTAATTGTTAACCCAGTAAGGTCTGATTCAGTAAGGGTCCAAGTTCCATCACCATTATCAGTTCCTGCACTTAAAGACGCGCCTGTCGGAACTCCACTTATAACAACACCCAGAGATTCAGAACCATCGAGGTCATTTAAGGAGCTAGCAATATCCAACGAAATCACTGTATCCTCGTCTCCAGCAGCATCAGTCATTGATAGGTTAGGAGCATCAGCAACAGCATTGATATCAACAAATAAACTATCAGTTACAGATGCTGTATCACCATTAATAT
>JBMSGH010000014.1:0-86292 GCA_049415445.1 Bacteriovoracaceae bacterium | reverse complement strand
GAGCGGCCTCAATTGTAGCGTTGAGGGCCAAAAGATTCGTCTGTTGTGCAATTGAGGAGATAACTTTAATAACATTACCAATATCCATACTACTGTCACCAAGTTTTTTAATTATATCGTTTGTTTTTTGGGCCTTTTCTTTAGCATTAGCAGACATTTTGTAAGAATCGGTAGTTGTCTTAGTGATCTCCTTAATAGCAGATGTCATTTCATTCATATTTGTAGTCATTGCTTGCACCCCTGCATTCACCTCTTCGGAGGCGGTGGATGCCGTGTTTGCTTGCGCACTTGTTTCCTCTGCCCCTGATGAAAGACTGTTAGAAGTCTGAAGTAACTCCATAGCAGCTAAATTAAGCTCCTCTGAAGATGCAGAGAGATTATTAATAAGATCTACTTCTTGAGTCACTACTTCCCATGTAAGCATAGGACCTAGAAATTCACCATCATCGTTTTCAACTGCTACTACCTTAAGAGATAACTGTTCTTCACCTAAGCTTATAACGGCTTGATGAGGAAGCTTATTTGGGTCATTAAAAATCGATCTCGCATAACTTGGATTTTTATGTAATCTATCTAAGTTAATCCCTTCTATCTCCTCAAGTTTAACGGGTAAACTTTCCTCAATTGATTTAAGTGTTTCTAGAGAGGCTTTGTTTAAGTAGGTGAGATTCCCATCTAAGTCCGCCATCATTGTATTGATCGGTGATTTTTCAACCAGGTTTTTGATCCTTATCATCTCATCCTCTAAAACAATTTTTTCTGTAATATACTCCCACGTTACCATTGGCCCTTGATAGTTATCTTTATTATCGAACACTGGAGTTGCATAAAAGTCTAATATCTCCCCACCAACCGAAATCTGTGCTCTATGAGGTAAGTTTTTAGGGTCAGAAATAATCTTCTTTTGAATTTCAGGGTTTTTATGAAACCAATCAATACTATTACCAATAAGTTTATCAACTTTAGCGGGTAATGCGTGCTCTATCTTTTTTAAGGAATTTTTAGTAGTCTCATTCATATATATGAGCAAGCCTTCAGGCGTGGCCATCATAATATTAATTGGGGCCTTTTCAATCATTTGGTTGGACCTGGTCATTTCTGCTTTTAACCTATTAGTTTCAGTTACAATAGACCAGTTTACCTGGGCGCCTAAATAATCTCCATTATCATCAATAACTGCACTAACATATAAATCTAATTCCTCATCCCCAAGCTTAATATCAGCTTGATATGGTAAGTTCTTTGGGTCAGCAATTATTTTCCTTTGTACCTCCGGGTTTTTATGAAACCAATCAATACTATGGTTTAATAAGTTTTCTACTTTATCTGGTAATAATGATTCTAGCTTTTTAAGAGTTTTAAAAGAAGCATCATTCATATATGTCATAATCCCATCCGGCGTCGAAAAGAGCATGTTAATGGGTGTCTTATCTACCATTTTATTAAAGTTAATTTTTTTCTCTGACATAGTGATTCCTTGTTATTTTATACATCTATATTTAAAACTTTATCTAAATCGATCAAGACTTGAAGACCTTCTTCAAGTTTAAAAACACCTTTTATATAAATACTGATTTTTTTATCTATAGTATTTGGTGTGTTTTCAAAATCTGACTTGTTAACATCAATAACATCAAGAATTTCATCTACAACTAGTGCAAAAAGAGAGTCGCCCCTACTTACAACTATATTCATATGTTCTTCTTTAGACTTATCCTCTAATCCAAACATTGTTCTTAAATTGATTTGAGTAACAATTTGTCCTCTTAAGTTTATAAGGCCTCTAATATAACTAGGTGCCTTTGGTATTATTGTAACACGTTGGGGTTTAATTACTTCTTGAACATCGACTACAGAGATACCATAAAAACCATCTCCAATTTTAAAGCCGCATAATTGCTCAATTGAAGTATCAATGGCAACATTTTCCTTTAAACTCATATTCTTCTCCATTAACTTGCCATTAAACCAGTTAATACTTTTAATATATTTTCTTTATTAAACTTCTCTTCATATGCATTGATTCCAGCTTTTGATCCTTTCTCAACTTCTTTATCTGTAATTGATGTAGACAATGCTAGAATAGGGACCTTCGAACCAATATCAGATAGAGCTCTTATTTTTCCGGCCATCTCATACCCGTCCATTGTTGGCATATCTAAATCCGTAACAACAAAAGAAATCTTGGCGGGGTCACTGGAGTAAATTGCTAGCCCTTCTTCACCATTTTGCGCCTCTACAACCTCAAACCCTTGCTCTATTAAAAACTCAGATTCAATCTTTCTGTAGAGTGGTGAATCTTCGACTAATAAGATTATCCCATTATTTTTCTTATTGATATATTTTTTATTATTAGAAACGACTTTTTGTAGGTTTATTATAGTATGAACATCAAGAAGAGTTACAGTTTTTTCATTCACATAAACAGTTCCTAATAAACCTTCCCTATCAATTGTCTCTGTATTTATATGCTCTACTGAAATAGCAATATCCTGGATACTATGAACAACAAAACCAAAAAGGCGATCTTTTAACTTAACCACAACACAAGGTATTACTTTATTTGATGAAATATTTTCTGGTCTTAAAAAAGACTCACCATTTAAACCTAGTGTCTTTTCTAAATTAAATAGTGGCATAGGAGTATTTCCATATCTGATTAATGCTTGATTACCGGAATACTCTATTTCCTCGGCAGGAAATTCTTCTAATCTACTTACAAGTATTAATGGTATTCCGTAAACTCTTCCGTCTCCCAGACCCGCTAATAATACTTCCTGCTTCTCTTTTACATCTGAGAGAATTTCTTCTTCAAAATCCAACATATTTTTTTGCGAAGTATCTCTTTTTTCTTTTTCAACAGAGTTAAAAAATCCAATAGCATCAAGAATGAGTGCTAAACTGCCATCACCCATAATCGTAGCGCCAGCATAAAATTTTAACTCTTTTAGCTTTTTACTCAAGGGCTTAACAACGATTTCCTCAGTGTCTAGTACAGAGTCTACGATGAGACCGTAAACATTATCATCTGCATTGAGTATAGCTATATTCAATGAATCGTTTAAAAAGTCGCTGTTCAAATCATATTGTTCACCTGAGAAGCCTTCATCAGATTCGCGTTCATCATTCTCTTCTGTTACATTCTTTTCTTCCTTTAACTGATTCTCCCAAGCATAATTAATCGTTTTATCAACTTTATCTATACCCAAAACCTCATTAATACGAAAAATAGGAATTAGATCTCCTCTCAGTCTAAAAAATTCACTACCATGAATTTCTTCTATGAACTCGGACACTTCTTCTCCCTCAAACCTAACCAACTCCAAAAGGTTTGCTTGAGGTATAGCAAAAGTTTCTCCATTACTCTCTACAACTAGCGCAGGAACGATGGCCAAGGTTAGAGGAATCTTAAGTTTAAAATTAGTACCTTGACCAACTTTTGATGATAACTCTACAGACCCACCAACATTCTCAATATTACTTTTTACGACATCCATCCCAACACCACGACCTGATAAATTCGTGATTTCTTCTTTTGTTGAAAAGCCTGGGTGGAAAATTAAGTTTAAGATTTGTTTTTCTGTTAATTTCGCAGCTTGTGCCTCAGTATAAATACCCTTTTCAATGGCCTTTATTAAGACCTTATCAGGGTCAATCCCATTACCATCATCAATTATTTCTATAGTTACCTGTCCACCCTCATGGTAAGCTTTAATATTAATATTTCCCTCTGAGGGCTTTCCTTTTTTAAGTCTCACCTCTGATGTTTCTATACCATGATCCACACTGTTTCTAATCAAATGAGTTAAAGGGTCTCTAATTGCCTCAAGCAATGTTTTATCAAGCTCAGTATCTTTACCAGATATATTCAAAGATATTGATTTACCCTGACTTTTTGCTAAATCTCTAACAATCCTTTCAAATTTTGAAATAACCGTCCCAACAGGCTGCATTCTAGTCGTCATAATATCCGTCTGAAGATCAGTCGTTATAACATTTAGTTGTTGGGCCAATCGAGTAAGTTGATGTGAGTCTAAACTATTAGAAAATTGCAGTATTTGATTTCTATTTAAAACTAATTCTCCAACAACATTCATTATTTTATCTAAAAGCTGAACATTGACCCTTACCACACTATCTTTCAAGAGATTATTTGATGATCCTTCTTTTGAGGAAGTCTTTTTTTCTTCTACCTTATCACCAGTTTCTTTTTGAACACTTACTGTTTCCTTAACAACAGGGGCTTCTGTTTTTTCTTTATTATTAATATCAAGCTCTAAGCTTTCATTTTTTTGGTCTAAGCTCTTTTCTTTAACAGGAGATAATTCATCATTTTTATGGCCTGTTACTATTTTGGGTTCATCTAAAGGTTTCTCATCAGGTAGGGACTTATTTTCGAATAAAAAAACTAACTTTTTGTTTAGCTCCGTATAAGCATTTTCTCCTTCATTACCTGTACTCTCGATAGATTTTAATATTTCATGAGCTACATCAAAGCTCTCAAGAAGAATATCAGTTATGGCCGAATCCATATGGATACTCTTCTCACGAATAGAATCCATAATATTTTCTGCAGCATGAGTGATATGCTCAAGAGTCTTAAACCCTAAAAAGCTTGCTGAGCCTTTTATGGTGTGTACCCTTCTATAAATTGAATTTAGAAGTTCTGAGTCATCTAGATTTTTTTCAAAAAGAGTTAGCTCTTCACCAATTTGTGAAATACTTTCGAATGATTCAATTAAGAATTCCTGTACAATAGGAGAATTATCAACGGACATCTAAACTCCAAAAAATATTACTTATAGTTTTTTCGGATTAATTAATATATATCTTAAACAAATTAGATAACAAAGACTTACCTAAAAGATTGATTTTATTTACAAAAATCTGTTTTCTCATTAGTATTTATAAAGTGTAGTTGAATCGTACGACAATCCAAGTCGCTTGAATAAACACTTTTTGTATAACATTCTGTAGGTTTGCCTATTTCTTTAAAGTGTTTTTGGTTATTTCGGCATTGAAAAAATGAAGCTTTATCCACACAGGCCCAATGACCAACTTTACAATTATAAACTAGTCCTCTTCCAAATTTTAAATAATCCGGAGGTGAAACATAATCAAACCTTTCTTTTTCCGGCTCTTTTGCTTCTATTTTTTCTTCCACTATTTTTTTAACTGTATCATCAGGGATATCGACTTTTTCATCTGATACCCCTAAGTTTAACTCTGTCTCTTTAGTTTCAACTACTTTTTCTGGCCTTACTGCAGGAGGTAGTGGTTCCTTAGCTGGTCCAGACTCTTTTATTTCTGCCTTTTTCACAACAGGTTTTTCTGCTGGCTTAGTTTCTTTTTCTTTGGTCTTTAAGTCTTTAGAGGTCTCAACGACTTTGGCCTCTTTTTCTTTTTTCTCAGCTATAGTCTTTTTGACATCAGTCTTTTTCTTCTCTTTAACAGTATTTTTTCTTTTCTTTATTTTTTGTTGTTTAGTTGTCTGTTTTTGAACAGGATCCTCCTTCTTAACAACTAGCTCATCAAGAGCAAAGTAAACCACAGCACCAACAGCGATTATTTTGATTAGCTTAGATCTTTTTTTCTTTTTTTCTTCTTCTTCATCTTCTTCATCTTCTTCATCTTCTTCATCTTCTTCATCTTCTTCATCTTCTTTGGCTTCTTTGGCTTCTTTGGCTTCTTCATCTTCTTCGGCTTCTTCATCTTCTTCGGCCTCTTCGGCTTCTTCGGCCTCTTCGGCCTCTTCGGCTTCTTCGGCTTCTTCGGCCTCTATATCCTCATTACTTTCAACTTTCTCCGTTTTATCATCAATATTTTCTTCTAATGAATCCGGGACTATTTTTTCAGTAACTTCTTCTTCATCTAAATTATCAAACTCCTCTTCATCTTCATATTCATCATCCTCGTACTCTTCGTCTTCGTACTCTTCATCCTCTTCATCTTTTTTACGAAAATTTTTCAATTTTTCGAAATAACTTTTTACATCGAATGACTTTATCTTTTTAAGAAATTCATCAAACATCATATAACCTTGAAAATAATTACAAGGGCTTATCGTTTAACAAAAAAAAATGTTTAATAAATATTTTAAGAAAAAAATTCTTGATTGAGATGTTCTAGTATTGTTTGTTCTTCTTTATCACTATAGTCAATTATGGCAAATGCCAACCGATCAATATTGTCAGGCGATAATAGTAAAACCCCTTTTTTATTATCTTGATTATAAGATATATCACTAATCTTTTGTTTTATATTAAATAGGTTTTCGCCATCCCATTTTGATTTTTTTTTATCAATTAATAAAGACACCTTACCTTTATGTGAAAAATCAATGAGTGAAACTAAAAACATTCCCATTGTTTTTCTATAATTGACCTCACAAAGTGGATACCATTTTAGTACCCCTTTATCTTCATATGAAAAGGAGTCAACCTGTATTGCCTCTTTTGCTCCTAAATTCATATACTCGTTTAATACAATCATCATTTCGGCCTTATAATCAGTAAGTGGTTTTCCACCATCTAATATACGTCCACCAATATAACGCCCATTATTCGTAATAAAATTCTTCCACCTAACAAATTCACCCGTCGGAGAAATGTAACACCCAAAGTTTTCTACATTTTGGAAATAGGGCTCTATAATGATGCCTTCATCAAATTTAACTCTTTTAGAGACTTTACTTCCTTTTTGATATCTAAAACAACCTTGTCCACTAACGGAAAAAGGGAGACGAATAAAAAAGTCTTTGCAGCTTGAGTTTCGATTTATATATTGTTGAAGTTCTTTTTCTGAGAATATGAGCTCAGTTTCAGCAGAGCACATCTTCAGTCTCTGCGCCAATTTTGTTGAAGTAATTTTCGAGTTAAGCTTTCTTTCAAGCTCAAAGTCTTCAAGCCTTCCCCACCAAAAGCTGACATCATCATCAATCGTTTGAAACCTTGGTACTATTAATCCTAAACTTGAAATATGCTCTAGATATTCCTGTGAGTATTCGTTTTGATTTATAAGTATACTTGGTTCTTTTTCCATGAAAAAATACACAAATTCATAATTACGGTTTATTTCTTTCTGGGATAAAGTCGTGCTTCTTACTTTATTTTGAAGTTGAGCTTCATAGTTAAAATTAGTGAAGTATTTTTTCATTTAACTTATTTTTTTTTCTATTTAGCACTTGAAAGTCCGATTTATAATTACATTGCATATCAATAAAGTGATTATCTAAACCTGCTAAGGCCCTTAATTCACTCCTAAATTCCTGGCCTTTACCACGCGAAGGGCTAATATGAGGAGGTAGACTTGAAGAGTAATAATCCCATAAACTTACATCCCCTTTTTTTTCGTTAAGATATTTTACTCCAACACTTACATGCCTGAGCTCATCTTTTAAAACAATATCAAGAACGTCTGCACTTTTATGGTCCTCATATTTTCTAAAAATTTTTGAATAAAGATATGCAAAATCTAAGTTTGCAGCTTCAAAAGTTAAAGACATAGCAGCAAAAAACTCATCCACGGTTTTTGTTTGTTCAAATTGACGCCAAAAAAAATCGTTTAAAGGGTAGTCTCCAAAGTCTATCCCTAATTGCCTAATCCTATCAATATAAAGTGAAAGATGCCGCTGCTCTTCTTTAATTGTCTGCAAGACATGTAATTTTAATTTTCTATTACCCGGTAAGGGGGATAAAAATTTTAGATAAAAATTGGCGAAGATCTCTATTGCAAGAAGCTCATGGTTAGCAAAAAAGTGAAGTGCCTTTGCTCTTTGACTTTCCTGAGAAAGGCTACCACTTTTAGGAAATTTTATTTGAGATTCTGAGAATGAGATCTTAGTATTTCTTCCTGGTGAGGAAACGAAGTGTGAGGGATAAGGGACTAAGAGCTTCGAAGGGTTTATTTCAAAACACGTAAGTTTATCCTCTAAAGTTTCACCTTCAAGAATAGCTCTTAGTTCTTCCATTTACTTTCTTCTTTTCACCTTATGTTTTTTCTTTTTATAGGGTCGAGATTTATTACTCTTAAAAGAGGATGATTTTTTATTGCTAGAATAACTGGACCCATAATTTCTTTTTTTAGTAAAACGTCTTTCGCGAAAGCATAAATCACATATTCTAAACTTATGATCATCCGATAGCTTTGCTCCACAGCTTGTACATGAAGGTACAATCTTTTTAGATAATAAATCATTGAGTTTTTCAATGGCCTCTGACTTATTTGTTAAAAGATCTTCTTCGTCATAGTGAAAGTTTTTATTATTAAAATGTCTCGAAAGCCATTGATAAAGCTCTACACATTTAATGCTTGTTTCTAAATAATCAATATCACCACGTGAAGAATCTATCGGCTGATTTTTTATCGGGGCAGACCTTACAAATTTATTAAGTATCCATATAAAAAATTCAACATGTTCAACTAGACCTAAATTAACTGGTGCACAACTAAAGCCAAAGACTTCTGTTGAAACCAATGTTTCTTCATGATCAACATTTTCAACCATTTCAGAAACTTCTATCATCTCTTTTAAATCCACACAGTAAAAGGGAATCTTAAAACTCATCGTATTAAATAGCCTTAAAAATTCGGAAAGTTTTAATTCAGGAAGAGCATTTTTTTGAAGGGCCGTATTTACTTGAGAAAAAATATCCAAGTCTGGGCCTACCATACATTGCTTTTTCTGATCTAGAACATTAGAGAGAGAATCGGAAATTCGATAAATTCCATCCTCAACTTTTGTCAAGCAAGTTACATGTCCTATTGGGTGGCGCTTATACCTACCGGCCCTTCCTGCAATTTGTTTTATTTCACTTTGAGTAATAGGGTGCTCAACTGAGTTGATATATTTTGAAAGGGTGGAGAATACAATTCTTTTAATAGGTAAATTCATACCCATAGCAATTGCGTCAGTTGAAACGATAATGTCTGTTTCTTCACTATCAAACTTTCTTGCTTGTTCTCTTCTCACCTCAGGGCTTAATCTTCCATATATAATAGATACTCTAAAACCTAACTGCTCAAGATCCATTTTATATCTAAGGGCATTTTTTCTTGAAAAAACGATTAATGCATCACCTTTTTTCAAATCTCCAACTCTAACAGTTTTTTGATCAACAACAAGCTTTGTCATCCTCTCGTAATACCTAACCTCTAGTTCATCACCGCAAAGGTTTACAATCTCTCTTATGAGCTCAATAACGGAGTCATCTCCACAGATATGAATTTCTGAAGCGAATATATTAACAAGGGCCCTAGTCCATGCCCATCCCCTCTGAGGGTCTGTTATCATTTGTATCTCATCAATGACACAACAATCAAAAACCTCTTGAAAACGTGCCATTTCAATCGTTGAAGAATAGTGAGTCGCACCTTCTTTCTCTATAACTTCTTCACCTGTTAATAAGGTTGTCGTTACCTCCTTATTGTTGAGAGTGTCATAGAGCTCTGCTGCCAAAAGACGTAGGGGTGCCAGGTAACAACCTTTATCTGCTTTTGCTAAAGACTCAATGGCCGAATAGGTTTTTCCTGAATTAGTTGGGCCTGCATGATATATAATTTTTCTTTTTATATCTCGCGCTCTAGAGTGAACCCAAAATTCCCCTAAATAATCCTTTAAGATTTTACCCGATATATCTTTTCTTTTTAAAAGCAAAACTGATTTAACTAGTTTTTTAAATTCTCTTTCTAAGTAACGCTCTTTTTTCCATATATTCAATGAAAGCTGAGTAAAAAATCTCTCATATTCATACTCACCTACTAAGTCTTTTCTTAGTCCATCTCTTTTTAAAACTTGTTCAAAGAATGGTCTTAAGGTTTCTGAGTATTTAATCGTTACTTCAGATGGATAGTTAAACTCTTCTTTGAGTCTTTTCTTTATCTGAGAATCTAGTTTATTAATAGACGACTTTCTTAACTTTGTTCTATTTCTATTAATTAACTTATCTAGGTCTTTTTGAAGTAAAAAGTACGTATCTCTTGGATCATCACCATCTTCAAGACAGTCTAATATTTCCTCTTTGGCCTCATCCATTATTTCAAATGAAGACTTAATAATAAGTTCCCAAATTTTCGTACGAAAATCGGCCACACAATTTTTACAACGGCATTCTAGTTTTTGACTATTATCTTCTAATGTAATTGAAGACTTTAAGTATTCCATTGTTTGATGATGCTTCTCTACAGTTTCATCTGACCAGCTCTTAAAGTAGTCTTCATAAGATTTGAGATAATCTATCCGTAATTTACCCTCTTCGTAAAAAGGGTATGTCTCTTGCTCTGGAATAAGAAATTCTTCTCTAAGAATTAAATCCATAACATTTTCAAAGCTTATAAAAAGCTTAAAATCACAAAACTCATTTTTAAAAAGATCAACAAGTGAAGGATAAGACTCAAACTTTTGGTAAAGACCAAGTTGTATATTTTTTAAAGTACTAAGGATTGTCTCTGAGTCCTCTTTAGCACGCATTTCATGAATATCTGTGGGATCTTCATCACTTTCATAGTGTTTGTGCTCTGCTTCTAAAACTTCGTGGATTTCTTTGAAAGAGTCTTCTGATATGACTTGGCCTAAACTTTTTATAATAATTCCTCATTAACATTTAGGCCAAATCCTACCAAATTTTACATCAGGCGTAAAACGTTTAAATTTGCATTTCTAAGGCATAAGCAAGACCTAATTTTGCAAAGTTAACGGCATGATCTGCGGTTCCTCTCGATTGCTCAATTGTATCTCTTGCTGAATGTATCTTTTTATTTGATCCATCAAAAGTTGCTTCAAATGGGAATGATGCTGGATAGCCATTACTTGTCCAAGATGCATGGTCAGAACAAGCATATCCACATTTAGAATAGCCCCATGGAACTTTTACATAAGTATCAATAAGTTGGGCCAGGAATTCATTTTGCTCTTTATTAGTATGATCATTAATAAGGTAAATATTGAATTCCGCACCTTTATAATTAGTCATATCAAATTGAATAACACCCACAACATTTTTCTTTTTAGTTCTCATATCCTTAGCTATTGCTGCTGATCCTTTTAACCCAACTTCTTCTGCAGAATAGGCCATAAATTTAATTGTCTTCTTTGGTGAAAAACTATTATCCATCAATATTTTAATGATTTCCGTAATAGTTGCGATACCAGAGGCATTATCATCAGCACCTGGAGCCTTACTTTTTTGACGATTCCAAAAGCCTGAGCCGATCGAGTCCCCATGTCCTCCAATGACAATTATTTCTTCTGGGTTTTCACTACCTTCAATAGTTAAAATAACTGAGTTTTGTTTCCATTTTCTATGATCTATTGCCTCTACCTTTACATCTGATCTATGAGATGTAAGAGAGCTCCACTTTTGCTTTATCCAATTAAGCGCCTCTACACCTGTCTCACTTTGGTAGTGACGGTTATGGTAACTGGATAACTTTTCAATTGTTTTTCTAATTCTAGCTTCATTTACTTGGCCAAGCATTTGATGAATTCTTTCATCATCGCTAATTTCATAGTTTTTAAATTTGAAATTTTTGGCAACAGCTCTTCTTTCCTCACCATAGAGAGTTTCTAAGGCTTCTTTTTTTGAATCATGATAGATGTACCCACCACATCTTTTAAATTTATCATGCATCAAATGACTTATTTTTTCCAAGTCATGTTCGCTTACTTCAAGTAACTCAATGTCCCCTGTACTATCAATATTTTCATAAGAAATATCGAGGAACTCTCTAATCGCAGGAATAGTATCTTTGTCGATAGTAATCCACGTTTTATCAGCTAATGCTAGAGTTGGAATAATAGAGAATAACAAAATCCATTTTTTAATCATAAAACCTTCCTGATTTTTTAATCTATTTATTTTATTTTAAGCTCTTATTAGTATATAAAAAAATGTATCGAGATTTTTTGTCCCGATGCTATTATTTTCAAATAAACCCTTACATCGGAATTACAACAGGACCTTTATGTTTGACACTTACTTAACTAAAACATTCAACATTAAATACCCTATTATTTTGGCGCCTATGTTTCTCGTTTCTAATGAAGAAATGCTTATAAATGCTGCCAAGGCAGGAATCATGGGATGTGTTCCAAGCCTTAACTATAGAACACCAGAGAGTTTAAAAGAGGCATTACTTAAAATTAAAAAGGAAGGCAGTCCCTTTGGTGTTAATCTTATTGTGAATAAGTCCAATATTCATCTCAAAAAACACATCGAAGTATGTCTTGATGTTGAACCTGACTTCATCATAACCTCTCTTGGTAGTCCTAGAGATGTCATAAAAAGTTTTAAAGACAAAAAAACAAAAGTCTTCTGTGATGTTATTGATGAGCACTACGCTAAGGTCGTTGAAGATTTAGGTGCCGATGCTATTATTGCTGTAAACTCCGGTGCCGGTGGACATTGTGGACCTATTCCTGCGTCTGTTCTTATTCCAAAATTAAAAAAGGCCTGCTCACTTCCCATTATTTCTGCAGGGGGTGTAGGAAATGGAGAAGGTGTTTTATCAATGCTGGCGTTGGGTGCTGAAGGTCTTTCAATGGGTAGTATTTTTATTGCCACTAAAGAAAGTCCTGCGGGAGAAGATTATAAGAGAGCATGTGTCGATTATAATGGTGATGATATCGTATTAACGACAAAGATCTCTGGTACTCCATGCACTGTCATCAACACTCCTTATGTTAAGAAAATAGGCAACAAACAAAACTTTTTAGAATCATTTCTTAATAATAATAAAACTCTTAAAAAGTACGCCAAAATGATCACATACTACAAAGGTACAAAAATTATAGAAAAAGCTGCTTTCTCAGCAACCTATAAAACTGTCTGGTGTGCTGGCCCATCAATTGAATTTACTCAGGAAATAACAGATATTAAGACCATCGTTGACCGGTTAGTCACCGAGTACAACGAGGCCTTAAATAAATTTTGTACAAAAGAAGCTACTTAACTAGACCGGCCCTTTTTAATAAGGCATCAGCTGTAGGTTCTTGACCTCTAAACTTTTTATAAAGTTCCATTGGATCTTCACTTCCCCCTTTTGAGAGGACAGAGTTTTTAAACTTATCAGCAACTTCTGAGTTAAAAATACCTTTTTCTTTAAAATGCTCAAATGCATCAGCATCAAGTACTTCGGCCCATTTATAACTATAATAACCGGCCGAATAACCTCCAGCAAAGATATGACTAAAAGAAACACTCATATTTGTTCCTTTAACTTTCTCCATAATAGAAGCAGGTCCCATGGCCAACTCTTCAAATTTTTCAACGTCTTCAACGTGAGATGGGTCAGAGCCATGCCATGCCATATCCAATAATCCAAAAGACAATTGTCTTAAAGTCGCCCTTCCTTCATGAAAATTCGCACTATCTTTAATCTTTTGAATAAAGTCTTGAGGAATTTTTTCACCTGACTCAAAATGCTCTGCAAACATATCAAGACACTCTTTTTCAAATGCCCAGTTTTCCATTATTTGACTTGGTAGTTCTACAAAGTCCCAGTAAACATTCGTTCCTGATAAAGAAGGGTATTTTGTATTTGCCAATATTCCGTGAAGAGAATGCCCAAACTCATGAAAAAGTGTTGTTACCTCATTAAAAGTTAATAAAGAAGGCTTGGTTGATGTTGGCTTTGTAAAGTTACATACAATAGAGACATGTGGTCTTTGATTATCACCATTAAAATTTCTTTGATCACGATAGCTAGTCATCCATGCTCCATTTCTTTTTCCTGCTCTTGGAAAAAAGTCGGCATAAAATAGACCTACATGATCATTATTTTCGTTCAAGACCTCATAAACTTGAACATCAGGGTGATATACAGATACTCCTTCAATAGGCTTATAAGTGAGGCCAAAGAGTTTTTTGGCAACATCAAAAATCCCTGAAACGACATTCTCTAATTTAAAATAAGGCTTTAAAAGCTCATCATCTATATTAAATTTTTCTTTTTTTAGTTTTTCAAAGTAAAAAGAAACATCCCAATTCTCTAGCTTCTCAGGTCCCCCGTTTTGGGTAGCAAATTCATTAAGCTCTTTTAACTCTCCTTCTGCAAAAGGCTTAGCTTTTTCTAATAAGTCCTCGAGAAAGCTTTTAACTTTTTCTGGTTTACTTGCCATACGTTCTTCAAGCACAAAGTTTGCGTGTGTATCATAACCAAGAAGCTTGGCCCTTTGATGTCTTAGTAAGGCTATTTCTTTTACAATTTCTCGGTTGTCAGTCTCTCCGCCTTTAAAGGCCCTTGTTGTATAGGCCATATACATTTGCTTTCTCAAATCTCTATCTTCGAGATAAGTCATAAACGGATAATAACTAGGAAAATCTAGGGTAAAAAGCCACCCTTCTTTTCCCTTCTCTTTTGCTGCCTCTGCGGCCGCTTCTAATGCACTTTCAGGAAGCCCTTTAAGCTTTTCTTTATCTGAAATATATAATTCAAAGTCGTTCGTATCCTTAAGAACATTATCACCAAACTTTAATTTCAGAGTTGAGAGTTTATTATCAATTTCTCTTAATTTTTTCTTATCTTCTTCATTTAGGTTTGCACCGTTACGTACAAAATTTTTATAATTTTTTTCTAAAAGCCTTTTCGATTCATGATCTAGTCCCAAGTTTTCAATTTGCTCATAAAGGCTTTTAATTTTTTCAAATAGTTTCTCATCTAAAATAATATCGTTATAGAACTCTGTTATTAGAGGTGAGAATTCTTTGGCGACGTTTTGAAGCTCATCATTAGACTCTGCCGAATGAAGATTAAAAAATATAGTCGAAATTGTAGAGACCAAGTCATCAGCAACTTCCAAGGCCAGGACTGTATTTTCAAAACTTGGTGTTTCGCTGTTTTCTTTAATATCGTTAATATTTTTTTTGGCCACTTCAATGGCCTCTTTAAGGGCCGGCATAAAGTGCTCTGTTTTAATCTGATCAAATGGGGTAGAACAAAATTTGTTCTCAAATGGCATAAGTAATGGGTTATTCATAATTTTCTCCAATGAAAAATTGCTTAATTTCTCCGAAAAATTGATATCATGGTATTAAGTAATTGAAAAATTAATCCTATGCACCCCAAGTACATCTAAGTCATTAGAAATTCATTGGATTAGAGTCTATTGTGGTGGAAGAAAGGTGTCACCAATCTGATTTTCAGAAAAGTCATCTACATTATTGTATTGGCATAGATCCAAAGATGATTGAAAATTAAAGCGATCAGGCAATTCACCCTTTTCTTTAAGCCGCTCACAACTACAAGTAAGGTCCTTCATGAAATCAAAGAACTTAGCTCTGGTTTCTTCACTCATCAGGTGTTCCATTAAACAACTATCTCTCTCAGCTGTCTCTTCAGATACTCCAACAAAGTCCTTTAAAAAGTAGTATAGAAGAGTTCTTGAGCTTAAAACCTCATGAACTATATTATGTCCAACATCTGTTAAATATAGAAACTTACTTTCATCTTCTTCATTAACAAGGTTTTTCTTCTTCAGATTATTTAAGGCCGTCGAAACACTACCTTTAGTTAGACCTAGGTCTTTAGCAATATCAGTAACTCTGGCATATCCACGCCCCTCTTTGAGCTTATGAATTGTCAGTAAGTAGTGGATCATTGAGTGTGAGAGATCTTTTTTCATAGCCTAATTAATTAACAGCTTGTTTTTACAGCGTCAATCACCTCAAAAATAGGTCAGTAAAATTTCAGCAATACCTCTATAAGTTACTGATTTTACGAATTTCAAAGAAGCCAATTGTTGCCTAGCTTCGAGACAAAAAAGAGCGTGATAAAATGGGACAAATGAGAATCATACTTATAACGTTATTATTTATTCCCTGGGTCGCTTTTACTCAAGGCTTTGAGATTTATAACTCTGGCAATAGTGCAGATCTCAACCTAACAGATAAAGAAAGAGAAGAAGCAGATAAATATATTAATAAAGGTCTCGAACAGGCCATCTATGGCACTCTATGTGAGGGTATTGAAAAAGAATGTAAGGGAATGGAGTCTAAGGATAAGTTCTTAGGTGTTCCCAACCAAATGGTCGTCATGCTTGGTAAGGCCTATACCATGATTAATGGTACGACAGGCGCTCCTTTAAAGCTTAGCCCCGATGCCCACAAAAACCTTATGAAAAGTAACCCCATGGCATCATCTGAACGTCCAGATTATTGTGCCAAAATACCAATGGTGGGGGAAACACTTGGTACATTCACACAACAATCAGAACAACAAAATATGAAAAACCTCCCTAATATCGGAGATACTGATCAGAAGCAACAATTATTTAAAGCGGCCAGAAGTCATGAAGTCAGGGCAACAACTAGTACGATACAAGCATCGACCTATGGAGCAGCTAGTGCATGTTATGCAGGTATGGTGGGCCTTGGTGGAGTCAGGTTATCTGAAGTGGCAATAAAGCTTCCTGCTCTTTCTTTATTAACGGCCTTTTATACAAAAAATGCTATTCAACAAAGTAAGATGGCAAAAAAAATTAAGGAGATTGCTAATAGGTTACCTGGACCTGGGGACTGTAACCCAATTACGAGGAGAAAATGCTTTTGTACTAATTATAAAAAGCTTAAAAAGGTAGCCGAACGCTGGGAAGAAGAAGATGCAAAAGAAAAAAAGGAAATCGATGCATTTAATGACAATAAGGCCAATGAAGGCTTTTTTGATAATATAAAAGGATTTATCGGTCTAGGTGATGACTTTAAAATGGCCACACCTCGAAAGATTACGCTCGATACAGTCAATTACGACAAGTATTGTAAAAATATTTATCATTCCAACTCTATTGCCCCTGGCTCCACTCGTGTCTCATGCCTTGATAGTAAAGGTATGCCGGATCCATTTTGTGGGTGTGCTCAAACTGATAGCTGTATGGACAAGCAGTTTATTACGACAATCAAGGGTATAGGAAAAAGCCCTTATACTGAAGCTGCCCTTGAAGACCTTATAAGCCTATCTCGAGGGGAATTAAGAGGTGGAACTCTTACAGGCAATGAAATTGGATCCTTTGCTGCCTCAAGGGCCGCTTTAAGAAAAATGGCACTAGAGTATAAGCCTGTCTCCCTTACAGAAGATCAAAAACTAGCTGCCAAAATTGCGGAAGCAGCTTTTGGTGTACCAAAGGAAATGGCCGCACACCTGGCCGTAGCACGAGCTCCATCTGGCTCAAGAAATGCGGGACAAGGCATGGTCAGAAATGTCGTTGACTCTTTAAAAAGCAATATTAGAGTTTCTGGGCGAAGTCAAAGGTCCAAAAATAAAAACCTAGATAAAGCATTTTATATGGGCAATCCTACTACTGCTAAAAAAATAAGAAAAAGAGCGCAGTTACTGAAAAATATGAAACAGAAAAAAGCTCATAAACCCTCCATTAAATCTGGTGTCATGAGGTTTGCCGATATGGCAACAAACCAGTCGAATGCTCAAATTCACAAAAGAAGATCAGTTAGTGTGTTTACAATTATTTCTAGTAGATATCGCAAAGTTCAATCAAGAGGATTGATCTTGATACCTGACGAAGAGCTCTAATAAAAAGGATTTTTCATGGAAGAAAAAAGTAAGTATCAATTACCACTGTTACTTTTTGATGGACAGTGTGAGTTATGTAGACGTTTTAAGCAATCGCTTGAAAGATTACCAGGTACCGAATCTATTCAAATGGTTTCAATTCATGACAAAGAAGTTTATGACAAGTATGAGCAAATCAATTTTGATGATTGTTCTAAAACTGTTCACTACCTTGATACAGAAGGTAAGGTTTATCGTGGGGAGGAAGTTATAACTCACCTTATCGAAAAGTTTCCTCTTGTCAGGCGATTTTCTTGGCTTATACAGTCTGATATGGGGCAAAAAGCATCTAAATATTTCTATGACAAAGTAAATCAATATAGGGAAGAATTGCTAAAACGCTGTGGGAATTGTAAATAACTTACATGAATAAAACACTGCCTTTTAATAAATCTCTAATAATAATTCCTACTTATAATGAAATCGATAATATTGAGAGGATGATCAATACTCTTTTTGATCTCTACCCAGAAATGAATCTTCTTATTATTGATGATAACTCCCCTGATGGAACGGCAAATAAAGTTAAAGAACTCCAATCCCGTTTTGCAGGACTTCACTTAATGCAAAGAGAAGGTAAACTGGGACTAGGAACAGCTTACGTATCGGGGTTTAAGTGGGCCCTTGAAAAAGATTATGAGTTTATATTCGAAATGGACTGTGATTTTTCTCACGACCCTAAAGAGGTTCAGTCTCTTTTAGAGGCCGCTCAAACGAACGACCTTGTTATTGGCTCTCGTTATATCGATGGAATTCGAATTATTAACTGGCCATTTAAAAGGCTTCTGCTTTCTTACGGGGCATCTATTTATACACGCTTTATCACTGGTATTCCTATTAAAGATACCACGGGAGGCTTTAAATGCTTTACGAGAAAAGCATTAAAGGCCCTTAATTTAAACAAGATCTTTTCAAATGGTTACTCTTTTCAACTAGAGCTTAATTATAAAGTTTGGTCTAAGGGACTAAAAATTAAAGAAGTCCCTATCATTTTTTATGAAAGAAGAGATGGTCAATCAAAAATGGGAGGAGGAATTATTTTTGAAGCAGTTTTTGCTGTCTTTTTCCTTCGCTTTAAAAGAATTTTGGGAAGTCTTTAGCGTCTTAAGGAGATTCTTGAAAAGACATCCCTATTCCATGGATTAAAAGTCATTATCAGAAACATCCAACAGCCTCCAAACTCTATCAGCTCGCCCTTTTTTCCTGAGGGTGACATTTCAGACATAGCAAACACAACAATAAAAAGAAGGATGTGAATAGGTCGAGGTACTGGAAATGCAACAGCGTTTACAAAGTCCCTTACCTTTTCAAACTTCTTATAAAGCAGAGGAAGAACTAAAAGATAAAGTCCCACCATAATGCCAAGTATAAGTCCGAAGAAAAGACGATTTACCTTAATATCTCCAAGGATAAGATTATGAAGGTTTGTTTCTTGTTGTGAATTATTTTGGACAAAAAACTCAGGGCTTTTAATATCGAAAATTCTTTGTCCCCATGAGATCTCTTCTCCGGCCCCAAAAACAAAAACTAGTCCAAGAAGAAATAAGCAGGTACGAAAAACTCCAGATCTAAAAGGTCTTAAGATATAAACACGGTAAAAACAAAGAACCGAACCAAGAACGAGGGCAACAAAAGTTAACCACTCCAAAGGCCCATCTTCTTTTACATAGACACCTTCATAAAAAGGCATATCGGTAATAGATAAATAAAGACCAAGGCCTACAAAAAAGACGACAATAGCTGTGACGAATTTTTCAAAGGTTTTCATTTTTAGAGGTCCTCTCCAAGTTGATCAAACATAGCAATTCTTTGCGAGTGTCTATCTCCTTCAAAGTCTGCTTCTAGCCAAGCCTGTGTTATTTTTTCAAGCTCTTCATCAGAGTTTATCCTGGCCCCAAGACAAAGAACATTACTATTATTATGTGCTCTAGAGAGTTGGGCATCCTCCTCTGTGCGACACAGCGCAGCTCTTATTCCCTTGTATCTATTAGCGGCCATAGACATTCCAATTCCTGAACCACAAAGAAGAATTCCCTTACATTCTTGCTTTACCACCTTTTGGCAAAGCTCAGTCGCAAAGCTAGGATAATTGGCCCTTTCAGATGAGTGTGTTCCCACATCTTCAACCTCAAAGTTTTTCTGTAAAAATTTTTTTAATATTTCTTTGGCCTCGAAGGCAGCATGGTCGCTACCAATAATTATCTTCATCATTTCTCCTTACTTGATAAAGAGTTAATAACAATTCCCGCCTAAATTTTCAATGCTCACGGCCACGACCTATGAAGAAGTCATAGGCAAAGGTACAAAAAAAGGGGCCTAGAAGACCCCTTTATCAATCAGTATCTGTAGTATTCTGGCTTATATGGCCCTTCAACGGGGAGCCCAAGATATTCAGCTTGCTTCGAAGTCAAAGTATCGAGTGAGCAGCCAATTTTCTCAAGGTGAAGCTTAGCAACCTTTTCATCTAGATGTTTTGGTAAAACATAGAGTTTATTTTCATAGTTACTAAAGTTATTCCATAATTCAATTTGCGCCAGCACTTGGTTACAAAAGGAGTTACTCATAACAAATGAAGGGTGTCCTGTGGCACAACCTAAGTTTACAAGTCTCCCTTCTGCAAGAAGAATGATTTTATTTCCGTTAGGTAATGTAAATTCATCAACCTGAGGCTTAATATTTCTATTTGAGGTAGCTGTTTGCTTTAGCCCTGCTGTATCGATTTCAGAATCGAAGTGACCAATATTACATACAATTGAGCCATCTTTCATTTCTTTCATATGATCTATTGTAATAACATCAACACAACCTGTCGTTGTTACGAAAATATCGCCAATTTTAGCAGCGTCATCCATTTTCATAACTTCATAGCCTTCCATTGCGGCTTGAAGGGCACAAATAGGATCGATTTCAGTGACAACAACACGTCCACCTAGACCTTTAAAAGATCCTGCACTTCCTTTACCTACGTCTCCGTAACCAGCAACAACACAAACTTTACCAGCAATCATAACATCTGTGGCACGCTTGATACCGTCAACAAGAGATTCTCTACACCCATAGAGGTTATCAAACTTAGATTTAGTAACAGCATCATTGATATTGATAGCAGGAACTTTAAGTGTTTCTTTTTTAACCATTTCAGCAAGTCTATGAACGCCTGTAGTAGTCTCTTCAGAAAGACCTCTCACTTCATTAAGAAGCTCTGGAAAATCCTCATGCATCATTAAAGTAAGGTCTCCCCCATCATCAAGAATCATGTTTGGACCTTTTCCATCAGGCCATTTAATTGTTTGCTCTATACACCAATTAAACTCTTCTTCCGTTTCACCTTTCCAAGCGAAAACAGGGTATCCAGCGGCCGCAATTGCTGCTGCTGCATGGTCTTGAGTTGAAAATATATTACATGAAGACCAACGTACATCAGCACCGAGGTCTACAAGAGTTTCAATAAGAACAGCTGTTTGAATCGTCATGTGAATACAACCTGCTATTCTCGCACCTTTTAAAGGTTGAGTGGACTTGAATTCCTCTCTAATGGCCATAAGACCTGGCATTTCTTTTTCTGCAATTTCGATTTCTTTACGTCCCCAGTCTGCTAAACCAATGTCAGCTACTTTATAATCACCCATATTAAATTCCTCCCATATTAAAAATAATGGAATTCTTATACCACCCTCAGTAGGGGGGGACAAGATAATAACCAGTTGCCTCAATTAGACAAAGTGTTAATATAAGGAATATGGCGGCATACACCGAGCTTGATTTTGAAGAAATTAATCAAATTGTTGGGTTTTACGATCTAGGAACTCTTCTAGATTTTATTCCTCTGAGCTTAGGCATCTCTAACTCCAACTATCAAGTTGAGGTAAAAAATAAGGGAATAAAGCAAAAATTTCTCCTCAAAGTGTCTAATGACAAAGGGCCGCAGCAACTCCATAAAGAGCAAGTCATTTTGCAGGTACTCAAAAAGCTAAACTTTACCTATTCCATTTGCTGCTTAGAAACCAAAGATGGAAATATGATTTATGAGCATGAGGATAAAGTTGGTGTCCTATTCCCCTTTGTCGAAGGTATTCCTCCTGGGCCAAGTGATTTTACTTGTAAAGAGATTGGACGTGGATTGGCCGAACTTCACTCTCTGGATCTTAACGGCTTTGTGGATGAAATAAGAGATCAAAGTGAAGTTGGTTATGGGCCTCAAGACATTCTTGATTTTTCCAACTCTGACGAATGTCCTACAGACTTCAAATCTTTTTTTAACCGAATTTTTGAGGACCAGTTAAAAGAGTTTCTTGGTGTTCATTTCCAAACAGGGTTAATCCATGGCGATCTTTATTATGACAATACTCTTTTTGATAATAACAAACTCAAGGCCATTCTTGATTTTGAGCAATCGGGCTTAGGAGCTCTTATTTTTGACATCGGCATATCAATATCAGGAACATGCTTAGAAAAAGGTCGAATCATTCGGCCTCTTATCAAGTCTTTTCTCATCGGTTATGAATCCGTTCGACCTTTACCGTTGGAAGAAAGAGAATTTCTCAATCACTCCATTATACTAGGACTTTTTTCTATCGCTTTATGGAGGGTTAAAAGATTTACCCTAGGAAACTTAGACCCTACTATGGCCGATAGCTATATGGAACTTATTCAAAGGGCCATTAATTTCAAAAACTCAATGATTGAGTTAAAGCGCTCTCCTTTCTAAATTCAGGAAAAACGATCTGCAATTTTTAAGGCAAATGTGGGTTTAGAAAACTTCAGTAAGGCCGTTGGGTTTTTAACCTTATCATCATGCTTGGATGATTTACTAAAGAAATAATCTTTTAAGTCTTGATCCTTCAAAAAGATGGTATGTCCTTTTGTTGAAAATTTTCTCAAGACAAAATCACTGTCAAGAAAGCAAACTTCTCTTATCATAAAGTTGTTACTTAAATAGATCAGCACCAAGTATCTGCTTAGTTGAAGTAAAGATCTTTTTATTTTTACACCCTTAGGTGACGATGTATCGCCACAGTGTACTTTGACTTCTACTTGATAGCCATCTTGCTTAAAATCAAAGCCTCTTTGTGATGCCGACTTTTTTTGTATTAAGCCGAAAATACATCTCGCATACCATTCACCGATTTGAGTAGGCAGGTTCTTTCCATTAAGAATGATATTTTTATTTCTCAATTTCTCATAAGAATTATGAATACTTTCTATTGTATCAAAGACACCTTTATTATCTGGTATTGAATATATGATTATTTTTTGGGCCTGTTCTTTACTCAGCTTTCTTTGGAAAAGCTTTTCAAATGTCTCTTTAAAGTTTTTCTCATCATACATTCCGTAAGCATCAAGAATAAAACCTTTACTTAACAAAAGATCATTGTCAGAAATTTGTGGGATTTTTTTTTCTAACCATTTCATTGGTGCGAATTTATGAGGGTCATCACCCATAACAAAAATAAGCTCGGAGTGCAGATCACTATTTCCATGCTTTATGTTATCAAATTCGTTAATTTTGGCTAAAACCTGCTCCAATTCCATAGAATCATTATATGACTATGAATGGGCTATGAATATGATTAAATTTTCATTTCAAGTTCTTGACCTTCACCTTCAAGAATAGAACTTGCTAATCCATCATTTTCACTGAGGTAATGGCGGCAAAAGACAACAAAATCATCAACCTTAGATTGATAATATTGCTTACTCTCTGCATCAGCATTATCTATTTTTGAATGGGCCTGTATTGCCTGATCTAAAAGCAACCATGCACAAATAACATTTCCACAAAAACGCAAAAAGTCTGTTGAACACAAAAGGACTTTATCAAACTCCTTACTTTGAGCATTTTTTCCAAATTTTTCTAAAATGCCCTGACCACTTTGGAGAATTTTTGCAATTTGACCTACCTGGTGAGACCAAGTGCCTGCTAAAGGATTGGATAAAGTTTTGGTAATTTTTGTTGCTAAATTTTTGAAGGCCTCACCATTATCTTTTAAAATTTTTCTCATTACAAAATCAATTGCTTGAATACCATTAGTCCCCTCATATATGGTCGCTATTTTTGAATCTCTGACAAACTGTTCAATGGCATATTCCGTACAGTAACCATATCCACCATGAACTTGAACGGCATCTACACTTACATCGAATCCGCGATCTGAACAGTAGGCCTTACAAACAGGAGTTAAAAGAGCTATCTCTTCTTCAACTTTTGGATCATTTTTGGCCTTATCAAAAAGATCTCCTGTGTATAATGACAAGGCCCTCATCGCTCTGGACATAGATCTCATTTTAAGAAGCATTCTTTTTGTATCAGGATGTCCACAAAGGTTTTTTCCAAATTGAGATCTTTCTTCAGCGTATTGCTTTGTAAGCTCATAAGCTAAATTGGCCTGTGACTCTCCTTGAATACCACATATTAATCTGGCCTCATTCATCATTAAAAACATATTTTGAATGCCTTCAAACTCATTTCCTACAAGGGTTCCTTCACAATTATTATTTTCACCAAAGCTAAGCTCACAGGTTGCAGAGCCGTGTATTCCCATCTTCTCTTCTATTTTTGTACATATGACATCATTTGCATCACCAAGTGAGCCATCTGAGTTTAGTTTATATTTAGAAACCATAAATAAAGAGAGACCCTTAACACCTTCAGGTGCACCAGGTGTTCTTGCTAATACTAAGTGGATGATATTTTCATAAAGGTCATTATCTCCACCAGAAATAAAGATTTTTACTCCATTGATATTGTACTTTCCATCTTCTATTGGCTTGGCCATCGTTGTACAATTACCAACATCACTTCCGGCCTCAGGCTCAGTAAGGCACATCGTTCCACCCCATCTCCCTTCCATCATCGGCCCAGTTAAAATTTCTTTTTGTTCTGGAGTACCTTTAGCAAGCAAAAGGTTCAAGGCAGCTTTTGAAAGACCTGGATACATCATAAAAGCTGTATTTGCGCCAGTACCTAAGGAGTTGACAAGAAAGTAAACAGACATTGGCGCCGGCATACCACCAACACCTTCTTCCATGGCCAAAGCAAACCATCCATTTTCGTAATAAGCTTTTAGCGCCTTATGATAACTTTGGGTGACCTTAACTTGTTTGTCCTCCATTATAACCCCTTCAATATCTCCAGGTATTCTTGCAGGGTAAATTTCATTTTCAACAAACTTATCAAACTCTCGAATAACATCTTTAAGCTCATCCTCTCCGATTTCACCTGAATGTTCTTGGATTTTTAGATATTCGAAAAGGTTAAAAAACACATCTTTAACATCAGTTATATACTTGGCCATAAGTACTCCTAAAAACTTGTATGATATATTTTAAGGCAATTTTGGGTCAGATGAAATTGATTTATTCATCTTCTAGAATTTTTCTAAGCTCATCCATATTGCCCTCAAATTTCAGGCCAAATATACTAATGAAACTATCTAGAATGACGATGGCATGCATTCCCGTATCATCGGTTTCGAAAGTTCTAATTCTTTCCATCATGGCAGCATTGATTTTTTCAACATCACCATATTTTTTAAATAGTGGATCAAAATCTACAGCATTGTCAGGCTCTTTAAGATAATTCTTTAATAACCAAAATGACATTGACCGAATAATCGTTTCATTTGCATCTGCAAAAGGAAGATGAAACATGGCCATTGGTCTAAGAAACTTCATATGAGGGCATTCACTTGATGCCATTGCTAAACCCACAAGAGAGTGAAGTCCTCTTGTTAAGACACCTTTATAAGAGTAGGTTCTCTGATTGGTTTCTACTTCAATAACAACTTCTGAACTTGTTTTTATTTCCTTAAAAGTATCAATAACTGAGGCCAAGTTCATGGCGGCCGGACAATGTTCAACCGTATCTTTACTTATAGGACAATGTTCACATTTATTATTATCAAGATCTGTAAAACCATGAAAAGCTTCTAAGTTTTCAGGGTTATCTACCTTACTATGACCATCCTCGTAAATCACAACTTCATGAATGAGAGGGTCATCCTTTCCTTCTAAATAAAATCTATATTTAAATGTATTAAATACTTTAGTTCTATCTTTTGTCATCAGCATCTCGTCGGCTAACTGACAAAAAAAGTATAGTTATTTTCGTAAAGAGCTACCTTCAATAATTGTAGGTAATATAAATAAATCAAATAACAGTCCAACCAAAAGTGTAAAACTTAAAGATAAACTAAAGTGCTTTATAGGAAGAAAACCTTCTGTGCCTAAAACTCCAATTGAAAGGGCCAAAATAAGCGCGCTTGCAATAATAGGAATAAGCGTTGTTGAATAATAACTGTTAAATGGTTTCCCATCTTTTAAAGCAAAAACATAGTGAAGCGTACTATCGACAATAAGCCCTAAAGAAATACTAAATGTCATGACAGAGGCCACATTAAAGGTAAAGTCGAAAAGATAAATAAAAATAAATGCTGTTGAAACTGGAAGTGAGTTCACTAAAAGAAAAACAATAAATATTTTTAGTTTTCTAAATAAAATAAGAGTTAGCAATGAAATTATGAAAAGAGTAAAAATAAAGCTTTTGGCGAGAACGGATATCAGATGCCCATGCGTTTGCATTAAATTAAAATATAAACCATTAAATCCGTACTCGTAATCATCACCTATTATTGTCTTTAATTCATTTAATTTTTGTTCATATACTTTTGCTTCAAGCGGCAGGCCAAATAATGTAATTCGATAGGCCTTATCAAGTGGGTAGGATTGATTAAGTTGAGGTGGAAGCTGACTTCTTAAAGTGAAATAACTCACAGGAAGAGGCGGTAACTGAGCTTGAGCTGAATACAAATAATTGGCCTCTTTCACAAAACTATTTAATGAAAGCAGTTTGAATTCAGGAAAGCTTTTCTTAATTAGCTTTTCTTTTTCTTCAATCTTTTTAATGTCTTTAAATTTAAAGCCATTTTGATTTTTAAAAACTATTTCAAAAAGGGGTAACCCAAGAACTGATTTCCCAAGGTTTAATATTTCTATACGTTCTTGAGACTCCTTTGGAAAAAAATCAACTGCGTTAGTCAAAACCTTTATCCGTGGGAAAACGATGACTGAGCTTGCAACAAGTATGAAGCACAGTAAAATAATATATTTCGTATTAAGAGAGTGTTTTAAATACTTAGGCTTAAGACCCCAAACTTTAACATCTTTAGGGTAGGAATGAGAAAAAATCATAAAAAATGCAATAAGAAACAAACTAGCAGCTAATAAGCTTATGACACAAGATAAAGCGAACTGCTGAATAACCAAGATCGGACTGAAATAAAGAGAGCCAAAACCAACGACCGTTGTAAAAATCATCATTGATACAGGTCGACCTTTTTCTTCAAAAGTTTTCTTCATATTCATCGATTCTCTAAAACTAAAATAGAGATGAAAAATCAAAGAAACCCCTATAACAAATATAAGAATCGGTACAATAGAGGTAATAAGATTAAGGCTTCCGTAAAGACCTTGAATAATGAACAAAGAGAGCTGAAAAGCAATAAGTGAAGGTAAAAATAATAAAAGAGAAAGTATGAAGTTTCTTGTAAAAATAAGTATGAGTAAAAAAGTACTTAAAAAGACTAGTGGAAATACTTTATTTTTTATTCTATCAGAGTATTGATCTAGCAAAAAATTAATATAAGCAAGTCCTGAAAAAGAGAGTTCAGGATGACGGGCCGTAATATCTTTAATAAAAGATTTTTTATTTTCCTTTGAGTCCCAAGTGGCCAATAGAGATATGGAGTCCTCTGCCCATAATAAAAGCTGAAGATTCTTTTTATTCTTATTCCAAAACTCGTAGCTTGGTGCAAATTCCGTTGATTTTATTTTATTAAAGTAAATCTTATTAAAGTTCAGAAACTCAATATCGGGATATTTTTTTATATAAGGACTCACCATTTGATTAAATTGGCGGTAATTCTGCTCATTAACTTCTTTTTTTAAGGTAATAATAAAAAGGCTTTTCTCCTTAATAAGAGTTTGGAATTGCTCATAATCTTTTAAACTTTTTTTACCCAGAAAAAGCTTATCATCATTGATTTGGCCAAGATCCTTAGTCAGAAAAGCTAAGAGTAAACTCATGAGTATACATGAAAAAAACGCCACATAACGCATAATGCTATTCTACTCCCTTTAAACTCCCGTCCTATAGTGCTATACATTTTTACAAAATAATACCTATTAATGGAGGAGGGGTTTTGACATCCATTAACTCATTATCTCAAAAAGCACTTTTAATTATACTTGATGGCTTTGGAATCAATCCCAATACCAACAAAAATGCTATACGAGACGCCAAAAAACCAAATATAGATCATCTCTTTGAAAACTATCCCTATACAACAATATCAGCAAGTGGAACTTCTGTAGGGCTACCTGATGGCGTTATGGGAAACTCTGAAGTTGGTCACCTTAATCTTGGGGCCGGTAAACCTGTTCGACAAGACCTTATTAGAATCAATGAATCTATTGAAAATGGTTCCCTAAAGAATATGGAGCAGCTACAAAAACTTATCGAGTTTGCTCAAAAAAATACCAAAAGAATTCATATGATGGGCCTGCTCTCTGATGGAGGCGTCCATTCCCATATTGATCATATTAAGGCCTTTATTAATATCTTCTCTGAATACAAAGACTTAAAACTATTCTTTCATGTCCTTATGGATGGTAGAGATACACCTATAGACAATGGAATGAAGTACCTAAAAGAGCTTGAATTCTTAAAAGAAAAGTTTTGCTTAGCATCTATGCAAGGTCGCTCTATTGGAATGGACCGAGACAGAAGATGGGAAAAAATAGAACATTGCTATAAAACGATAACTGGCCAAGGGGAGATATCTGACCTGGAACCCCAAGAATATTTAAAAAAGCAGTATGAATCTAAAGTTTTTGATGAGTTTATAACTCCCACTCTTTTTGATGCAGACTACGCTATCCAACCAGGTGATGCTTTTTTCTTTATAAATTTTAGACCTGACAGGGCCATTCAAATTAGCCTTTGCTTTAATGATCCTAATTTTGATGAATTCGAAGTACCTGTTAAACCAGGGTTCTATCTTTGTATGACTCCTTATATTGATGATGAAGTAAAGCTTCCTATTCTATTTGATAAAGAAAGAATTAAAGGTGGTCTATCCGAGTATCTTGCAGAACAAGGTATAAACCAGTTTAAAATTGCCGAAACAGAAAAGTATGCCCATGTTACCTATTTCTTTAACGGGGGTGAAAAAAAACCATTTAATGGTGAGACTCAAGTCCTTGTTCCATCACCTCGAGATGTGGCCACTTATGATCTTAAACCTGAGATGAGTGCCCGAGAAGTAACCAAACAACTTATTGAGGCCTTGGATGACGATAAATACAGACTCTATGTTGTCAATTATGCCAATAGCGACATGGTAGGCCATACTGGAAATTACGAAGCGGCCAAAAGATGTATTGAAGTCCTTGATGAGTGTGTTAGTGAGCTTGTTAAAAAATGTGAAGAAAAATCTATATCTTTTCTTCTTACTGCAGACCATGGAAACAGTGACCAAATGGTTCATCCCGATGGTTCTCCGCATACGGCCCATACCAAGGCCGAAGTTCCATGCTGTCTTTTTCATCCCAAACTTAAAGGAGTTAAGTTAAAATCAATTGAAGAAGGAGCACTCAAAGATGTTGCGCCAACTCTATTGAGCATGATGGGAGTACCTATTCCTTCTCAGTTTGAGGGTATTCCAATTTTTCAAGAGGAATAAAAATGAAAATGAAAAACATTGCAGTCTTATGTAGCGGTGGAGACTCTCCTGGAATGAACCCTGCCATAAGGGCCGTTATTCGAACTGGTCTAGGTAATGGTTTAAAGGTTTATGGAATCCATAGAGGCTTTGATGGCCTTATTCATTCTAAGTTTAAGGAAATGGATTTGTCCTCGGTTGGTAATATTATCCAAAGGGGTGGAACTATTCTCGGCAGCTCTCGTTGTCCTGAGTTTCATGAAAAGGAATTTCGACAACAGGCCGCTAAAATATTAAAAAGTAAAAAAATTGATGGACTTGTTATTATTGGAGGAAATGGTTCCTTTAACGGTGCTATGGCCCTATGGAAAGAGCATAAGATTCCCGTTGTAGGCATACCAGGAACTATTGATAATGATGTATCAGGAACTGACTATACTATTGGTTTTGATACTGCATCTCAAACGGCCGTTGAAGCTGTCGATAAAATTAGAGATACGGCCTTAAGCCACGAAAGAACTTTTCTTGTAGAGGTTATGGGTAGAAAAAGTGCATCACTAGCACTAAATGTGGCGATCTGTTCTGGTGCCGAAAATGTTATTGTCTCGAGTAAATATGACCTAGATGAAATTGTTAAAAGAAATAAGCTTGGTAGAAAAAGAGGCAAAAAGTCCTCTATTATTATTGTGGCCGAAAGTGATACTCCAGGATTAAGTTATAAAATCCAGGAAGAACTTTTACTTGGTCATGATATTAAGGCCGGTGTCTGTATTCTTGGTCATATTCAAAGAGGAGGAACTCCTACGGTCTATGACAGAGTTGTGGCAACTAAAATGGGCCATTTGGCCGTTCAAAGTCTTATTGACGCCAACTTCCCATCAGCAACAGTTCTTAAAAATGGTACAGTTGGTGTTGGCCCACTTGAAAAGTGTCTTAAAAACCGAAAAGCATCGTTCAAAGAAAAGCTAGATATAATCAAGGCCCTCAGTATCTAAAAAATAGCAGTTGAGTGACTCGTTCTCATTTTCTGAAACTCCAGCAAATGAAAGGATAAGTCCTTTTGCATAAACCTCTTGTAACTTTTTGCAGCTTTTTAGTTTATCACGGCAAAGACCTTTATATTTACCAACACAATCTAAAGAGAGTGAGGCCGTTTTACCTCCCTGACAAAGTACTTTTTGATCTTTGCTAAGCGTACGAAGAAAAGGAATCGAGCGTGCCTTAAGCTTTTTCTCACAGAACTCACGTACATCGACTTTCTCTCCCATACAATCTAAGTGGTAAGAACCTTTTGATGTAATTAACAATGCTTCTTTATTAAAACTTAGACAAACCTCTTTAAAAGAGTATTTGAAAACTTGAGAAGAAGTTACTTCAAACTTTTTAACTTTTGAGAAAACATTAAGGGATAAGCAAAAAATAACAATAAATCTAATTGTCATCAAAAGTCCATGTCTTAGATAAAGTATAAAGGCTTTGATCATGACCAAAAAAGTTAGGAGTCCACTTTGCACTTACTCCCCATGGTGTATACTGAAGTCCTATTCCTCCTAAATATTGAACTTCAAACTCTGATTCCTGATTATTAGTAAAATCATTATTTCCTGCCCTTTCTACACTAACTTCGTAGACTGGCGTAGCAGTTCCCGCAAAAGCGACTAAAAATGGAGACCACCGAAAATCACCTGTATTGAATTGAATAGCTCCGCCCAAGGCCAAACCTACACTTAAGAATTCAGTACTGGCCTTCCAATCGTAGAGAGTACCATCAATATCCTGAATTAAACTTCCCTTTTGATCCGATTGGATAAGTCCTGCTCCAATAAATATAGGAGTATTTATACTTTCATGATTATAAAGAGGGTCAAATACAACCAAACCTAAAGCTTGTGTGGATGTGGCATCAATCTCGGCCCTGTACTCTCTTTCAATTGTTTCATCATTTGTATCCATTTTGGCCAAAGCAACGACATCTCCATGAAGAGGTGTGTGGGACAAAATAATACTATATCCCCAATTCTTTCCTAATGCTTCAAACCAGGAAACATTTATACCATATCCGTCTGCTGTAGATTTTGGATCAGAAAGAGGTTTCTCAACACCGGAAGCATAGTCGTCATCATCTTCTCCTACATTTATATAAGCTGCTGTTAGACTTAACTCCTTAAGTCCTTTTCTTATTGGAGATAATGGAATCCCATTGCTACTAAGTGCAGATATTGGGTCACTCCAAGTATAATGATCTGGGATCCCATATTTGACATGACCTGCGTAACCAATCTGAGTAAAAGAAATAAATAAAATTATAAAATATTTCAACATATAAACCTCTTAATGATAAATGTATATGAGAGCTTATATTTTGAAAAACTTAATTTAGAAGCTGCTGTGATACTTCATACTTAGAGTTCTATTAGATGAACTACTCATCATTATTTCTTTATCTGACTGAGAAGAACTTAAGCTTGCAGTAACTTGAGCAAAAAGATTTTTACTTAAGGTCGTTATATATTGACCTTCTAAAGGATAATAATCCGTATGATAAGTGAGCCCTAATTCTTTAATATTCTTATTAAGAACGACTTTGAGCTCTCCATCTTTATTAAATTCACTTTTGGTTTGAATATAAGGGTTTTCAATAATAAGTGACCCTTTACCTTCTAAGATCCGACCTTTAAATCTTAACTTAACCTTATCAGAAAACTTTAAAGTTGCTGAAGGGCTAAGGGCCTTTTGAACTTGTCCGATCCGATGAAAAGTTGTCCCTTCTTCGGCCTTTTTAATTTCTCCAGAAATCCTTTTATCGAGATATTTAATTAACATTTTTGAAAGATAGCTCTTTTTATTTTCTACATCTTCAACTTTATAATTAGCAAAACCGTTCAAATTCCAGCTCTCTACATATTCTTGGTCTTTATTCCACCCCTTAAATTGCTGTTTCATTTGTCTTAGGATACCCCTGTCATCTTCTAAGGTAAGATAAAAGTACATTCCTTTTGGACGCAGAAGGCTTTCTTGAAGATCTTCTCTTACAACGAAATTGGCCAATTCTCTTTTCTCATTTGCGATTTCCCGAAAGTTCGAATCATTAGCAAGTGATTGAATGGCAAAAAAAGACATCAATAATGTAAACCATAGTCTTGTCATAAAAATACCCCTTTAAGTGGCAAGACCATTTTAAGGGGCTATGTCGCTAGGCACAATTTTTATGTAAAACTTACATGCCTTTAAAGTACTTTAATTTCAGGCACTTATCAGACGTCCACTATATCTCTCGTCTCTTCAACCAGACTATTGATCAGTGCCTTGGTCTCTTTATCGACTTTAAGATTCTTAGATTTGGTCTGAAGGGCCTTTAGAAAAGCATTGGCCGAAAGACCTTTCGGAAGGCTGGCCGACTTACGCTTGCTTGTCTTAATAACCCCACCTTCTTTAATAAGCTTTTTAAGCTCACTTCTTTTGACGATTTTCCCATCAACGATAAGCTTTTGAAGCTTTGTTCTTAATGCGCCTTTTGCCAATGCATCAAACTCCAAAAGAACATATTTTTCTGTATTATGAACTTTAGCGGCTTCCTTAACCTTTTTAGGAAGCTTAGCAATCAACAGACTTCTGTGAACTTCAGATTTTGAGATACCTAAGGCCTTAACAATAGTACGCTCTGAGGCCTTCGTTGCTATTTGGTAATTTAAAATTCCATCAGCTTTATCAATCCAGTGTAATTCTTCCCTTGAAGAGTTCTCTGAAAATTGAATCGCCATCAACTCCTCAGCTGATTTATTCTCAAGGACAAAACAAGACGCTTTCTTTTTCTTGATCAGGGTCATGGCCCTAAATCTTCTCTCACCACAGATAAGCGTATATTTTGAACCCTGCCTGTGAACAACAAGCGGCTGAATCAATCCATTGGCCTCAATATTATCGGCCAATTCCTTAATGGATTTATCATTAAACTTTGTTCGAACCTGTTCTTTAACGATTATATCTTTCAGTTCAACA
This sequence comes from Bacteriovoracaceae bacterium, assembly GCA_049415445.1. GTDB lineage: Bacteria > Bdellovibrionota > Bacteriovoracia > Bacteriovoracales > Bacteriovoracaceae > JAURDE01. Next base: position 53,014 of record JBMSGH010000014.1, on the reverse strand, counting down.
TCATTTAATTTAGCGCCTTGAAGAAGCTTTTCATCTGACTTTTTCAAAATCGCCTCATCAACATGATCAAGGTAATCTAGAGTTTTTCTATTTTTCTTTGAAACTCTCGGTGCAAATTTTTTTGCCATAATATCCTCACTTCCTTGTGAAAACTAAGTTGTTTTTTAAAGTCCCAAAAACTCCCATAGCTCCTGATAGTCTTTACTTGCATTCGACTTTTTTCCCAATAAAAACACAGGTTTTTTAGTGGATATAGACTCTTGCATAAGAACCAAGTTTCTTACTTTAGGAGTAATATTAAAAGACTGCGATAATTCCTCTAGTCTTTGTTTTTCAATTTTTCTTCTTGAGTTGATCATAGAAGGAATAACAATGAACTCTAGGTTAGGATTCTCTGTCTCTTTAATGATTTCAAAAGTATCCATAAGTTCCTCAAGTCCATCAATAGAATAATCTTGGGCCTGAGTAGGAATTAAAATTTTATCTGATGCAACTAGGGCCATAATCAGCTCATCCCCAAGCATCGGTGGTGTATCAATAACAACATAATCATACTGGTCTTTGATCTCCTCAAGTCTCATTCTTAAGAGCCTCTCCTTTCTACCAGCATTTTTTCTAATCTCACCTTCACTTAAAATAAGTAGTTTAGATAAGTTGGCCAAATGTCTTGAGGAAGGAATAATTTTTAAGTTTTCATGAAACTTCCCTTCTCCTTCTGTCTCAACAACTACGTCTTCAATAGAAACATCACCTATAAGCCACTCTGGAATAAGTGTTCTTTGAATCTGTACTCCTAGCGTAGAGCTTAGATTTCCCTGAGAATCCAAATCTATAGCGAGAACTTTATGTCCTTTGTTGGCCAGATGACAGACCAATTGAAAGCATTGCATTGTTTTACCAACGCCACCTTTGTTGTTGGCAATAGTGATTATTTCCATTGATGACTCCTTCCTTAGATTCAATGTTATCCATAGGAATTTTATCCTTAGGGAATTCACTCCGTCAAAATCAGTTATTTATACTCGGCGCTTCATATAGATTTAATCTCTTAGCTGTGTTAGAAACGTTGGTGAAATTACTTTTCAACAGGATGCACAAATGATTAAAGAAATGAATGTAGATGAGCTTAAGGCCAAAATGACGGCCAAAGATAATTTTCAACTAATAGATGTAAGAGAACAAGATGAATGGGATGAGTCCCACATTGAAGGCGCCACTCTAATCCCTAAAAGTACTCTTCCTGGTAACCTAGATAAATTTCCATCCGATATGGACACAACAATTGTTCTTCAATGCAGAAGTGGAAAACGAAGCTTAGATGTAGCTCTTATGCTACTAAATGAAGGATATACGGAGCTTTATAATCTCGAAGGTGGAATCCTAGCATGGAAAGAAAAAGGTTATCCGACTAATCAAGGATAAAATTCTATGCTTAACCTCTTTAATGAAAATAAATTTGACTCTCATCTTCCCAAAATTTCTGAAAAGGACTGCACAGATCAAGAAGTCCTTGAGCGTATATGGGACTTAAAGCGAGAGCTTAAAGACCAAGTCGTTCTCTTAGGTCACCATTACCAAAGTGACGATATTATTCAGTATGCAGATATAACTGGTGATTCTTTAAAATTAAGCCAAAAAGCGGCCCAAGTGGATAACCCCTATACTATTTTCTGCGGTGTCCATTTTATGGCAGAAACAGCAGATATTCTTACTAAAGAGCATCAGCATGTCATCTTACCTGACAGAAATGCCGGTTGTTCCATGGCCGATATGGCCGATGATGATGAGGTTAATAAGGCCTTTGACTTTCTTACATCCTGCACACAGGATAAAGTCATCCCTATAACCTATATAAACTGCTCGGCCAAGCTCAAGTCCTTTGTTGGTAAACACGATGGTACAATCTGTACGTCTTCGAATGCCAAAAAAATTATTAATTGGGCATTCAGTAAAGGACAAAAACTTCTGTTCTTTCCTGATCAACACCTTGGAAGAAACACCTGTTATGAGATGGGAATTAAACTAGATGAAATGGTTGTTTATAACCCTAACCTCATCAATGGTGGTTTAACACCTGAACAAGTTCAAAAGGCCAAAGTCATACTCTGGTATGGCTTTTGCTCAGTCCACCAAGGTTTTACAAAAGAGCATATATTCAATATTAAAAAAGAGTCCCCTGAAACTATCGTCATTGTCCACCCTGAGTGCAGCTTTGACGTTGTCCAACATGCTGATGATGCTGGCTCTACCGCCTACATCATTGAACAAATTGAAAAAGCAGCACCAGGCACAAAATTTGCGGTGGGCACAGAAATAAATCTTGTTAATCGACTCGCTCAAAAATACACTAATAAAACGATTAAATCGCTTTCTCCTTATCAATGTCTTTGTACGACAATGTATAGAGTAAGACCTAGATGGTTATTAGCAAGTCTCAAGGCCATTAAAGAGGGCCAAGCTTTTAACATCATCAAAGTTTCAAAGGAAGATAAGCATTATGCTCGCGTGGCCTTAAATAGAATGCTGGAGATATAAGAATGGAAAACATGAATACTTTTATGGAAGAAAATATTAGACCTATATACGCTGACTATAATGGAAGTGGTCCTCTATCAAAAGAAGTTAGAGATTATATTAAGCTAAGACTTGAAGGTGATCACTTCGCTAATCCAAATGCTATTCACAAAATGGGTCAAAAAGTACTTATGGCCATGGAAAATGCCCGTGCTGTCTGCGCTCGTTATTTAGGGGCCATTCCAAAGCAAATCGTATTTAACTCTGGTTCAACAGAAGGGATTAATTCCGTTTTCTATTCAGTTTGCTCTCAGACCAATCCTCAACAAAAACCTATTATTATCACTTCAGATATAGAGCACTCTGCAATATATAATGTGGCCTCTCGTTACGAGAAGGATGGTTTTGAAACGATAATTATTAAAACTCTTCCTAACGGCCAAGTTGATCTTGAAAATCTTAAGGAGCTGCTTAGAAAATACGAAGGAAAAATTGCTCTTCTGACTGTTATGGCCGCTAATAATGAGACCGGAGTTATTCAACCGATTTCAGAAATAGCTGAGCTTATTAAAGGACAAGATATTCCTTTCTTTTCTGATACGACTCAATTTTTAGGAAAGTCTGATTTTAAATTTAAAGACAGCGGTCTAGATTTTGCTGTTTTATCTGGTCATAAGATTGGTGCCATGACAGGAGCAGGTGCTCTTATTATTAAAGACCCTTCTTCTTTTAAGCCTTTCATTTTAGGTGGTGGTCAAGAGAAAGGTCATCGTGGTGGTACTCAAAACTATCTCGGATACGAAACCATTGCAGTAGCACTAGAGGATTGTGTGAAGTCTAGAGACGCTTATAGTGAGCTATCAAAAAGTAGAGATGAATTTGAAAAGAAAATTCACAATGACTTTCCTGAAACAGTCATCTTTGGACAAGATGCTCCAAGGCTTCCAGGAACAACCTATATTTCATACCCAGGTGTTCATGGACAGGCCATACAAATAGAATTGGAGTCACAAAATATCTTTGTAACAACCAGCTCTGCGTGTTCAGATAATAGTCCTGTCACGAGCCGTGTACTAAGATCTATGGGCGTAGATGATTCGGCCGGAAGAGGAGTCGTGAGAATAAGTATATGTGCCCACTCTGGTAAAGATTGTTATGAGCGTATTTATGAGGCCTTAAAAAAAGCCTATTCAAAGCTAACAAAAATTGAAAATTTTTAATTTACTGTTACTATTCTTACTTCTGTCTTGTAACCGAACTGATTTAAAAAAGCAGGTCTACTCCCAACCTGAGTGGAAAGAGCCTGCTCAAGCCTTAACTTATCACTTGGCCTTTACTTCTCAATTTCAAGGAGAAATTTATGGCGAAACAAAACGTTATAAAGAAGCAGAGATAATTGATGAAAGATTAGTCCATCATAACCTTCAAATTGGCGGCGGCGATACTCTAAAGAGCTATATTAATATTTATAAAAAAAGATATGGTGATCGCTTCATTCTTATTGATACAGGAGAAATTTTTCAATCCCCCACAAGCTTTGATGAAAATGAAAAGACACTTATGCATTATGAAGAACTTGGTTATGATGCTATTGGTTTTACCAAAAAAGATTTCCTCGCTCTTAACTACCTCACCAGTAGTGCGACCAAAAGACCTGAGTTTAATCTCAATTTTTCTAATGAAAATATAATCGACCTCCAACTAGGTACTCGGATTAAAAGAACTTATCTCTCTCCTTATAAAATCATTAAAAAAGATGGTATTAAATTTGGTCTCATCTTTTTAGAAACAATTAAAGGGCCAGACTCCACTATTAACGGCATCTATGTTCAAGACCCCATTATCAGCTTATTGCATCTCAAAAAAGAGTTTCGCAGAGAAAAAGTTGATTTTTCTATCATCGTCATTAATACCCCTACCCTTTGCCAGGCCGATTACGGACGAAAACCAAAAGCGCTAGCAGAGACGGGAACTGATATATCTTGTCCCGGTAAAGATCCATTAAAAGATTTTATTTCTCGTATGCCTCCTTTTTTTGGAGATATCGTCGTTTCTCCCTCCTCAAATCCAAGTAGTGGCCATATTAATTCAAAACCAGTTCTTCTTGTTCCAGGAAAAGGTCAATTTATTGGAAGAGCACAAATTGTCTACGATAGTATAAATAAAAAATTTGATCTTAAGCAAAGTGCACTTCTTTCTCCTTTAAAGCTTTGTCAGCATTTTTTTGCGGCCACCGAAGATTGCTTTATTCCTCCTCGAGATAGTAAAGAATTTCAAAAACGAATTGATGGATTAGCAAAAAACAAGTTCAAGAAAATTAAAGCGAAATTTCTAGGAGAGGAAATTCAAATTAATAACAAATAACATTCTTATCTTTATCACATATAGTTACTAGCCCTCTGCTACAGAGACCTATATCTGTCTTTTGAAAACATCCTGTTCGAAAAAACTCATTGCCTGCAAACAGATGTCTAATACAAGCTGGGTAGTTTTTAAGGCCACATAGATCCTTACCACAATACCTATCCTGATCGGTGGTACATTTTGACCTTAAGACCGTATAAGTAGATGTTGGACAAAGATGACAGTTATCTTGACCAACAACTTCGCATTTATCATTTACTTTTTTACAGCGCCAACTTTGACTATCCCAAAAAGGAGCCTCTTTTTTAAATGAGCTTTTAGATTTTGGATGATATCCCCACGAATAAGAACTGGAGCGGTTGTACAACTTAAAAACAAGCTCTCCTTTATCATAGCTCATCTTTATTTCATTTGATTTGATATCTAGCTTTAAATTTTGAATATCTTCTAATGTCCATCCCCTATCACGGTTTGCGATACAGTCCCCTTTGGTTTCAATAAAACTTAATTCTCCTTTAACTTTGTTTTTATAAGGCACTCTGTAAACGAGACAGAGTTTAGACTCTTTTTTTTCAGGATGATAAAAATGGATGAGCTCTTTCCATACACCATAAGGTCTATCAATAACCTTACTTATATCTTTTTCTAAAACTTTGTGAGAATTTGAAAAAGCTAAAAAGTGACGAACATCTTGTGGGGTTTGAGCATAAAGTGCAGAGGCCCATAAAAATAAGAAAACTTTAATCATATCTAAAACACCTAAAGGCCACAGGCACAGTCTTAAGATTTGAATCATCATCTAAAAAATCAAAATTTTTAATCCCATGGCCTAACCCATCCCAATAAAACCTTAAACCAGAAGTATGAAAAGGAGAAAAGCGAGAGAATAAAGAGCTTGAAGTAAAAAGGTTTTTCTTAGGTTCGATTGGGTTTCTCATATACTCCATCTCTCCACCTAGAATTTGAAAAACACCACTCCACGACACTGAGTTTTTTAAATAATCCTCATACTTGAAGCTCTTCTTACACTCTTTCACATAGGCCTGAGCACAATCATTCTTATTAAGAGGACGTGTTGATTGAGGGTTTAAAAAAGTATTTCTATACTTAATTGTCCAGGGATTAGGTGCTCGAAAAACAGGTGTTTTATTGGGTCTATCATAATTGATGGGATAGAAAGATACCGCATCAAAAATAAGAGTATTCATCACCTGCTTACCCTGATCTAAGCAGTAATTGTGCATATCTTTTTGAAGAAGAAATGTGGCCGGTAGATGCCACTTAGAGTGATCGGACTTAATGGCCCCCGGAATTCGAGATTCATTCCACATATAGATATCATAAATACTTACCTGATATTTATCGACAAAGATCTCTCTATCAAAGTTATTCCAAACAGTATCTTGACCTTTTTTAGGATAAATCCCATATCCGTACCATCTTTCAGGAAGCTTTACTTCATTGCATTTATTTTTAAAAACAAGTTTTTTAGTTTCCTGAGCTAAATTAATATCAACAATCACGTCACCATTATTTTTAGACTCAATACTCTCTATATCAATAAACTCAAATTTAACTTGATCAATAAAACACTGAAGAAAAAGCTTATTGCATCTAAGATAGCTATTACCAATATCCTTTAGCTGTGGAATTGTAGGACACTCAAAACGCCCTGAGATATAATGCCCTAGATAATCTCCATCCCTCCAAGTCCTAATAAGCTTCTGTGTTTCCTCCATATATTTATCAAGGCCATAGGTTTCCTGATTATTTTGGTCAGAGAACTTTAACCAGATCGTTAAAACTATGATGATAGTTCCAATAAAGTATAACCTTTTGATGACACGACCTCGCTTCTTAGACTGACATTAAATTAAAGCAAAGATATAATACACTTGGAAGACCATTTTAATAAGGGACGAAGCATGGAATGGATTGAACAAGCAAATATCGATAGTGAATCTAATACTGAGGTTATGTCTTTTAGCGAATTCATGAATGAGTTTGAAAAAAAACCACTTCAATACTGCCGCCCAACCAGTAAATATATTCTGGATATGCTTCATCATTTTGGAAAAGATGAGGAAAATGAAAAATATAACCTCTTCTCCCAAGAAGACCTCGATTGTCCTGCTGTCTATGGCCAAGACCGTCCTGAAAAAGGCATTATTGGAAACCTGAAAAATTTTATTGAGGAAGGATTTAACAACAAGTTTATCCTTTTGGTTGGGCCAAATGGTTCAGCAAAATCAAGTATTGTTAAAAAAATAATGAAAGGTGCAGAAATTTATTCTGAAACAGAACAAGGCGCCCTTCATACCTTTTCTTGGATATTTCCTATTGATACTTTTGTCAAAGGTTCTGTTGGTCTAACATCCGGTGTAGTAAAGTCTGACCTTGATAGTTATGCACACCTTCAAGATAAGGAAATCAGTGCAATATTAAACTCTGAGCTTAAAGACCATCCCCTTCTTCTCATTCCTAAAAAATACAGAGAAAATATTTTAAGAGAAACTTTTGCAGATTCTCCAGAGTATCTCAAGTTCCTAGAGCGCTCCTATTTTTTCAAAGGAGACCTCTCAAAAAGAAATCAGATGATTTATGAAGCCCTTCTTAAAAATTACAAAGGTAATCATTCAGAAGTCCTTAAGCATATAAGAATAGAACGCTTTAACATAAGTCGTCGGTACTCAGCAGGGGCCGTTACTATTGAGCCTCAAATTCATGTAGATGCTCAAATGCAACAGATAACGATGGATAAAAGACTTGCTTCACTTCCTCCTAGCCTTCAATCCCTTAACCTCTTTTCACTAAGAGGTGAAGTTATCATGGCCAACCGAGGAATATTAGAATACTCAGACCTTCTCAAAAGGCCATTAGATACCTTTAAATACCTTTTGATGACAATGGAAAGTTCAAATATTAACCTTGGTGGAATTCTTACAGATTTAGATGTTTTCTTTATTGGAACCTCCAATGAAATACACCTGGCCGGTTTTAAACAACACCCAGACTTTAACTCATTTAAAGGTCGCTTTAATTTTATTCGTGTTCCATATCTATTAAACTATAAGGATGAACAAAATATTTATACTAATCAAATAAACGGACTCAAGGAGGTCTCTCACTTTGAACCTCATGCTCTTGCTTCCTTATGTCTATTCTCTGTAATGACAAGACTTCGTGCTTGCCAGAGTAAAAATTATGAAGACAAAAAACTCTCAGCAATTGTTTCAAATTTAAACCCATTAGAGAAATCTCTTCTTTTGGCCGAGAACGTGCTACCAGAAAGATTAGACACAGAGTCTAAGCAGGCCCTTAAAAATGGGAAAAATAAAATTATCGCCGAATTTGAGAATGAGAACCTTTACGAAGGAAAGTTTGGGGTTTCTCCTCGAGATATTAAAAATATCCTTTATCAAATCAGCTATGAAAATCATAATATTACATTTATTGAAGTTTTCGACCATTTAGAAAAATTAATTCTCAAGAAAAATGATTTCGATTTTCTTAATATGACCCCTCAAGGGGACTATCATAACCCCATAAGATTTATTAATTTAATTAAAAATCATTTTATTAATATTTTTGATTCCGAGCTCAGAGAATGTTTGGGCCTTGTTGATGAGCGCTCCTACGAAACATATATTAAAAAGTATATCTCCAATATCAATGCCATGATAAAAGGAGAAAAAGTTAAAAACTCTATTACCGAAAAGTATGAAGACCCTGATCAGTATTTTATAAAAGAATTTGAAACAAGTATTAATTTAAAAGAAGACTCTAACAAGTTTCGCTCCCACCTTATCTCAAAGCTAGGGGCCTTTGCCTTGGATAACCCAGGGCAAGATTTGGTTTATACAGAAGTTTTTCCTGAACTTGTAAGATCTCTTCAAGAAAGCTTTAGAAATGAGCAAAAAAAGCTCATTCAAAGTATTTCCAAGAACTTAGTCTTCTATCAAGCTGAAACCGAGCGTGATGAATCTATTGTCACTCCTATGTCGGAAAAAGACAGAGAGGCCATCCTATCGATTTTAAATAATCTCACGGATAAATATCAATATTCTAAACAAGGGGCCCTTGCCATTTTGCAGTATTTGATTAAAGAAAGATACTGATGCCCATACTTAAAAAAACTTTTTCACAAAAGCGCTATGACGTCGTCCTAGAAGTCGATGAGAAATACGATGGTATTCGATTAGATCAATTTCTCATGTCCTATTATGAGACTTTTTCAAGACAATTACTTAAAAAAAAGATTGATATGGGAGAAGTTAAAATATTGGGCCGACCTTTTCCCCACCGTCCAAGTACCAAAGTCCACTATCAAGAAATTATTGAACTTGTTATTCATAAAACGACTCATGAAGACGAATACTGGGATGGAAAAAAAGTTGAACTTGAAACTACTCCTCCCATCGTTTACGAAGATGATGATCTCATTGTTATCTCAAAACCTCCCTTTATGTGCACACACCCAACTGGTCGCCATATCTTTAACTGTGCAACTGTCATCTTAGAATCAAAAACAAATCAAAAAGTTCACAGTATGCATCGAATTGATAGAGAGACAAGTGGCATTCTTCTCCTCGGTAAAAACTCTCAAACGGCCAAAATAGTTAGAGATTTTTTTGATAGTGATCAGGTCAAAAAGGCCTATTTCTTTATCTCTAAAATTAATTCAGAGCTTTATAAAGGCCAAACCGAATTTACAGTTAATAAAAGATTAGGACCTAAGGAACAAGGATTGAAAAAAGTCGTTATCCACTCCTTCCCTTACGACTCTGATAACGGTAAAACGGCGCTTACTCACTTTAAAGTTCTTTATAAAAATGAAGCCTATGCCTATGGACTTGCCTTTCCTAAAACTGGCAGACAACATCAAATAAGAGTTCATGCTCAAACCAAGGGACTTCCTCTACTCGGTGATAAGCTCTATCTAGGTAATTATAAAATGTTTCAGCGCTTTAAAGATGGCCATGCTTCCCATGAAGACCATGAAATTATGGAAATACCTCATCAGGCCCTTCACTCTATTGGGATATCCCTTCCTTACAAAGGAGGTAAATACTTCATGGCACCTCTTCCAAAAGACCTTAAAGATTATTTAAAAAAGAATTTAAACTTTGATGAGAGTAAAGAAAATGAACTTTATCAAATCTTAGAAGAATTTCTTAAAAAATAAAGAACCCCTTTGGCCCCTTCTTTATCCTTTCCTTCCAAAATATATTTAGGCCTAGACTCCATTTGATCTAGATAACTTGAAATATTACTCACACCAACGGATTCGGTAAAAGTCCGAAACATTCCCTGATCATTTGGTGCATCTCCAAAATATATAATATCCTTGGATGAAATATCATTTAATTGGCAAAAATCTAAGGATGCCTTTTCCTTTGATATATCTCCTAACCAAAAATTAAGGTGAACATTAGAACAGCTAAAGTGACATTTTCCTTGTAAAAAAGATTGAACTTTATCAAGAAGGTTAAGCTCTTTTAATAAACTTAACTCTATTGCTCTATCACATAAACGCCCAAAAGAGTCTGCTGATAAGGAAATCTCCTTAAATTCTTTTATTAAGCTTTTACTTAACTTATCTAGTCTCGAAAGCTCCTCACTTGAACTATAGGTTTTTAGAGTTAAATCCTTAGAAACAGCAACTCCTCCACCTTCGGCTATAACTGTATGAACGGGAAAATGAGTTAGTAAAAAATGGGCCCAAGAAACAGACCGACCTGTGACAATAACAAGCTCTATTTTTTTTTCTTTCAAAAAAGAAAGGACCTGCAAAAACTCAGGTCCAATCATATTTTCGTTGGTTAGCGTCCCATCAAAATCGGACAGAACGTACTTCATAGGAGTCCTAATTAATAGGAAAGTGAAGGGCCATATAAAGACCAGAATAACTGTCTTTTATATTGAGTGTTCCTTCCACTGAGGCCGTTAGGTGCTTAAGACTCTCGTAAGGAATCTTTCCTGAAATACCTAAAGATAACTTAAGAAAAGTATCATAACTTTTATTATTTTTATCAAGGCTTACACCCATTGGCACGGATGCATAAGGGTAAGCTTCTTGTCCCCAAAAGTTAAAACCTTTACTAAAAGTTGGAATAACTCCAATTATATTTTTTCTTTGCCCGTCTTCTGCAGAGTTCTCATAAAAGGCCTTAGTAGAAATTCTAGGTTGTTTTTGATAGTCAGGAAAAATTTCATAATCGATACTCGCAAAGATTCTTCCCGTTCTATCACCACCTGAAAAGCCAACCCCTGCATCTACTATAGTAGACTGATTGATTTTCTGAGTATACCTACCCTGAAAACCAAGCCCACCGTTTGCAGAAAAGTCCCCAGTAATTTCGGTCGATAGAAACTTATTATCCATCAGCATTGGATAAGTAGAAACACCTGTACCCCAATAACCATAGCTGCTTAAAATGGGGGCCATAAGCATAGAAATAAAAAGAATTGATTTTTTCATAATATATCCTCGAACAAAGGTTTAATCTTCTTTAAGTATAATGACTTGAGGTGAAAAACGTCAAAGTTCACCCTAAACAAAAAGAATGTGACTTTGAATCAAGTAATTTTTCTTTAGTTGATTAATGCGAATAGTCGCAATATAATACCTTAACGGAGATGGATTTATGAAATATCTGATACTATTGTTTTTCTTTTTTAATAATGCCTATGCTTTGGTGGGTCACAAAGACCTAGCGGCCATAAAGACTGGAAGTATGATAGAGGTCAATCCGGCCAATTATGGTTTAAGCATAGGACAAGTCGCCCAAGGTCTATCCAGTTACGAAAAGCCAAATGGATTTTGTGCTAAGCTCTATAAGGTACCTAGACCAAAAATTTATGGTAGAGATGATGCTGATTTAATTTGTACCGGAGATACGCTTATTTACAGTAGTAAGATCGTTAGATTAGGCGTCTTTGTTATTGTAAAAGATATGTATATGACTCGTTTTGGAGGATTTGCTAAGTTTCAAGTAATAAATAGCAAGTTGAATGGATATCCACCAGGTCACACCTTCCCAGTACAGATCAATACAAGTAAACGTGAAGAGAGCGGCACTACTTTCAATGATGTTAAAAATATAGGTCAGCTTTCTCAAAGAATACTACAGGCCTGTCAGCAAAAGGAATCACCTGCATGTAAGATCGTTAATTCTAATTTCTTACCTTAATCTTATGCCATGCAATATCATTAAGAATTGACTAAAGAGAGTCTTAGTCTTATAAAAGCTTTTCATTGTGGTGACCGTAGTTCAGTTGGTAGAGCGCCAGATTGTGATTCTGGTTGTCGCCGGTTCGAGCCCGGTCGGTCACCCCATTTTCTTACGACTATATTTCCTACTTAGCTCTTACCTTCTTTTAGCTCTACAATATTTCTATGATTAAATTAAAAAAAGAAGATTTGGAGTGGGCATCAGAAGAAGGGTTAATAAACAAAGAGCAAGTTAGTCCGTTGTGGTCTGCACTCGAATCTAGACCTGGCCTTAAATCAAGGTTTGATTTAGTTCATGTCATCTATTATCTGGGTGCTCTTCTCATTATTTTTGGTATGGGTTGGTTCATAAACGAGGCATGGAATAAGGCCGGTGGTACCGCTCTATTTACCCTAGGTCTTGTATATGTTTCAGTATTTTCTTACTTAGGGTATTACTTATTTCATAAAAAAGACCTTGAGGTTGCAGGTGGACTTACTTCTAGTATCGCTGTATGCCTCGTTCCTTTAGCGATATTTGGATTTCAAAAAATGACCGGACTGTGGCCACAAGGCGACCCAGGAAAATATCAAAATTATCATCTTTGGGTAAAAGGCTCATGGTTCTTCCTCGAGATAGGTACCATCATTGCTGGACTCATCATGCTTCACTTTATTAAGTTTACATTTATTTCGGCACCAATATTTTTATCTCTTTGGTATATGTCCATGGACTTAACTCCACTACTTTTTGGAAAAACAGATTATACCTGGGATGAAAGAAAATTAGTCTCCGTTATTTTTGGAGCTTTCATCTTATTTATTTCCTATCTTTGGGATAGAAGAACTAAATTAGACTATGCTTTTTGGGGTTATCTTTTTGGAATGCTCGCGTTTTGGGGTGGATTAAGTACGATGAACACTGATAGCGAGCTAAATAAATTTATATATTTTGGCATCAACCTCTTTTTTATCTTTATTTCAGTCCTATTTGAAAGAAGAGTTTTTATAGTCTGTGGTGCTCTTGGTTGCATATCCTATCTCGGTCATTTGGCCAATAAAGTTTTTAAAGACTTTCTCTCATTCCCAATAGCAATAAGCCTTATTGGCCTTATTATTATCGTTGTGGGTATTAAATATCAAAAAGATAAAGAAGGTATTGATAAGAAAATAAAAAATATTCTACCTGACTTTATATTAAACCTTTCGCCTAATAAAAGAATCAACCGTTAATCACTCTTCTTTATTACGAAAACTAAAAACAATACTAGGAAGTAAACTTGTTATTATTGTGTAAATAATAAGAGCATAGATAAGATAAGAAGGTAAAATGGCCCTCTCTTTTAAAATGCTCATAATAACAAGTCCAAAAACGAGAGTTGGCATTAAAGATAGTGAAATATTAAAAGTTGATTCTTTTCTCTTTTGTTGAAGCCCACCTAAAAAGATACGAATAAGAAAAACTCTTACAGGTATGAAAATGAGACTAAAACAAATAGCAACAAGAACGGCCTTCAGACTTATATCTGACACTATAATTTTTAGCCCGGCGTAGAAAAAGTAAAAGGGTAAGAAAATATTAAAAAAGTTCTCAAGACTTGAAAATATGGCCTCTTGATCTTTTTTAAGGATCTTATTTTTAAATTGCGAAGCAACTATTCCAACAGCAAAAGCACCTACTAAATAGTAAGCGCCTAATTCTTTGGAGAGAACTCCTGCTAACAATGAAAGAACAACTAAAAAAGGAAGCTCTGAGTCAGGGGCATAAGGGGAAATATACCTAAAAAAGAATCTAAACAAATAGGGTAATAAGAAAAAGAGTACGACAAAAAAGGACAAGGAAAGCAGAAGCATTTTTATATCATTAGCTTGGAGAGCGATAAAAAGAAGAAAAATGGCCACAATCTCTTTACTAATTGCCTTGGACTTAACCCAATACTCTTGATTAGAAGAAAGCTCAAAGGAGTGTATAGAATTAATAATAAAACCTGCTGATGGTGTAAAAATCCCTAAGGCCAAAATAAAAGACTCTTGTAGGGGAACCTTAAAAAAATAATAAATCGTAGAGCATATAACACCAATGATGAGAATAGAGCTCAGCAGATATTTAATGAGGTATACTCTATCTTTATAAAGTTCTTTGAAATCTACCTCCAAACCTGCAAATACAAAAAGCGAGGTAATACCAATTTGAGACAAAAACTTTATTAAAGAATCATCAATCAACTGAGGCTGAAAAATTATAGCAAATGCACCAATAAAAAGAGCGGTGATACCAGAGGGAATTTTAAACCTTTGAAATATCTTAGGAAGAACTTGTATTAAGGTAAAAAGGGTAAGGTAAAGTAAATCTTGTTTTAGGTGCAAGCTTAATCCTTTTTTTGCTCTAAATCAGACTTTATATTATTAAGCTCAACGACAACATCTTCTATTACGGCCTCTAATGCTTTAAATTTATCATCCAATCCTTCTACATTATTATCCTTAACCATAAATTCAATTTCTTTAAAACCATTTGAAACTGCTTCTGCGTGAAAATTTGAAAATGTCCCTTTCAGGTTATGTGAAAACATTTCAATATCATTTAGGTTTCTCGATTTAATTCCTTCTTCCAAAGTCGACATTTTTTCTTTATAAGTTGTAAGTAAAATACTTATCAACTCTAGAAGAATATCTTCATCTCCAACGTACTCTTGTTTCATTTTACTAAGATCAATATAGCCCATCCTAACTCCAATAATAATTATTTATTCTATCAGTTACTTCTACGATTTTAAAATAAATGCAAATTATCCGATAGGTTTGCACAGGTAACCTCATGACAAAACGAAAAATATTGATTATTGAAGATGATGAAGTCACTAGAGTAAAGCTTACTCGAGTTCTTGAAAAAGAGGGTTTTGAAGTACATAGTTTGGACACCCCGAACCATTGTCTAGAAATAATTCAAAAAGAAGAAATAGAATGCATCGTCATGGATAATGTGATGCCAGGAATGAGTGGTTTCGATGCCATCAAGATCATTAGAGATCATATCCCTAAAAATGATTTACCCATTATTGTTATTACATCCAAGAAAGGGCCTTCAGATATTGTTCAAGCATTAGAAGTTGGAGCTAATGACTTTATTGGTAAACCCGTTGATACAACAATAACCATTGCAAGAATAAATAACTTGCTTCTTATTATGGATCTTAATAAAGAGCTCATAGAGATCAATAAAATAAAAACATTAAACTCAGCGGTAGCAACTTATAATCATCAAATCAACAACCCATTACTTGTTGCTTATGGAAACCTAAAAGACCGTGATCAAATCTCTCAAGAAAATATTAATAAAATTAAAAGTTCTCTCGATAAAATAACTTATGTTGTTAAAAATATTGAAGATTTAATCAAGACAGGAAACATTAAAATAAAGGAATATATTGGTGACACCAATATGCTTGAAATCAATGATCAGAAAAAAAAATAAGCTTAAATTATTTCAATTGCTTTAATATCTCTCCTTTTTTTGAAATCAACTCACTTGGTAAGTGAAGTGTAAAATCTCTAGGAATCAAGACTCTTTTTTTGAATGATCTTTTTCGAATCGCGGGATTTAAGTCAATAAATTCATTTTTATATTTACCAAGCGCCTTTAATAGCTTCGGCAGTGGATATACTTCCGTGGTTTTTATGGACTGAAATGAGATAGGACTCTCTTTTTTCCAACTCCTTAAGTTAGCATACTTATTTATATTAATTGAAACTTCAGTTACTGCGACAAAAGTTGCATAAAAGTTTCTTGAAGCAAAACCCCAATTTCTGGCCCTAAACTTTTCAACTATTGTCGATAAATTACTCGTTTTTAACTTTTTAACCGCTCTTCTCAATATGGCAGGCCCTGTATTATAAGCTGTTACTGCCAAAGGCCAAGAGCCTAAGACTTTATAATTTTCTTTAAGCAGTAAAGCCGCTGCTCGGGATGACTTTATAGGGTCCAGTCTTTCATCAATATCTTGATTAATCATAAGACCTAGTTTTCTGCCAATAGGCTTAAGTACTTGCCAAATACCGACAGCATCACTTTTTGAGTGTGCCTTAATATTAAAAGAACTCTCTACATGAGGAAGATAAGTCAACTCTAAAGGAAGAGATTTTGTAGTAAATATTTTTTTCATATGATCGAGGTACTTAAAGGCCTTCTTGTGGCCTTTATAAAACCTATCCGACATCCCTCTTTGGAAACGTATTTTTGAAGCAGATTTTCTTATATTTTTTACTGAAAGGTTTCCTACTAAGTTGGCATATTTCATCTTATGTATTGATTGTTTATTTTTTTTTCTTTTGGCCAATTTATTAAGGGCAAGCTTCACTCTATAAGTTAAATGCTTTATTTTCTTATTGGCCTTTTTTCGGTTTAATCCTTTAAGGCTTATATTTTCATAAATAATCCATGGCCTATCCGTGTCGTGAATATATCCCCTATTTGTATTGATCTCCGTATAAACTTTTTTCCAAAAATTGACACGCTTACGCATTTCATAGTCGACAGGAAAATTTGATTGAGGTATTGATATAGAGCTATAAGCTTTTGCAGTAATTAGAATTAGAATAATAAAAGACTTTAATATGACCACTATATATGATTTTTCAGCAACATTGATAAATGGACAAGAACTAAAATTCTCAGAACTTGAAGGAAAAGTTCTGATTATTGTTAACACAGCAAGTAAGTGTGGGTTTACACCACAGTATAAAGATCTAGAGTCCCTTTATAAAAAATACAGCGAAAAAGGGCTTATGGTTCTTGGCTTTCCTTGCAATCAATTTGGTAAGCAAGAGCCGGGAGACTCTACTGAAATTCTCAACTTTTGCCAAACACATTATGATGTTACTTTTCCTGTATTTAAAAAAATTGAAGTCAATGGAGACAATGAGCACCCATTATTCAAATACCTAAAATCCAACCTACCAGGTATTATGGGCACCGAGGCCATCAAGTGGAACTTCACTAAATTTTTAGTTGATAATAAAGGCAAACCTTATAAAAGGTATGCTCCCAAGGATTCTGTAAATACTATTGAAAAAGACCTTATTTCTTTATTAAACTCTTAAGAAGATCAATAAATTTATCTATTTCATCTGCAGAGTTAAAATAATGTAATGAGGCCCTCACAACATCTGATATACCTCTAGGCTTAAAGTCTAAAAGTGCTCTCGCTTCAGGCACCCAAGTTGTATTGGCCTTATTTTCAAAAAGTTTCTCACATAAAAATTCACTCGAATAATTTTCCACAGAAAAGGTTACTAAGGCCGATTGATGAAGACCTGGGTCCTGGACCTTAACATTAGGAATACGAGACAATTTTTCTCTAAACTGAGATCCTAACTCCAGGCATCTGCTCTCTATATTTTTAGTTCCTATTTTTAAAGCATATTCACATGCTTTACCTAGGCCTACAATAAGAGCGTAATTCTTCTCCCATGTCTCCTTTCCTTTTAAATCATCAACTTCCTTATAATTATTAGAATCAACTAAAACGGCAGATAAATTATCTACAATATAATTATCTATACCTGATTGTTTTGATTTCTTTACATAAAGAAAACCGGTTCCTCTTGGGCCTCTTAAATATTTTCTTCCTGTTCCTACTATCGCATCACAGCCTATTTCTTCCACATCAATATGAAGATGCCCTACGGATTGAGTTGTATCTAGAAAATAAAAAATACCTTCGTCTCTAGCAACTTCACCAAACTCCTTGGCCAAATTAATGAGACCACTTTGAGTGGGAATATGACAAAGAGAGACTAATTTAATATTTTTAAGCTCTTTACACTTTTGCTTAAAGTCTTCAATTGAAGTTTGACCATGCTCATCCTCTTTCAAATGTATAATTTGAACCCCTTTTGTTTTTTTTAAATGAAGAAAGCTGAGGTAATTACTTATATACTCTGAGCTAGAAGTTAAAATAATATCGCCAGGCTTAAAACTTAGACCGTAAATCAGCGCCTGAAAGGCCCTTGTCGCATTTTCAAATAGAGCGATTTCATCACTTCCTGCATTGATGAGCTCTGCTATACTCTCATATACTTGAGTGAATCTTGCGGACTCTTGAAACATCAGCTCATAGCCACCAATCTCATTTTCTCTTTTTATATAGTCTAGAACTTCATTAATGACAGGGTCTGGCATTAATGAAGAGCCTGCATTATTAAAATGAATCATCTTTTGACATGAGGGGGTATCTAAGCGCGTAGTGTTCCAGTCCATATTTTGCTTCCTATTTTCTTTATTGAAGATAAGTTAAAATAGCAAAAAAGGTCTAAAAATGGGAATGAGATTAATTTGGTTATTATTACCTTTTATTGCGGGCTGCTTTAGCTCCAGTCAGCTTGGTACGAAAGACAACCCCGTTAAACTTTACTTTACCCCCTCTGTTGATGGTGGAGTTATTTCACAAAACTCCAGAGTTTTTATAGAGTTTTTGGAAAAGGAAACTAACCTTTATTTCAAAACCGGTATTCCAACAAATTACATTTCTGTAGTTGAAGCATTTGGCTCAAAAAGAGCTGATATTGGCGTTATGAACTCATTTGGTTACATCCTTGCCCATCAAAAATATGGGGCCTATGCAAGACTTAAAGTTATTCGTCACGGTTATGATAACTATAAAGGTCAAATTATTGCTCACGCCAACAGTGGAATAAAAAAAATAGAAGATATTGAAGGTAAAAGATTCGCTTTCACCGATAGTAGTTCTACAAGTGGCTACCTCCTTGCTCTTAAAGCTTTTAAAGATAAACAGATTACCCCTCGTCAGGCCGTATTTGCATTAAAGCACGATAATGTTGTTACTATGATCTACCAAGGCCAAGTTGATGCAGGAGCAACTTTTTACTCTCCTCCTGGTGAAGACGGAAAGATAAAGGATGCACGCCAATTGGTAAAAACACAATTTCCAGATGTTGAAGATAAAGTAAAAATTGTTCATATTACAGATCCTATTCCCAATGACCCTTTTGTATTTAGAAAGGGGCTACCTATTGAAATAAGAGACCGATTTATTGAAGCTACTAAGAAGTTTCTCCAATCAGAACAAGGAAAGGAAGTCTTTGAGAATATATATAATGTTAGTGGAGTGACTGATGCCACCGACGAAGATTATGATAAACTTAGAGAACTTATAAGAACTATTAAAATTGATATTAAAAACTTAATTAAATAATGATGCTAAAAATTTCAAATTTAAAAAAAGTATACCCTAATGGTCTCCAGGCCCTTAACGATATTAATCTTGAAGTTAAAAAAGGTGAATTCCTTGTTATTATAGGTTTAAGTGGATCGGGCAAATCCACTCTACTTAAATGTATCAATAAACTTCACCCTGTCACTGAAGGCAAAGTCATTTTCAATGATCAAGAAATCTCCTCATTAAAAGGAGAAGAGATGAGAATGGCCCAATCCAATATGGGTATGATTTTTCAACACTTTAACCTTATCGAACGTAAATCGGCCTTAACTAATGTTTTAACAGGTGCCCTCCATAAAACCTCAATATTCAAATCACTTCTTGAGCTATTTTCGCCTGAGCAAAAAGAAGAAGCTTTTAAAATGCTCGATATTGTTGGTTTAAAAGATAAGGCATATGAAAGAGTAGATAATTTAAGTGGTGGACAAAAGCAAAGAGTGGCCATTGCTCGTGCTCTGATGCAATCCCCAAGTCTACTTTTAGCTGATGAACCCGTGGCCAGTCTAGACCCAGCAACAAGTCACTCTGTTATGGATTATCTTAAAAAAGTTAATGAAGAATTGGGTGTCACAATTATATGTAATTTGCACTTTTTATCTCTTGTGAGAGAGTACGCTCAAAGAGTCGTCGCCCTCAAAGATGGACAACTTATTTTTGAAGGAAAGCCAGAACAAATTGATGAAGATTGGTTCAGAAAAATTTATGGAGAAAAAGCCAAAGAGGTCTTTATTAAATGAAGGAAAATGGAAAAAAATTAAAATACTTTTTGTTCGATAGTCTCTTATGGACATATGCCGCTATTTCACTATACAAAATTGTTTATCAAAACTATCTCTTGCAGGTTAGGTACCTTGAATACCACACACAAGACTTTATTTTTTGTTTAATCGCAGGAATCGTCCTCTCATTAATTTTTTCTTTTATCCCTAAAAGCTCTATATTTCGCGGATTCTCACAAAAATCAAATACCCCTTACTTTAAAAGGACCTATTTTCTTCTTTTCCTTTTTATTTTAATTATTACCTTTATCAACGGTATTCACTTCTCCCAAATCTCCCTAAGAGAGTTTTTATCTGCAAGTGGAATGAACGGGGCAAAAAGAATATTTTGGTCTTTACTCCAACCCAACTTTGATATTTTAGGAGAATCTTTAAAGGCCGCCGTTGAAACAATTTTCATGGCATTTATGGCAACGGCCCTGGCCATCCCCTTCTCCTTTATACTTAGCTTTTTTGCTGCTAAAAACTTAACTCGAGGATCCTTCATCTTTAGAGCAGTCTATACCGGTGCTCGTTTTGCCCTTAATGGGACAAGAAGTATTGAGCCCCTTGTTTGGGCCATTATATTTTCAGTTTGGGTCGGTATTGGCCCTTTTGCTGGAATGCTTGCTCTTTGCCTGCACTCTGTGGCCTCACTTTCAAAACTCTACTCTGAACAAATTGAAAATATAAACGAAGGCCCCTTAGATGCCATCCGCTCCACTGGCGCCCACCCTATTCAAGTCATTTGGTTTGGTGTTGTGCCACAAATCATTTTACCATTTTTAAGCTTTACCATTTATCGTTGGGATATCAACGTTCGAATGGCAACCGTCATAGGCCTTGTTGGTGGTGGTGGTATTGGAACAATGCTCATGCAATATCAAGGCACTGCAAGATGGAATGAAGTTGGTCTACTTATAATAATAATCGCTTTAATTGTATGGGCGATGGATACAATGAGCTCAAAAATAAGAGAAAAAATCAAATAGCATCACTTTACGCTATGCCTCTGTCGTTTTTTCTTTGATTCTCTTTTAATTTTTCTTATAGAATGTTCTCATCATTTAATTATTAATGGAGAAAAGTATGAATGAAAATGAAAGAGAAATGCTTTTGGTAGGTTCTAAAACTAAAGATGCTATTAAAGCTGCTGGCCTAAATGTTGCTTCTGATGCCCTTGATGCTTTGAACGAGAAAGTTCATAACCTTGTAAAAAATGCTCAAGACAGGGCCGTTAATAACGGAAGAAAAACAGTTAGAGCAACTGATTTCTAATTGTAAATGCTAAAGTTTTCCCTTTATCCCCTAATTCTTGTGACTCTCATTTCATGCCAAGGTATCGCACCTTCGCATTTGGGCCCACAAGGGAGTGAGGGGAAAACTTTTTTTCCATGCTCTTCAACTTCGAATTGTATATCAACAACTGAAGACCCTTCTCAAGAAAACTATATTGAACCCATATCTTATACAGAGCCCAAAGAAATGGCCTACCCCAAAATGGTGAAAGTCATAGAGTCTAGACAAGGCTGTGTAATCAAAACGAAAAAAGAAAACTATATTTGGGCCGAGTGCACATCTGCTATTTTTAAGTTTGTAGATGATCTAGAGATTATTTTTAATATGAAAAATGAAATCCACATGAAAAGTGCATCAAGAAAAGGTAAATTGGATTTTGGTGTAAATAAAAAAAGACTAAATGAAATTATTTTTAATTTCCATCAATCAGGAAACCGTTAAGCTGGTTTTTTTAAAGTAACAATAAATTGAGTATTTTCAGAGTTAGGGTTGTAATTGATAGTAGCATCAAGCTCCTCAAGAGTTTCTTTAGAGTTCGTTAACCCCATCCCACTTGTGCCGCCACCTTTTGTCGTAAAGAATGGTTCAAACATCTTATCGAGCGCCTCTCCCTCAATGCCTTTACCTGAATCCGTTATCTGAATCTCAATAGTATCACCCTTATCCTGACTTTCTACTTTTATCCAAGGCTCTTCTTCCGCCTTAGAAGCTATGGCCTCTTTAGAGTTTTTGAAAATATTATAAAAGACCTGGATAAGCATACTTTGCTTACCTAACACTTTAATTGATTCATCTATATCTTCATCGCCGATTATTTTAACACCTGCAGCAGTTATCGTTGTTCTACAAACATTGAAAGTCATAAGAATTGTTTCTTTTAAGTTAAGAGGTTTAACATCTTTTTTCCTCTCATCCTGTGCAAAGGCCCTCAATCCTGAAACAACAGACTCAGCTCTAATCATGGCCTCATAAATTGTCTCCATTTCACCATCAAATTTTTTCTTCGTTTCATCATCAAGGGTTTCAACCTTTCCCATTTTCATTTGAAGTAATTGGATCCTACCAATAGCAATAGTCAAAGGATTATTAATTTCATGTGCAACTGAACCTGCCATATCAATAAGAATACCCATACTAGCAGCTTTTAAACTTTCAGTTCTTTGCCGTTCTACCTCGTCATTAAAACGCTTAATTGTAATATGTGTATCAATTCTGGCCCAAGCAATCTGAAAATCTATAGGCTTTGTAATAAAGTCGTTAGCACCAATTTGCATGGCCTCAATTAAATCTTGGTTTTCAATTTTTGCCGTTACCATAATAACCGGAAGTCTCATGGCAGAGTATCTTTCTCTAACCCACTTTAAAATATCTAATCCGGAAACATCGGGCATAACAACATCTAAAAGAATTAAGTCAAAATCCCCATCTTTGATTGTATCAATTGCCATTCTTGAATCAGTAAGACAAGTCGTTTCAACACCCAGTTTCTTTAAGCGAACATCGATAACCTTAACGTTAACAGGATTATCATCAACAATAAGAACCTTATAAGGGTGTTCTTTGGAAGATCCTTCACTTAGAGACTTAATTTGTTCTTCAGCACCTGGTTCTGACATAGTTTATTATCCTTACAAAACTATTCGGAAATTAAATTGAAGACCTTAGTAATTTATGAATGTTTAGATAATAATAGGGAGTAGACCGTTTGATTTAGTAAAATTATTTTTATTGATTAAATAAGTTTTATAATGTTGCCCATATTCTTTTATTTCATCTTCAGTAAGCTCTCTTACCGCTCTGGCCGGATTACCCATTATAAGATGGGCCTCTGGAAACGTTTTACCAGGAGTTAATAGGGAGCCCGCTGCAACTAAACTATTGGCACCTACCTGAACTCCATCCATTAAAATAGCACCCATTCCAATAAGACAATTGTTTGCTACATGACAGCCATGAAGAATTACCTTATGGCCTACAGTTACCTCTTCACCTATATAGACAGAGTCTTTCTCCGTAACATGAATAAGACTTAAATCCTGTATATTGGATCTTGCCCCTATCGTAATTTTATTTATATCCCCCCTTAGGACACTTCCAAACCATACTGAGGAGTCTTCACCCAGTTTAACATCTCCAATAATTGTACAATTAGGGGCCAAATAAGCCCCCTGACCAACTTGGGGAGTTTTACCTAAATGGGAAAATAGATTTAGAGGGGTTTCCACGGCAGCTTAGAAATATAGGCCGAAAGATCAGCAATATCCTGAGAGGATAGCTTCTTAATATAAGGCTCCATCGCTTTATTAACTCTGATACCTTTTTGCATATTACTAATTTGTAATGCTACATACCAGTCAAACTGCCCGCCAATTTTAGGAGCGTTTTGAGACTTTTTACCTGAGCCTAGTTTACCGTGACAAACGATACATTTAGAATAAAGTTTAAAACCTCTTTTGAGCTCTGGAGTATCTAAAGCAACTTTAAACTCAACTTTTTTTACTTTTTGCTCTTTCTCTACTTTAGGCTTCTTGGCCTCTTCAATTTCAGCAAGGGCCTTAAGATGTTCTTTATGAGCGGCCTTTGCCTTAGAATAGACAAAAGGTTCGTTGCTTACTTCAATTGATTTATATGAATTGAGCCCTTTTAAGGCCACGAAAAATGACACAACAACAATGA
Organism: Bacteriovoracaceae bacterium; assembly: GCA_049415445.1. Lineage (GTDB taxonomy): Bacteria > Bdellovibrionota > Bacteriovoracia > Bacteriovoracales > Bacteriovoracaceae > JAURDE01. The sequence continues at coordinate 28,952 of JBMSGH010000014.1, read as the reverse complement.
ATACGACTAACTTATTCATGAACTCTCTACTTTCTTAGTGGATTACAACTATCCACCCAATTTAACCTTTGAGGGCCAATTATTCAACACGATTTAAACCGGAAAACAACTCTTGATAACTGCTTACGACTTGCAATAAGTTTTTATGCTCTTGTTTAACAAAATGCTCTTGATACATCGTATTAACGTGCTGAATAATACCGTCATAAAACCCATCAACGTTTAATAAATAAATCTTTTTTTTGTGAAGACCTAACTGAGACCATGTTAGTATTTCAAATAACTCATCCAAAGTACCAAAGCCTCCTGGTAAGGCCAAAAATGCTTCCGATAGGTCATACATCTTTTGCTTTCTTTGATGCATATCATCAACTATATAAAGCTGCTCAAGCCCCGCGTGAGCAATTTCCTTATCTAAAATTGCTTTAGGAATAACTCCCCAAACCTTACCCTCTTTTTCTATACAAGCGTCGGCCATTGCCCCCATGAGCCCTATTGATGCACCACCATAAACCAACCCCCAGCTTTGATCGACAAGCTCACGGCCTAACTGCTTGGCCAAACTCATCCATTTATCGCTACGTCCTTCAGAGGAACCACAAAACACACATAATTTTTTCATAATTGGACCTCTAACTCATCCCACTTTAAACCCAAGTTTTTAGATTTAGCACATATATGGAAAAAGAACTCCTGATTCCCCTTCTTACCTTTTAACTCACTCGCATAAAGGCCCAAAACAGAATAACCAAGCTCTTCTAAAAACCCATACAAACTACGACAAACCTCTTGATAGAGTTGGGAGTCTTTGACTACCCCCTTCTTATTTTTTTGTTTTTTATCTGTTTCAAATTGTGGCTTAACTAATATTAAACCTTCTCCTAAAGGATTAAGATGATCGAGCACATTCTCTAAAATTTTAGTCAAAGAAATAAAAGAGAGGTCCACAAGAATAATATCCACTTTTTCTTCAAGCTCAAAAGGGAACTTAACATTCACTCCCTCTCTATTAATAACTCTTTTATCATCTCTCAAAATTTGGGCCAATTGATCATGCCCAACATCAATGGCGTAAACTTTTTTTGCCCCTTTTGATAGTGCAAGTTCTGTAAAGCCACCAGTTGAGGCCCCGATATCTCCGACAATTTTTTCAGAAAAATCTATATCTACCCTATTAAGAACTGAAAGTAATTTATCTGCACCTCTTCCAACATAGATATTTTCTTTAGTAATGATCACTTCATCATTATCAAAAATAGAATAACTCGACTTTGTAACTGGATTTCCGTTAACAAGAACTTGACCTAACTTAATTAGATTTTGTGCTGCCGAACGAGTCAAACAAAACCCATTTTCGACTAAGAATATATCAAGTCTTTTTTCTTTCACCTAATGTTTGGAGTGATACTCAATTCAATAACTTGATCTGAGGAATGGTTTACTTTGTGGGTAATTTTTTTACCAAGCACAGTCTTAAAGTTTTTCTTATTTAATAACTCAAACTTACTATTGTTCTTTTTAAAAAACGAACCTTCGATTAAAACAATTCCTGCTGGCCCTAGAGATTCGTTTTTATTTTCAAAACTTGCTTTAACAGAAAGAAGCCAGTCTTTTCCGATAAGAATTTCTTTTTCCTCTGTGTTATAAAAATCTTCTACAGTATGAACCTCATTGACCAGTACAAGGCCTTTATCCATACCTTTTCTATGAATAATCTCAACATTAAGGCTAAAACTGGCCCAAAGCGAAGACGAATAAATAAACAAAGCTATAACAATTAATTTCATTAAGGCTATAATAGGCCTTAATTTGCGCATTATCAAAGGACGTTATGCGAAAATATCAATATTCAAAGCTATGGAAGTCTCTGACTTTTACTTATTTAATTGTAATTGCTTACTTTTCGCTAAGATCACCTTCACCCGAAATGGCCTCCATTGCTATTTCAGATAAACTACTCCACATCTTTAGTTACCTATGGGCAGGGCTTTTCTTTGGTTTAATAACGAAAAAAAAATATCTTAGCCTCAGCTTCATCTTTATTTGTCTTTATGGTTTTTCAATTGAGCTTATTCAGGAGCAATTAGGAAATAGATACTATGAACTCGAGGATCAATGGGCCAACATGGCAGGGGCCTTTGGGGGCTCTCTTTTATGTCTTTTTGATCGATTTAATTTATTCCAACAATTAGAGAATTATTGCGGTAAATCTTGTTCAGAGTGAGACAGATGCTCAACCTCTCCCTGAAGAAACATATGATCAAAATTCTCATCATATTCTGTGTGAAGATCACCACCTCTTGTATGGATTAAGCAATTGTTTTTCCAACCTCTTAGTTTGGCCAAGGCAATAGTGCAGGCCATAGCGCCCGTTCCACAGGACAAAGTCTCTTTTTCAACACCTCTTTCATAAGTGCGTACTTTAATTTCATTATCTTTAATAATTTCCACAAAGTTAACATTAGACTCTTTTTTAAAGCGTCTATTTTTTGAGATTTGTTTTCCTCTCTCATCAACATTAATTTTATCTACATCTTCAGTTAGAAAAACACAGTGTGGCACACCCGTATTTAAATAGAGTCCTTCTTCAAAATCATAAAATGAAGTGAGATCAATAGTCCCAATATCGTAGAGTTCAGTCATTTGCACTTTGACCTGATCTCCATTTATTTGAGCTGTATAACGACCTTTATTTGTCTCAATATCAACTGGGCCTTGCCCTTGTTTTAATTGAGCACGCAGGTGATATGTAAGGGCACGTAGGCCATTTCCACAAAGGTTCACCTCTCCGCCATCTCTATTACGGTACTCCATTTTAACTTCGGCCTCAGAAGACTCTTTTATAAGAACAATCCCATCGGCATCATTACTGTCGCAAAGTTCTGCCCAAAACTCATCATTAAGGCCAGAGAGCTCTATTTGCCTGCAATCTGAAACTAAAAGGAAATTACCCGTAGCAGAATAGCGGTCATAATTAAGGGTTTTCATAATAACTCCCTGCGGTATTAATGTTACCTTATTGCCAATGATGCCTTAGAGAGTTATAAAAGTCACTCTTGATTTAGGGGGTATAGCTCAGTTGGTTAGAGCTCCCGGCTCATAACCGGGCGGTCCCAGGTTCAAGTCCTGGTACCCCCACCATAATTTCAAGTAAAATCTATTTCTCTATACGCTTTTCGAAAATCTCATAAAGACGCCATCTAGCAGCAGGGATATCTTCAAGGAAACTACTTGATATGCGATAAAAAGAGCAGTCCTCTAAAGTTTCGGCACTAAACCAACTTTGATCCGATTTAAATAAAACCTGATCCTCAAATAAAACATCTCCTTCAGACAAAGTACCTATATCTTTACCTTTATAAAAAACCTTAACAGTTCCTGTTAGAATAAAATAAAGAAAGGACCTCTCCATCTTTTCGATACACTCTCCCTTTTTCACGTCAACTTTTTCAACATTTTGAGCGATGATATTTAACTGAGGTGAATAGGCCATTTCTGAAAAAGCAGGAACAGATCTGAAAAAAGATAACTTTTTTTGAGTTGATAAAATAATATCATTAATTTGAAGTCTTTCAGCGAAGTCCCAGAACATATTAGACGGTATTTTCATTACCCAAACATACCCAACTGCTATATATGTTTTGTTAATTTTCTTATTTGATGTTGAGCTAATATCACCTATAAGAGAGCCAGCAGGTAACGGCTGAGTTGTATTCGTTTTTGCATCAATCATCTCTACTGTACCAGTAAGAGTTAAAAAAATATGATCATAACTTTTTTCCCTCTTCATCAACATATCACCGGCATTAAAAGAGAAAATCGGGCAATTTATAAGATCACGCAGGTCTTGAAAATCCACCATAGGGAAATGGGCATTTAAGAACCTTTTGGAAAACCGTGAAACCTGCTCCGCATTTGAGGGAATCAAAATATCTTGAAGGCCAAAAGAGCTTCGTACACCTATTTCTTTTTCTTCGGATGTTAAATCGAGTGACGAATGAGATAGAATTATTTTTTCAGTTTTATCTTCTTTAAAATCCTTGGCCATTCCGTGAATCATTCCGCCACCATTATCAATCTTTTTAATATCAGCTTGCTCAAGGTATTGATCCTTAGTTTTTTCATAAAATGCTTTACTGATACCTGGCATACTACCATCATCAACAACCATAGAGTTTAAAACATCAAATGAACTGATATCTGCAAGGTGAGCATAAGTCTTAAATCCCTCACCACTAATAACCCTAAAGATAAAGTTATTTGTTTCAACAGGGTGGGGAGAGAATTTTGGCATAACTTGAAGCCCTTCAACTTCATTCCACTTATCAAACTCTAAGTCGTGAATCTTAAAATATTTATCAAGGATTTCTCCTTTCGCACCTAACAGGGCACTTATTTTTTTTGAAACTGAGGCCCTTATCAAAGGAGTTGCATAGTAATTTATTCGATGATCCGCTTGCATAAGCGTAGTAATTCCGTTGAAGTGATCATCATGACAATGTGTGTGAAAAACACCTCTTACTTCACTGACACCAATACCAAGATGATTGAGAGTCGTTAGTAAATTTGGTGGGCAATCAATGAGGTATATATAGCCATTGTAAATAACGATACTACTCATACAAGGTCGATTGATGTCCCACCCATCACCATCACCACTATGAACAATAGAGAAGTGCTCTCTTTTAACTTGAACATAATTTAAATTATAAGGTGGTAAGTATTTTTGATCCTGACCTAAGTTCAGATCAATCTCAACAGACTCACCCTTATAAGATATCGTATATTGATTCGTGCTAACCTTTTTAATATTAACACCCTTTTTTATTTCCACTTGAGAGTCATCAACAATTACCGTGTCTATAAATTCTGATGATTTCTTTATCTTCCCGAATGCGAACTTTAATTTCATCCTTAAAATTTCATTGGCCCAGTCCTCATCAACTCCCGCATTAATGATTTCCTCTTTACTGGTAAGGCCATAATTCCCTCGATAAATATACTCAAGTTGCGCATTAACTGAGTTCTGCGTACCAATCAGAAGCGGTTTTTGCCCATTATTATTAGGATGATTAGGTAGAATCATCCCCTGTCTATAAAGCATTTGAAGCACGGGAAATTCTGCGAGATTACAAAATGACCCATTTTGTACTGGGATATCAGATAACAAAATAGCATTAGGCCCGGTTTCAAACACAACTTCTTTTTGTTCTGTATTTTTAATTAAACCAAGGCGAATAAGGTGCTTTACAATATCGGCAGGACAACCACATAGAATATTAAGGCCTACTTCCGGAATCGAAATATAATATACTCCATGAATGATAAAAGTTTTTTCGATCAAGAACAATTAGGCCACCTTAGCTTTATCTCTCATACCCTTAATCATATGAGAGGCAATGAGAGCATAGGCCTTAAGCCAATGCTCCCTTAAGTCATCGGTCCATTTTTCTCCAAAGAAGTGTGAATAAGTATCCAGAAGAATAAACCCAATGATCGGAAAATGAGATTCCTCAACCCCGTAATTCGCATGCCTTGCTCCCATTTTTTCAATAAATGGTAAGACTACATTAGGCTTTTCTATGTTATCGACAATATACATAAGAGCAGAAAAAAGATTATCTTGTTGCTCTTTCATATCGATATCTGCAAATAACGGTTGTACTTGGGGGTACTTTTCAAATAGTTGATTATAGAAATAGCTCATGGCCTCTTCCGAAACTTCAATAACACCTTCAAAAGACTCCTTAATCAAAGCTATATCTAAAGATGACATTTAGTACTCCCGAGTTGGATTAGGTTCACGTAGTTCCATCATCCTATCGGAAAATTCTCTAAGTTTCTGATACCTTTGCTCATTCTCAAGTTCTTCTTCAGACTGTAAGTTAACAGATTGAGGCGTTCTGCCCCCTATCTTGCTATCCTCTTGCTTTACCCCTAAGTCTTTTAACTCAATATCTTTTATTTCCTTGGTGAAAGAAATAAATGGAATTGAAAAAAGTATCAAAAATGATATCAAATATTTCAACATCTTCACCTCCTCAACTCCATTATAAGTGAGGTGATATTATTTTTGATAATTCCTAGAGATTCTATTGTATTCGAGAACGTTTAAGGACTTATTGCTAAGCAATAGCATAATAAATTGGCATTTAAGAAAGAAGAGTCGCAAACGATGAATAAGATTTATTTATATGATGAAGGCCCTCAAGTGTCCCCCCTGAATTCGAAGACATAAGCATGGCGGCCATCATAACCATTCTATGGTCTTTAGGTGCTTTATAATAAAATGCATCTAGTTTTTTTTCAGGGTCACCCTCTATAAGCAGCTCTTTATCCTTAAGCTCTATCTTTACTCCTATCGACTTAAGAAGTTCATAACAACCTGTCAGTCGATCAGATTCTTTATAGGCCAAAACGTCAAGTCCCTTTAGTTTACTAAGGCCCTTAATTTTTGTTGCTAAAAAACATAATGTCGGAACAAGATCAGGAAAAGAAGAGCAATCCAAATTAAAAGGTCTATTTAAATTGCTTTTTTCAACACGAATTGTATTTTCAGAAGTAATGAGCTTTACTCCAATATCTTTTAAAATATTAATGAAAGCTGAGTCTGGTTGAAGAAAATCATTTTTAAAATCTACAACCTCAACACCACCAAGGACACTGCCCAGTGCCAGTGGATAAGAAAGGGAGCTCATATCAGTTGATATCTCATAGCTCTCAATATTGTGAGAAAAACTTTTTTTCATTTCTTTAGTTAACTCTAAATAACCTTGACTAGAGTCGAGATTATTAAAAATTAAGTTTTGATCATAGGAAAGCATCAAAGCAGAAGCAAACTGAGAGGATCTTTTGCAGTCAAGTTCAATAGGATGAGCAGTTTCTTGAAAAGGCCCTTTGATAAAAAGATCGTCTTCTTTCCAAAATATTTGAGCTCCATTTTTTTGGATAATAGTGATAATCTCCTCTAAAGGTCTTTGTTTCATCTCTTTATCCATACGGATTCTATATTCTCTTTGACCCTTTGCTAATAATGCTATTAAAAATCGATTGGTTGTACCTCCATCACCTGTCTCTAATAATAATGGTGAGCTTTTTTCACAATCAGGAAAGCAATTCAAAACACAAACGTCTTTTGCTTTTGCTTTAAACTCAATTCCAATTTTCTCTAATGCATTTTTTAAATTAATAACATCCGTAGAGTCCGGTAAGTTTTTTAACCAAATAGGTCTTGGAGAAAGTGAAGCGAGAATAAGGGCCCTCGTTGCGACAGACTTACTTGATGGCACAATGACTTTCTTATCTAGTTTATTAAGGGGTGTGATTGTTTTCATGAGTTTAAAAGACCTGCAATCTTTTCAATGGAAATCTCCTCGATTTTCACATTTCCTATTTCCACAGGAATCAATACATTAACTATATCTTTACTACCTCTTTTTTTATCAACGGCAATAAAGTCTATTATTTTACTGGCAAAATTTTTGATATCTTCACCACTTAGTTGAGGTCCATCGATATTCAAGGCCAACAACAAAGACCTTAAAGAATCTTCAAGCCCTGAATTATTTAAAAGCTTGTCCTTTAAAATAATTCCCTCAATAACGGCCTTACCATGGGCCATTTTAAAGCAACGCTCAAAAGCATGTCCAAAAGTATGCCCAAGGTTTAATAATATTCGTTGACCTTGTTCCTTAAAATCAATTTCTACAATCTTGCGCTTATAATGAGCACATGAAAAAATCAAATCCTCTAATGAGGAGTTACTCATAACTTGATCATAAATATTTTTGTCTAAAAGAGCGTACTTTAATATTTCACCCTTTCCAGAAATAACTTCTTCTTCTGTTAACGTTTTCAAAAAAGAAGTATCATAAAAGACGTGGTCGGCCGTATAAAATGAACCAATAAGGTTTTTTCCTTCCACGACATTAAGCCCTGTTTTACCACCAATAGCAGCATCAACCATAGACAGAAGTGTAGTTGGAACGATTGACCAACTTACTCCTCGTAAAATAGTACTTGCAACAAAACCAGCAAAATCACTTGTCGCCCCTCCACCTATGGCCAAAACCCTGGCCTTCCTGTGGATTCTATGTGCTAGAAAGAAACTGACACATTCATCATACTTTTCTAATGACTTATCTTTTTCGCCATCAAAGCTATCAAAAATGACAGGAGGATATTTAAATGCTTCAAAAATTTCGTCTAACTTTTTTTTATAAAGGTTTTTTATATTACGATCGAGTACGATAAATAGTTCTTCATCGCAAAGAACATCTTTAAGATGATTAAAGTGAAGAATTTCTTCACTTCTCATTGGTAAGCCTTTTGCCTTAAATAGTGATCTGCTAATACAAACATGACCATACTATTTACAACAGGAATCACTCGCGGAAGAATACAAGGATCATGTCTTCCTTGTTTGGCCTTTTCTCCAACAGTCGAAGTTGGCTTAAAAATTGAAGTTATTCTAATAGTACGCCCATTAGATATACCTCCTTCAATCCCTCCAAAAGAATCTCTATCTTGAGAAATAACAGAGCCTTTTAAATTAACCATTTCTTCCCCAAGGCCCATACTAAAACCGACACAGGCACCAATAGAAAGAACGGCCTTCGCTAAATCGGCCTTAAGCTTATCAAAAACAGGCTCGCCTAAACCCACAGGACAATTTTCGATTATTGTTTGTACTTTTCCACCAACAGAGTCACCATTTTCTTTGAGCTCTAATAAAAAGGACTCCACATCTTTTTGTTTTTCTGCTTGTGCTAAGTGATAAGGGTTAGGAGTTGGACTATTGGTCTCCATTTTAAAGGGCCCAAGCTCTGTGATCCAAGAGTTTACTTTTAAAGATGGAAGTATAAGAGAAGCAAAGTAACCACCAATAACTCTGGCCAATGTTTCACGCCCACTACTTCTTCCCCCGCCTCGATGATCCCTAATTCCATATTTTAAAAGTGTTGTTTCATCAGCATGCCCAGGACGAAAATCATCTTTTAATTTTTGATAATCTTCAGAGCGTTGGTTCGTATTTTCTACTAAGACCATAATAGGAGTACCTAGAGTTTTACCTTCAAAAACCCCAGAGTAAACAATCGGCCTATCCTGCTCTTTTCTTGAAGTCGTTCCTGGAAGATGCCCAGGTGCTCTTTTTTTCAACTCCCTAGTAAGCTCTTCTAAGCTAAAATCTAAACCACTTGGGACTCCATCGATAATAACACCGAGGGCCTTCCCGTGGCTTTCGCCAAAGCTCATCATACTTAAAAGTTTACCAAAAGAGTTTCCCCTCAATTAATGCTCCACGTTATATAGACTCATTCCCCTTTTTGTATAGGCAATTTCCTCCAAAGTAAATCAACTTCTAACATTGAGCGAAAATATGAGAAAATAATTTCATGAATCGCCTTCAAACACTAAGAGAATCGACTGAAATAACAGAACTGCTTGAAAAGTTTATTGAGTTTCAAACAAGACTTCTGCTCAACAATAGCGTTAAAGCTACTTTGGTTTTCTATAACTACTACACCCATGAGGCCATTTTAAGGCCATTAGAAAACTATCAATTTGAACCTCATACACAATGGAATATTACAAACGAAGTAGGAAATATCTCTTTTAAGGCCCAAAGCTCAGGAAAAGTAAGAGCTCACTTACTCAAAATACGCCTTCCTTTAACAGTCTCCATAGAAGACAGAAGGCGCTCCTATCGTGAAGAGTTTAGAGACCACCCTTTCACTGTTATTTTTAATAATGTCCAAACTCTAAACCATTCCTTAGATAGTATTCTAGACAAATCCATTTTACTTAGTATTAGTGAATATGGTGTTTTCCTTAAGGCCAAAGGACGACAATTTCAGAATTATAATCTAAATGACAGAATAATCTTTACAAGCATCCATGATTATCCCATAAAGAAAAAGATTTCAGGGCAAATTAAGTACATTCATTGTAATCCTAAGGATATGGTTTTCTTTATTGGGATTGAGTTTGATGGCCCCCTAGAGATCACAGGTTTGATTGAATACCTAGAGCAAAAATCAGGTAAGGCAAAACCAAATCTAAGACAAGAAATCCTAGAGGAGTTAAAAAGAGATCATGGAAAATTCAGAAACCGCGCACCATCTCATTGAAATCCAAAGTCTTTTAAATAAAGTTTCCTTTCATAAAAAAAACATCAAACAAAATCTCCATAGGACTGATTCTATTAAAGGCCAAAGAGAAAAATCTCAACAAAGGCTCGAAGAAGTTCATAAACTTTTAGAGTCTGTAGATGAGTCATTTAATAACGAAGATCTTCAACTCCAAAAAGATTCAAAAGAGCTTGAGCATAAAAACCAGCAAAGAAATCTCGTGACTTCTGAAAAAGAGCTCAACGCCATAGAGCATGATATCATAACCCTTGAAGAGTCCATATCCCAACTTGAACAAAAGGCGCTTGAGCACCTTGAAGAAAAAGAAAAGTTAGAGCAAGAAATAAGTGATCTCTCTTCTTTTTGTGAGGGTTCATTAAAAAGCCTACAAAATGTTGAGAAAGAAGTTGAGCAGCTTAACCAAAACGAAGATCAACAAATTAATAATTACCAGGACAGAATTGATCAAATCATTTCTCTACTCCCCCCAGTTATTGGAAAAGAGTTTCTGGGCCTTATTGAGAAGTTTGAAGATAACAAACCATTAAGCTTCTTAAAAAGTGGTAACTGTGGCCAATGCCATTACTCTATTCCTCGAGCACTGGAAGAGGCCCTTCAAAAAAGCTTTTGTTTAGAGTTTTGCCCCAATTGTAACAGGGTCCTTATTCCTGAAAATGTTCCTCATTAATATGATAAAACTTTTCTTTTAATGGCATTAAAAGCCTTTTAAAAAAGTTTAAGATTTTTAAATAAATCAAATAATTGGCAGGAATAAAAAAGAGTGTAATCACACTGGCAAATAATAGCCCATAAGCAAAACTAAAGGCCATGGGTTTAACAAAAGGGTCTCCCGCACTTCCCCCAAAAAAGCCAGCATGAGCTATCGGCAACAACCCAACGACAGTGGTGAAGGTTGTTAAGATAACGGCCCTAAAACGTCCTTTGGCGGCTTCAAGAACAGCAAAAAAATCATCCTCATGACTTTTTCTTCTTTCGTTAATAAAGTTAACAAGAACAATGGAGTCATTAACAACAACTCCAACCAAGGCGACAACACCGAGAAGTCCCATAAAGCTAAGCGCTATACCTTTAATTTTAAAAGCAAGAACCACCCCAATAGCACCCATCGGGATACTCGACATAATAACAAAAGGTTGTCCTAAAGAGTTAAACATCACGACAAGCACAAAAAAGATACAAACAAAAGATATCGTTGCGGCCTTAGCAAGCTCTTGCATTGATTCTTGGGTGTCTTCATTTTCTCCACCAAAGCGGTAATCAAGAGTTTTATATTTTTTTATAACCTTATCTACTTTAGGCGCTAATATCCTCTCTGCTTCGATAGGGTTAATTTCTTCTTTATTTAAAGACCCTGAAATTGAAAAGATTCTTTTTCTATCTTTCCTACGAATAACTAAGGCCCCTTGATTATCTTTAAAATCTGCAATTCGACTTAACAAAATTCTTTGCCCTGAATTATTTAATAGATAAAACTTATCTAATGAATCAATATTGGCCCTTTGATCTTTAGGTAAGTAAATTTTTATTTCTATATCGTCCTCAGCACCTTTAATTTCTGTAATAGAGTCTCCTCCAAGAACTTTTCGCAACTCAAGAGCAACCTTAGAATTTGTTAGTCCTAACCTTTTGGCCTCAACAGAGTTAATATCCACGATAAGCTGTTTTTTTCCCAGTTCAAAATCTAATTCAACACCAGAAACTCCAGGCACACTCTTTACAATATCCAAAATCTCACGCGATGATTGTTTAAGTTCATCAAAGCTCTCCCCTAAAATTTCAATTTCAAGGGCCTTTCCTCGAGGTGGCCCCCCTCTCATTTTGTTAGAAGAAATAATAAAATCAGGAGTAAGTACTTTTGCCTTTGTTGTTAAAATCTCAACAAGCTCATCAGTCCCTCTGGTTCTTTCATCAGGTGGAGTTAAATAAATAACTAAAGAACCATAATGCCCACCGGTCTTACGACTATGCTCTCCTCTCCAACTTCCGACTTTACTTCTGATTTGCTCTAACTCTGTTTTATCTAATTCCTTAAGAACCATTTGCTCTAACTTCATCATATTTTGACTGGTCGTCTCTAAAGGGGTCCCAACTTTCCCTTTCATTTGAAGATAAACAACCCGAACATCATCTCCTGGAAAAAGCTCAAAACGCATACCCTTAGCGACAAACAGAACTCCTACGAGAACAACAATAAAAGTAATTGAAGTTAAAAAAGGATGCTTAAGACAAGGGTTTAAAACCTTCCCATACCATTGAACAAACTTATTATACCAGCGGTGTTCTCTTTCTTTTTTATGTCTAGAGGCCATGGCAAAATCAGATAAGTGACTAGGAAGAATAAAAAAGCATTCTAGTAAAGAGCCTAAAAGACAAATGATGGCCACGGCAGGGATAGGCCATAAAAACTTGCCCATTATCCCACCCATAAAAAAGAGTGACGAAAATGCGATCATCGTCGTAATAACAGTGGCCAAGACTGGCTTCACTGTAGCAATCGCCGCCAACCTGGCCGCCTCTAAAGGTGGCTTCTTCTCTTCTATGTGGTGAAAGAAATGCTCAGCAACAATAATAGAGTCATCAACGAGCATACCCAAAACCATAATAAGAGCGAACATCGAAATTAAATTGACACTAATACCTAAAAAGTCCATTGCGATAAAAGCAATCATAAAAGCTATAGGTGCCCCTAAAGAAGTCACAACAGAAGTACCTAGATTTAAGAAAACAAGAAGGCATAGAAAAACAAGTACAATCCCTGTTAAACCACTACTTGAGAGTATGTCTAATCTTCGCTTTACATAATAACTTAGATCATCCGTGAAACGGTAATTAACCCCTACTGTAGAATTTTTTGGACTTTCAAAAAAGTCTTTTGTCGCCTCTTTAATCTCTTTTGTTAGTCTTATAATATCAGAGCTTTTCTTAATAAAGACATCAAGAAAAATGGCCCTTTGCCCATTACTACGTTCTAAAATGGTCGCTTCTTCAGGGACCTTTATAACATTGGCCAATTGACCCACTCTTACATTTTGCCCTGTTGAGTTTGAACGGATAACAACATCCTTAATATCTTGAGTCGTTTGAAACTCCGAAGTCGTTCGAACGATAATATCACCTTTAGGGTCTTTTATTTTTCCGGCCGAAAGACTGATATTATTTTGGCGTATGGCCTCATAGACCTCACCTACCGTAATTTGAAATAAGTTTAACTTATCCTGATTAACTTCAACTCTTATCTCGTCTTTATGATATCCTTCAAGGTTTACCCTAGACACACCATTGAGAGACTCTAAGTGATCTCTTAGTTTTCTACTTACCAATCTTAGCTGATTATAATCTTCCCCTATTAAAGGAATTTTAATAGTCGATCGGTTTTTATTTGTCATACTTACAACTCGAGGGATCTCAGCATCTTCAGGTAAGTCATCAACCACATCAACAGCATTTTTAACATCCTCAAGAACATCTTCTAAAATAACATCGGGGTCTATATTAAGGTAGATAATACTCGTGCCCTCTAAGGACATAGCATTCATCTCTTTAATTCCATCTACTCCTTTAAGCTCTCTTTCAATATTAAGAGTTATTAACTTCTCAACATCCTCTGCACTTGTACCGGGATAGACAGTTGTTATCGTAATGACATCAAAATCAACATTAGGAAACATCTCTCTTTGCAGATTATACAAAGAGAGCCCACCAACGAACAAAATTATTGCTGTGAGCAAGTTAACCAATAAGGACCTTTCTACAAAGAATTCAATTAGCTTTTTCAATTCCTCTCCTTATAGACTCATCAGTTTGGCCTCAAGAGTCCCGTATATTTGATTTAGAGAGGCTTCTAGGACTTGCTTTTGAGCAAGGTAATTAGAAAGAGCTGTTTCAGTTCTAATTAAATCCTCTTCAGACCGGATAACCTGGTCAAAGTCCTTTTTACCAACATCATAGAGTTTATTATATTGTCTAAGAACCAATCGCGCTAAGTTTACCCTTTGAGTAACTTGCTTAAGATTATTTTTAAGATGTTCGATTCTCTTTCTCAGTAAGTTTTCAGTTTGTTTCAAAGAAGCTGTAATTGATTTTTTTTGGTACTCCAATATTTTCCGCTCAACATTTTGTTTGGCCAATTCGGCCTTCTGAGGCCCAAATCCAAGAGGCCACACCGCATTTAATGACACAACCAGCTCGTACTTATTTTCCCCTAATTTTCCTTCATCAAATATGTCTGAATTTTCAGATTTAATCCGATTCGTTTTATAACCAGCTTCAAACTCAATATCTGGCATGACTGAGTAATCAGCATTTTTAATTTTAACTTGGGCCTGCTCTACGGCCATCTCAAGCTTTGATAGCGTCGAATTTTTTTTCAACTCCTCAATGGACTCTACCGGTAGCTCTAAATCAAACTCATTTAGGCCGCCTATTTCATTTTCACTTACTTTACGATGAAGTTGAGAAGAGAGCTGATCTATAGCTTCAAAAAGGTTATTTTCTGCTGCCGTGACGGCCTCTCGCTGAGCTATTTCGGCCATTTGAGCAGAATACAAATCCACTTTAAGCCTAAGGCCATCATTGACCATTTTTTTTATCAGACCTGTTCTTTTTTTGGCCCTAAGAAGTGCATCCCTTTGTAATGAAAGTTGCTTCTTGGCCAATGAGGCCCTTGAATAAAGCTCAAAAAAGCTTAGTAACGACATACTAAGACTCTCATCAAAATTCTTTTGAGCTAGTTTTTGTGAAAGTGAAAAGAACTCTTTTTCTTGATAATCCTTTCTTCCCAAGAAATTCGCTCCCAGTTGTTGAGCGTAAGAGAGCTTTTGATAAAATTGATATGAGTTTTTAGAAGAGGAGCCAAAACTCAAAGCGGAGTGGCTTGGATCACGGTCTTCATGATAATAAACATTTTCTAACTTAAACTGGCCCCCCCAAATTGTATCTTTTAGAAAGGATATACTGTGAACGAGGGTTTTTGAGTTTTGGTTTGAAAAGCTTGAACTGCTATCGAGCTGATTATTTGTCACACTACCAGAATACATCACTGTCCAAGGTCTTTTATCTTCAATGGACTGAAGTCCTAGTGAGGCCATTTGTATTTGTAATTTTTTTTCTACAAGTCCTTGATTGTTACTTTTAAACTCTCGAACAAGCTGCCCTAGAGAAGCATGAACATTATAGGAAAAAAGGAGATAAAATATGGTGAATAATTTCATACTAAAACCTTAAGTAGTTGGAATTGATTACTTTAAATAATTAGCATGAGCCTTTTTATTTGACTACGAGCTTAGACTGGTGCATTAATTAGGGGCCGAGAAAGAGAGATTACCGCCGGTACCAATTGGTACGGGAGGAAAGTCCGGACACCACATGGCGTCGTAGCGGGTAATTCCCGTCCACCGCGAGGTGAGGACAAGTGCAACAGAAAGGATGTATGGGTCATACCGTAGTGAAATCAGGTAAACTCTACGAGGTGCAAGCTCAAATAGGCCTATGCTTGAGGACGGCCAGTCTGAAGTAGGCGGGTAGAGTGCTGGAGGGGTGAAGTAATTTACCCCCTAGAGGAATGGTAATTTAATACAGAATCCGGCTTATTTCTTTCTCGGCATTTTTATTAGACAAAAGATCACCAAGGCATTTTTCTCACTCAATCTCCATAAAGACACCATGGTTAGTACTCAATTGTGTTTCTTTACTTTCACCATCTTCGGTTGTGAATTGAACCCTTTCTTTAAAAATAACTTTTGATGACTTCACCTTTATATTTTTTGTGAAAATATGATCTAACAAAAAACTGTCCTGTCGATTTTCCATAATTAGATTATTAGAGGCACAATAAGTACATTCTGGATTATTCTCAAATAAATGATCTTGAAAGCCTTCGTCTTGAATCATCTGACAGACATTTGAATTATACGGAGAAATAAAATTTTCTTTATGAGGATAAGAACAAGAAATAGATCCAAGTAGAATTGTTGGAAGGTGATTTTTTTTCATAGACTCTATTAATACACCTGCCTGTTTGGTGCTTTCTGCTACCCAACTTTCCATGGGGCCCATATAAGGTAAAAAATAATCTAAATCAGAAGAGAGCTGAGTACAATAAATCTTATGCTTATCAATTTCTACTTCTAAAGCACCCCTTCGATAAAAAGTAGAGAAGTTGCTTAAATCAATAACGGAGCTGGACTCAATAGGCTTTTTTGAAAGAATAAGTAATCCATCATTACCCTGATGAGAAAACTTAGCTCCTCCTTTAAAGGGATTTATTAACTTTAAAAAGCTTAAAAAATTAAGCTCATGATTACTCGAAAGAAGTGCCTGGGCACATTCTTTATTTTTATTTATTAATGGTGAAATAAGGGAAGGGCAGTTTTTCCTAAAACAAGGGCCAAGTCCTTTTTTATTTTTAAAAAGACAAAATTCATTAAGACAAGATAGAATTCCCGCATCCCCAAAAAGGACTTTAGGGCCACAAGCAGGTGACTTTGACGTATAGGTTTGAGATGGTCTCGAACTAAAGTTATATAAATAGTCATGACTTAAACTATTTATAAGATAATCTTTATCCTCTTTTTTCCACACCTCTTGAAGACACAATACATCGGCACCACTATGAAAAAGGTAATCATTAGCAAAGCTTAACCTTACATCTGAGTGATCAACCCTTCTTTGATCAAGGGCCATATTATAGGTTAAGATTTTAAGACCTGCCCAACTGGGATGAGCGAACAATAAAATGAGAATTAAAAAAAACTTCATCCCTCAATTCTATCAAGAATTTTCAAAGTCGTTGTGGAAAAATGAGTATTTTTAGATTTTAAAGAATAAAATTTTAGCTCACTGGTTTTAGCTTTAACTTTTTTCCATTCATCCTCTGAGAGGTCTAAGATAATATTCTCAATTTTGTACTTGGTAATCCCAGTCTTAAGTGAAGGCAAATGCTCAAGATTTATTTTTCCTTTCCATAAAGGATATTGATCTAACTTGGGATCCTCAGAATGTACAATAAAAGTAGGAAGTTCGACTTGTCCGCTGAGCCATTGACCTTCTTCTCGTTTTGTCCCAAGAATACTTCCTCTTTTTCTGACCACGATCCTTAAAAGCTTTAAGCTGTAGTTTTGTTTTATTTTATTTTCAGAAAGAGGAAGATCAAGTGCCGATTTAAGCTTGGCGGCCTCGCACTTATTACTTAAAGGGCATAGAAGACATTCGACCTTTTTGGCCTGACAATAAACACGCCCACAGTCCATAAGGGCCTCGTTTAGAGCACGGCCACCCCATTTCTCCCTGTCCTTAATGATTTGTTTTTTTTCGAATAGCTCATAAAGCTTTTTTTGAAGTTTAGGTCCTTTAAGTACCCTAACGCCATAGAATCGGGCCAATACTCTTTCTAAGTTAGCATCTAAAGCAAGGGCTTGCTTATCTTGGCCTATGGCCAATAATGCGTTGGCCGTATAAATTCCTATTCCAGCAATACTCACAAGCTCTTCAACCGTTTTAGGAAATTTTTCATTATAATCGTAGTATATAGACTCGGCCGCTTTTTTAAGGTTTCGAGCTCTTCGGTAATAACCTAATCCTTGCCAGGCCAATAAAACCTCTTCTTCTTTGGCCAAAGCAAGAGACTTTATATCTGGAAAACGAATTAAAAACTTTTCAAAATGTTTTTTAACCGTTGCCACAGTTGTTTGTTGAAGCATAATTTCGGAAACCAAAGTTTTATATAAGGTTCTTTTTTTTCGCCAAGGAAGTTCTCGGAAATTTTCTTGAGACCAAGATATAAGTTTTTTATTCATTCTTTTTTTTACTAAGAGGAAAATTTAATGACAATAAGAAATAACAGAGCTGATCTTTTGCATTAACTCAGATGCATAGAATGGTTTTTGTCCGACACCATAATGAGTCGCACCTACTTGATCCATGAAATTTTTGAAGTCTAAATTCATTTCATCAATATCTGTAATAATAACAAGATGTTTGGCCTTTGAGTTATTTACCCATTGCTTTAACTTTTGCAGGTTATTATTTCCATAATTCATACAAAGGTCTTTAGAAGAGCCCATAATTTTTTTACTCGTATGAAATAATGATACCAAGGGACTTTTTTTGCATTGCCGTGAAAGCTTCTCAATAAATGTTCTTCGATAGCAATAATCTGGATCACGAGAATAGTCTACATTTCTCATTGAAGAGCTTGTATCTACCCAAATCTCAAAAGAAGAAGGTTTTTTTTTGGCCTTGGCCTTTCCACAATAAATATCAAAAAAATAGTCCTTATCACAGTTCACCAGATCAGCTTCTTGAGCATTAAACGTTTTTAGTTCTTTTGGTAAATCTTCCGAATCATCCTTAAAGTCTTTTTTACCAACATATCCTGTCTGCGGATTAAAACACCCCTCACCCATTGGTATACAATCATTTTGGGCCAACAATTGATCGCTCATTTCTATATTGTGAAAACTTGTCGATTCAAAAGATAAAAACCACACCTCAATCTTTTCAGGAGCAGCAAATAATAAACAAGGGAAAAAAAGCAATATGAATACTCTCAAAAATCTAATCCCTTTTGTTTGAAATATCTAAATAAGTTATTTCCTAAATCCACCATCAAATCTCTACTTTCCATATCTAAGTTTAAAAAGTCTGTCAGATAGGCCTTTTGTCTTGGACTTAGACCTTCAATTTTATCCTTCAAACTTTTTTGCGAGAACTTACTATTCTCATCTGGTTCAAAAGGAATCGATCTTTTTTGTCCACGTGTTGCACTTACTTTGGCCTCAGCTGGTTTTTCCGCAGTTCCTAATGAAGAGAGGGCCTCGCCTATATCTTCTTGTTCATGAATATTTAAAGGGCCTGTTAGTTCACCTTTATAGAATAGAACTAGCCTTTTAAACTTTTCCTCAAAGGATTCATCGACAAAATCAATAATTTCATGAAATGGGATATCTAATTTGGCCGTTATTTTGGCAACAATTTCAGGGTTAAGGTCACTAGACTTTTGCCCCATAAAACGGCTCATGGTGGAAACGCCAATATCGGCCGCCTCGGCCAAATCTTTCTGGGTAATGATTCCCCGTAGTTGCATATACTTGCGAACAATGGACAGGTAATGGTCCCACTTTTCCTTCTTAAATTCTGACATAGAACCTCCTGTATTTATTATCGGATTGCAATTTAATTTCTAAATGCAATTTTTTATCTTGACGCAATTGGTCAGATATTGTACAATGCAATTATAACACGTAAGTGAGGAACACATGGATAGTGTAGCGACAAATACAAGAAGTTTAGAAAACCCAAAAGAGCTCTTAAAGTCACATTTTCAGCTAGTTGGCCCCTTTATTTATAAATATGAAAATGGGAGCTGGAGCTATAAAGTTGATATTGCACGGTCTGAATATAAGAAATATCGCCCAACTGGGGCCGAAATCTTTTTTACTAGCCTTGAAGATTGCTTAAAATGTGCTTTAAACTTAGACGAGATTTCAGCTAGTTACCAAAACTATGAAATTCTAGAAAATGTGACAATCTCAAATTGCAACTACGATGAACTCATTATATCCGGCGGGCTCTTTTCTGGTGTAAAGTTTGAGTCAGTCCACTTTCAAGACTGCACCTTCTTTGGCAGCCGTATAGAGCATTGCCAGTTTAAAAACTGTACTTTTACTAATTGTAAATTTCACTTTTCACATATCCTTCATACACATTTCAAGAATTGCCAATTTGAAGATAGTTTTTATGAAATATCTCCTATTAAAAAGTGTTCCTTTGAAGAAAGTGAACTCGATACTAAAACCCAATATTTTATTGCCAAGTACGATGACAATAAATTGATAGGTCAACATGGAAGAAGTGACCTTAATGAAGGCCCACTAAAAATGGATTTTAACGTGGGCCTTTCCCTAGAAAAGGAGTTAAAGGACGCAGCTTAAGTTTCCCCACTAGGTTCTAGGGATAGAACCTAACCCCCCTTCTCCCCAAGATCCCGGATGGATTAGAAAGGAGAAAAGTTTCTCTCTCTTCTCTCTCAGAGACCCCGCTTGTAAAAGCGGGGTTTTCTATTTTAATAAGAGTATCTTAAAATTTCATCGATAATATTAGGCTTGATTTCCTTATTTCGAGAAACTCTTTTTGGACTTCTCTTTGGTCTAGGAATCAGATAGTCGGGATGATCCCATTTTGAGCTATCTTTCCACAGGCCATAATTCACTCTAAAGTGATCTCCCTCCCATTGTCCATGGAGATCATACTCGTAAATTTTCATTTCCGTTTCAATTCCAACAAAGTTATCTTCAAAGATAAAAGGTGAAGCATAATAAACATATGTTTTAACATCCAAGACTTCAGAGTTGCCTTCTACTTCTTTTATAATACTTTTAACTTTATAAACGGGGACATTCCAAACCTGGTAGCCAGCATCGTAATCCATCACAAAAGGGTTCTTTTTTTCAAACCCTTCTACCTGAATAAAACGATGAAACTGATCTGGGTAAACATCTGCATATAAGCTATCCCATTCAGCATTATTTCTTTGACCAAAAAACTGATCACCTGTTTCTAGTTCTAAGCTTTTTAATAATAATGCTTTTAAATCTCTTACTTCAAAATGAATATTATACAGCTTTACAGCTTTTTTAGGCTCTGGGAACATAATCGCGGCCATGGCCCAAGCATTACAAAGCCCTTCCCAATCACTGGCCCGTTCATTATAAACCTTATTTTTTTCGTATTCTCTCGCTTTAGATTGATAACCTCTTTTTCTAGCGTAAGTATCATATTTGGCCAGAGGAGAATCTTCTGTCTCAAATAATTCTTTTTCATAATAAGGAAACCAATGGGATGACCAAACCTTATGATTGGCCTCATATTCATACTTTCCTATTTTTACAAAAAGTGGCCCATGTTTAGTGGTCACACTAATAAAGGGTGGTATTTGCGGTTGGTACTCTGAAATATCTTTTTCATCAAAGTGAAAAAATTCTCCATAAGTTGGCACTATTTCTTGAGCGAAAACAGTATTAAAAAAGATAAGAAAAAAAGATATAGGCCAAATCAAAATAATCCTCCTTAAGGATTAAAAAAGGGGAGCACAAAGGCCCCCCTCAAACATTGTTATAAAAAGTGTTGATTACTTTTGTCTACGTTGTTGTCTTCCTTGTCTAGCTTGAGCACAAGCATAGATAACATTTCCTGTGTTTGTTCTTTGCATAACATCATCATGCTTAGCAATATCTTTCTCTAAACTTTCAAAGCAGAAGTCTTCGATAGTATTCATATCAAGAACTTCATCACAAGTAACATTATAGTTAATTGATACTTCAAGCTTGATTTCTTGCATAACAGGACAGTTCATTACTGTTGAAGTAACAGGTGCTTCAAATTTCTTAGGGGCCATCTTTAGATTAGCTTTGTTTGTTCTTAGTACTGTAGAGATCATTCTTTGAGAAGGAATGTTTCTTTGCTCTATACGTGCTTGTTCCCAAACAAGTCTTTGGTCCTTACATACAATTTGAATTTTAGACGGTCTTATTTGATTTCCAACTGCAGCAGGGTCTTTACAACCAAGCTTAATAAGCTCTAGGTCCTGATGCTTTTGTTCATTAGCGTTTGCAGCAAAAGTAAATAAAAGTGTTAAACTGATAAATAGTTTTTTCATAAAAATCCTCCATTGATTTTATAATAAATTTTGACTTAAACTATTTGATCTCAATATTTATATGAATGTCAAATTAGTCATTTCTAAAAAAACAGCCAATTGATTTTTTATTTCTTTGAGAAGCTTTGATCAGATGCGCTGAAACTTCAACAGCATTTCTTAAACCAATTAAATTATCTGTTAGAAGTGCATTACGATAAAACTGATTCGTTTCATGAAATAAGTCCTTAATAATGACTTCACCTCTTTCTAATCTCATTACCGTTCTTTTAAGCCCCACATAATTCCACATGGTTTGCTTTAAAGTAAGCATATCTTGATTAATTAAGGCCGTATCAGGTTGAATCGAGCCCGTTTCCCAATCTCTAATAAGATCATCGGGATAGAGATTCTGATCTGATATTTTTTCAATGATATCTTCTGCACTAATTTGTCCCCAACACAAACCCTCAAGAAGCGATGTTGAGGCCAAACGATTGGCCCCATGCAAACCTGTACAGGCCAGCTCTCCTATAGCATAGAGGTTTTTAACATTGGTTTTACCCTTTAAATCCGTGGCCACACCGCCACAAGTATAATGGGCCGCAGGGACAACTGGAATAGGATGCTTTGTTATATCGATACCTTTTCCAAGTCCATATTCATAAATAGTTGGAAAACGTTCTTTGAGCCAATCAGCATCTTTATGACTTATATCAAGATAAACACAGTCGTGTCTTGTCTCAATTGTTTCATCTACAATGGCCCGTGCAACGACATCACGTGGAGCAAGCTCTAAATCTTTATGATATTTTTGCATAAAGCGTGTACCACTTGAGTTAATTAAAACTCCTCCTTCACCTCTTAGTGCTTCCGATATAAGAAACCGTCTATGACCTGACTGATCGAAAAATGTAGTTGGATGAAATTGTACAAACTCCATATTAATCAAATTTGCACCAACTCTTTTGGCCATGGCATGCCCATCCCCTCTTGCACCTTCTGAGTTAGAGTGATGAAGATAGAGAGCACCTACTCCTCCTGTGGCCAATACGGTTGCTTTACTCATGGCCTTTACGACTTGATTATTTATTTGATCAAATAAATAGGCCCCAACAACTTGGTGTGGGCCATACCTTTGATTAAGACTGCAACCATGATGCATAGGAGTGATTAAATCTATGGCCGTATGGGCCTGAAGGATGTGGATATTAGGATGAAGTGTTTGATCTTTTATATAATTAAGAAGAGAAGTTTGAATACTCTTTCCTGTGAAATCACCTTTAAATAATATTCTTGAGGCCGAGTGAGCTGCTTCCTTTGTATAAGATAACTCACCATTTTTATCTGTTGCAAAAGGAACTTTTGCTTTTTCTAAAAGTACTTCTTCAAGAATCCGCCCAGACTTCTGAATTAATTCATCAATGGCCTCAAGATGAGAGGTATGAGAAGAAGCGGCCATCACATCATTTTTAAAAGTCTTATCGTCTTCTTTTAAATAAACAATCCCACCTTGAGCGTAATAGGTATTACTGATAAGAGGATCTTTTTCTCTTGTTATAAGTCCTACTCTAAGGCCTTTTTCACTGAGCTTGAGAGCGCAAGACAGTCCTGCCACCCCCGTTCCAATGATCATGACATCAAATTGATGGACTTTCATAGAGAGCTTTGAACCTTTAGGGAAATATCAATATTGGGAGGGTTTTGAGTTAAACAACCAATAGAGAATGCATCAACTCCCTCTATAAGATAATTTTGGCAATTTTCTGGTCTAATACCTCCAGAAACTTCATAGCTCATTCCTTCTTGCTTCATCTCAATGGCCTTCACAATATCTTGCGCAGAAAAATTATCCAACATCAGGTGCTTGATTCCGCACTTTTTGGCCTCTTCTAATTCACTCAGATTATGTATTTCAGCTACGATTGGTTTATAGAAGGCCTTTTGCTCTTTAAAAAATTGATAGGCCTGAGTTAATCCTCCAAAAAAGACCTTGTGGTTATCTTTAATCATCCAAATATCTGTTTGATCAAAGCGATGATTATATCCACCTCCTTGAGTGACAGCATATTTTTCAAGGGTTCTTAATCCTGGAGTTGTTTTTCTTGTATCGAGAATAGTCATATCCGGACATAAAGAAACAAATGTATTAGTGAAAGTGGATATTGCACTAGAGTGTTGTAAAAGATTTAAAGCGAGTCTTTCTCCTGATAGTGCTACAGAGAAAGGGAGAGCTATTTCTATTTCTTGTGTTTTTTGAACTTTTTTACCTTCATACTCTAAAAGAAAATCAAGGTTGATTGATTCATCAAAATATTTAAATACTGCAATAAAAAAAGGAAAACCAGATAATAGGGCATCTGATTTAATCTTAAGAAGAAGCTTAACTTTTTTTTCTGGAAGGTTGTGAAGATAGTTAAAGTTTTGTTCGAGCCCATCTTCTTTTAATAACTTCTCAATGAATGGCCTTATTGTCGCATTGCTTAAATTCAACCCCATAATTTCATTCCTATTTATATTTGATGCTGCTTTTCATATCCCTATAATTATCATTCGTTAAGGGCCTATTTTAAAATTAAGTTTTTGTATAGGTTATGTAATGACTCCTCGACTATGCCTTTATTTAACCTCTCTTTTTCTTTTTATCTGCCTCCAGGGTTCATCATCACAAAAGATTTCTTCCTCATTTCAAATAGATGGACCTGCACTTTCTAAGGCCTATACCTTAGGAGACCTAAGCTCATTATCTAACCGCCTCAAAAAGGCCCATTATAAGCTCAATTTGGCACACCTTTTCACCCCTTCAGGTCTACACTTTCACTCCCTTCTTTTTTTACTTTATTTTTTAATCTCCCCATTAAGATTATGGGCCCCAGGATACACTAAGCTGTTTATCACCTTATTAGGGCTTATTCCTCTCACTTTTGACGGGTACTTTGCTATTAAAAGAATCATCTGGCTAAGATTAGGTCTACAAATTCATAGGTTATCAAAGTACGATTTTGGAACTTTTAATATTTTTTTATTTGTATTTACACTGGATATTTTATTTGGAACCTTTTCCCATAACCCCTGGAGTTTTTTCTACAGTTTTATTTTCTTAGGCACTCTCTTTTCTCAGGCCCGTTTAAACTCAATGGCCTTTGCACTTTTTATCACCCAGCTTTTTTTGGCCGCTTTAAACCAGACCCCTTTTAACCCTCTATCTAGCTTTATAGGCATTATTATTTCTTCTCTTTTTATTATTTTATTTCCCTTTTTCATTTTTAGTCTCTTTCTACCTCTTGATAACTATATTCAAATATATGAAAGAATTATCCTCTCAGCATCTAAATTTTCATCTGTTGGAGGAGACTACTTTCCTGGAGTTATCATCATTTTAGTTATCTTGGTCTTTTCAAGCTCTTTGAAATATAAAAAGTATGTTCTGTATTTTCTTATTTTCCACAGCCCTCCAATATTTAACTTAGATTATAAAGATTTTAAAAAAAGCCGGGCGTTTAATGTGGAATACATGACGTTAACAAATGACATTAAAAATATTAAAAGAATCAGAAAAGGCTACAAAGTAACCTACAAAGACCAAAGTCTTTGTAGGCATAAACTCTATAATTCATTTTATGAGATTAAGTGTCAGTAATTAAGTAACTTAAGAAGTGCCTCTTTTACATCTGAGACTTGAGGAAGAATTTCCTCTTCTAGATCAGGACAATAGGCCACATGAGTATCTTTGGCCGCTACTCTTAAAATAGGAGCATCTAAATCTTCAAAGCACTCTTCATTCACTCGAGCAGCTATTTCTCCAGCAAACCCACTTGTTTTGGTTTCTTCATGACAAATAAGAAGTCTATTTGTTTTAGAAAGAGAGCTTTTAACGGCCTCCATGTCAAAAGGAACTAGAGTTCTTGGATCGATAATTTCTATCGTTTTTCCTGTCTCACTTTCCACCATCTTAGCGGCATCAATTGTTTTTTGAACAAGGGCCCCCCAACAAACGACAGTGGCGTCAGCTCCTTGTTTAACCATTCGGGCCTTTCCAAAAGGAATCATATAGTTTTCCCCTGGATCAGCACATCTATTATAGCCTTGATAATATAAATGTTTATGTTCTAAGAACATAACAGGATCATCGGCCCTTATCGCGGTTCTTAAAAGTCCTGCAGCGTCTTGTGCGTTAGAAGGAAAAGCAACACAGATCCCAGGGATATGAGTAAATAGGGACTCACCTGATTGTGAATGGTAAATGGATCCACCTCTTAAGTATCCTCCAATTGGAACTCGAACAACCATTGGACACTTAAAATCTCCACCTGAACGATATCTCGTTGTCGCCATTTCATTTTTAAGCTGCATATAAGCAGTCCAAATATAGTCAAAGAACTGAATTTCAACGACTGGTTTAAGACCTCTCATAGACTGACCAATGGCCCGTCCTATAATATTGGCCTCTGCAAGAGGTGAGTTAAAAACTTGTCCTTCTAAGGACTCTCTTTGTACGCCTTTGGTAATTGTAAAAACACCACCTTTGCCTTTAAGGTCAGGGTCGTCTAGTTTTTCTAATTGGGAAAAATCAGCAACGTCCTCACCAAACATTCTTAGCATTAAATTATTTTTAAACTCAGATCTAAGAACGCTATTAATGGTTTGGGCCATCGGGATGTCATCTTTACCTGAAAATTCTGGAGATGTTTCAAAGTCTTCTCCAGCAATATCAACTTCTTCGGAAAATAAATGATCTCCCCATGTTTCTTTTTTAGGCCAAGGAGTTTCTAAGGCCTTATCAAGAGCACTTCGAACTTCTTCATTAACCTCATTTTTTAAATCTTCATATTCCTTTTCAGAAAGAATTCCTCCCTCTAAAAGTAATCTTGGATAAGAACTAACAACATCAATTTCTTTTTCTTCAGCAAGCTCATCTTCAGTTCGGTACTTTGTTTGATCATCTGAAAGAGAGTGACTATAAGGCCTTGTCACTTTAGCATGAACTAAAACGGGTCCCTTTGATTTTCTAAGGTGTTTTACGGCCTTTAATGCAGCATCGTAACTATCAATAGGACAGTTTCCATCACATTTCACAATTTCTAATTCAGGGAAGTCATCAAGGGCCTTAGAAATAGAACCACCTGGTGTCTGGACTTCAACAGGTACTGATATAGCAAATCCGTTATCCTCAACCATAAAAAGAACATTTAACTTATTTACACAGGCCGTTGTTAAGGCTTCCCAGAATTCACCCTGGCTTGTTGTTCCATCACCAGAGCTTACATAAACAATTTCATCATCTTGGTAAGGAACATTATTAGTATCTAGTCCTCTTTCTTTAAGACTTTTTAGGTATTGTCCTGCTTCTGCTACCCCTACAGCTTGAAGGAACTGAGTTCCGGTACATGAAGAGGCGGATATAATATTCTCTCTTTTACAACCCCAGTGAGCAGGCATTTGTCTTCCGTAAGAAGAGATGTCTCCGATATTTCCGTTTGCTTGGCAGAGCATCTCATAAGGTGTCATTCCTAAGGCCAAGCATAGAGCTCTGTCTCTATAGTAAGGAATGAACCAATCGTATTTTGGTTTTAGAGCATGTCCAAAGGCGGTAAGAACGCCTTCATGTCCGGCCCCTGATATTTGAAAGAAGGCCTTACCTTGTTTTCTCATAGAAATTTCGGTGTCATCAAGTTTTCTTGAGACCATAATATTTCTTAAAAACTTTTTAAGATCATGTTTACCCAGACCTGCCTTTTTGGCCATCTGAAGCTTTTTCTCAATAAAGCTCGCCTTGAGGGGCTTCTTTGATTGTTTCATATTTCCTTCTTTTCTGGTTTTATCGAGCATGCTTTTCCTAATTTTAACAAATCGCATAATTTAGTTTTAAGATCCTGATGACTTTATATAATTTTAAAAGGAAAGTCTAAAACTCAACGCAACGAACATCTTTAACCTATTGATTAAAGGTGATTTAAATTAAACATACAAAAGTTTAGAAATAAGCTTAAATAGGATCTATCTTTGTCTCCCGATTTAAGGATTATAAAGAAACATTGTATATGTTGCATCTCGTGAATACACAAGAGAAGAGGATAGGCGTATAGGTCTAGGATTTTCACACTTCTTTTAAATAATAATCCTATAATTGATTTACAGGTTTAAACTAGTCGTAAAAAACCAATCCACAAGTTTCATTATTATATTGACTCCAGTTTAATAAGTGAAAATTATTATCACCGTCATTCTGCGCTACCCCGTTAACATGTGCATAATCTGAAAAATAACAGGACCAAAATAGAGCAATATGACTTTCTCCATTATCATTGTCTGTTGCGTTCACTTCACCGTAGGTTGCCGTACCGGCACCAGCTCGATAACGCCCCGTCGGAATATGATAATAAAAATGATACCTTTGTGATGAGGTTGTCCTCTGTTGTCCGTCCCAATTGTACATAGTAATTATATAACTACATCCATCACTGTCTCCGCATAAAGTTGCAATCACATGATTGGGAATAACAACGGAACTATTACTCGTTAGAGCGTTCGTTACTATATATTTACCATTGATCGAATCCCATTCCGTTCCATTACAAAACTCCATCCATTTATAAGTCGAGTTATAGCGTTGTGCTCCTTCATTCGTTACAGAACACCCATTTCCAGAGTTACCAACCTTAACGTCTCCTGTAACAGTAAGCCCACTAGAATCAATAACTGCCCTTTCTGCTCCTGCCGTATCAAATCTGATCTTATCTTCATTGGCACTTTCTTCTACCTGGATTTTTGTATCTGAATCGGCATCCATTAAATCTGTAGCAATAATTCCAGCGGCAGCACTATTTGTCCATGGTCCAATTGCATGCCAGTCACATTTATTATTTGCGCCGCCTTCGACATACATTCTGAAATTACTTGTAGTGGTATAACCATTTGCGCCTGTTCCTGTTGAACAATTGTAAGTATTTCTGGTTTTTGAAGAAACCGTCACAACTGGTTTCACAGTAAATGCAACAGGGAAAGTTATCGTTTCGAACGTATTTGCTGCTAATGTACTTGAAGTCCCCCATGCGATCATAGTTTTACCAATTTTAATATAATTACTTCCCTCTACTATGCCTGAACTACCACTACTTCCTCCTCCTGAACCTATATCTTCCCAAGAGTCACCATCCCAAACCTGAAGC